>NZ_JBFIIH010000001.1:0-82173 GCF_041601355.1 Neptunomonas sp.
ACAACAAAGCCCCACATTTGACTGCGAGGCTTGTAGTACTTGGTGCCCGGAGGCGGAATCGAACCACCGACACGAGGATTTTCAATCCTCTGCTCTACCGACTGAGCTATCCGGGCATCTCAAGAGGCGCGTATTAAACCCTTAATTCGCAGGGCTGTCAACACCTTAGCCTCAATTATTTTGAAGGAGGGACGTATCCTTCCGCTTTTTCGTAATCGCCACCGTCCATGAACTTTTCCATCTCTTCCTGCAGGAACTTACGGGTGGCAGGATCCATCAGGCTCATGTGCTTTTCGTTGATGATCATGGTTTGGTGTGCGGTCCAATCTGCCCAGGCTTTTTGGGAGATAGTCTCGTAAATTTCTTGTCCTTTAGGGCCCGGATACGGTGGTTTTTCAAGACCAGCCAGCTCTTTTTTGTATTTACGACACATGACAGTACGGCTCATCTAACTCTCCAAATCTATTTGCTGGTGCGGGTGTATTTCTGCAGCAGTCGTTTAACCGGTGCAGCTAACCCGATGTTCTGTGGTTGCTGTATGTTATACCAGAGAGTGGGATTTCCTTCCATGACACAGTCTGTAAGGTTATTGCAGCGAACCCGCACGGGGGTAATATCCAGATGAAAGTGGCTGAACGTATGTCGCACCGGTTCCAGGGGCTCAGCACTGTCTATATCCAGAGAAAGCCCTGTGATGGTATTGGCATCGCGTAGGTCAGCAACCTCGGGCAAACTCCATAACCCGCCCCATAAACCGCTGGGTGGGCGTTGCTGGAGCAGCGTCTGCTGTTGATCATCCTGGAGTAGCAGCATGATGGTTTGTTTGACCGGGATCTGCTTTTTCGGCTTTGGGTGTGGGAACTCGCTACTACGGCCTAGTTTTAGTGCAGTGCAGTGGTTTTGCAGCGGGCAGCGCAGGCAGTTTGGTTTGCTGCGGGTGCAGAGGGTGGCTCCCAGATCCATCATCGCCTGGGTGTAATCGCCCACACGCTGTTGGGGCGTGTTGCGCTCTGCATATTCCCACAGTGTTTTTTGGTTAGCCGTGGAGCCTGTCCAGCCCTCCAGCGCATAAAAGCGAGCCAGTACGCGTTTTACATTGCCGTCGAGTATAGCGGCGCGTTTGCCGGTTGAGATAGATAAGACGGCGCCGGCGGTTGAGCGGCCAATGCCGGGTAGTTGTTCCAGCGCTTCTAATGTCTGCGGGAACTCGCCGTAGTAGTCTTTGGCAACGATTTGCGCGGTTTTGTGTAAATTGCGTGCGCGGGCGTAGTACCCGAGTCCTGTCCAAAGGTGTAGAACTTCATCCTGATCGGCGCTGGCGAGTGTTTGAACATCCGGAAAACGCTGAATAAATCGCTCAAAATAGGGAATGACGGTGGTCACTTGGGTCTGCTGCAACATGATCTCAGAGATCCAGGTGAAGTAGGCTGTCTTGTCTTGTTGCCACGGCAGGTTATGCCGGCCGTACTGGTCAAACCAGTCCAGCACGGCCGTATTAAATTCTTCAGGGTTCATGAGGTACTTATTGTTGGTGGAGTGTCCGGATTAATTAAACAGCCCTTTTAACAGGCCTTTGACTGCTTCATCGCCGCCAAGTTTGTCTTTTAGTTTATCACCCAGCTTGTCTTGAACCTTATCGTTGAACTGTTCTTTAATTTTACTGGTGACCGCGTTTTTAAGAATGTCGCGAATCGCTTTAGTGTCGGGTTTACACAACTGGGTGGGTTCCAGATCAAATGAGCCTTTGCAACGCACTGGCCATTCTACACCTTCCAGACGGTTATTCACGGGACAGGTTTTCTTGAACAGGTTCTCTTCGATAATCAAAGCCAACTGATAATCGACTAATGCCTGAGGTAAGTTCACATCGCCTATGCCTTTGATGTTCATTGCATCCAGTTTGACGCCTAAGTCATTATTGCTGACGACACCGTTTTTGATGTTGAAATTGCCGCCCATTTTAGCAAAAGGAGTGGATTGGTCGACCGTTTGAGCTGCCTGGACAGTGCCTAGCGCAGACAGGTTGTTTATTGTCTGGCATAACTCCTGCGCCATGTTGATACCATTCACCACGCCATTGGTGACGTTGAGATCGGCGTTACCGGTCATCGTGTTGATGATGCTGTGCACCGACTGGCCATATGAAACGATATTGGTATTCGTGCTAAGCGTTCCTGTTAATGCCGCTTCACCGCTCATGTCTGTGAGCAGGTCACCAATCTGAAGGCCTGAAATTGCAGCTTTTGTAGTGATTTGCAGCGGTTTTTTGCGTGCATCCAATGTGATGCTGTTACGGATTTTTCCGCCATACATGTCCAGATTAATGCGCTCCGCTTTGACAATGCCGTTATTGGCATTGACGGCAAAGTCGATGTTACTCATGGTAAACTTCTGATAGGTCGCTGTCTTTAAGCTGACAGCCGCATCCAGATTGAGGCTTTGTAGCGGCTCCATCGGAATGACCTCTTCTTTTGAGTAACGATCGCCTGCCGGGGTGGATGCGTTATCGCTGGTAGTGCCAGACGCTTTATCGGTAGACGCTTGCTGTGTCTCTGCAGGTAGGTAGCCATCCAGATTAATGCTGTTACCCGCTAATTTTAATTTAATTCTACCCGTCTTAAGATCAACGCCCGCGCTGCCATCAAAGCTGGTGTCGTCGAGTTTGATCGAAAGAGATGAGGTGTTAATCGCTTCGGCGTTACCACTGAATGTGCTAATCAGGCCAATGTTCTTCAATGCTTTTTGATCTGATGTTTGCACGGGAGCCTGTCCCAGTGTTGTTAATAGGGGGTTGAGCGCAAAAGGAGCAACAGTCACAGTACCGTTCATCTCCAGAGTGTCCAGATTAGCAATGTTGAGTTTGCCGTTAAGTTGTAAATTGGCAACTTCAGCATTCCAGTTATCCACAATCAGCTGTCGGGAGATGAGGTCGATGCTCGCATCGGTTTTTAATTGAACCTGTAGGTTAGTGCCGTTTTGAATATGCAGATCACCGATAAAGTCTTTCAGCTGATACTGTTGCTGGCTTAGATCGAGCAGGATTTTGCCATCAAATTGAGCGGCTGCTTCTAAAACCTGCTTAGCATTCTGATGTTGCTTTGCATTAAGGCTTAAGCTTATAGGAAAGGGTGCGTTATTGGTGATGCGGCCTGTTTTCAGGTTGATATTGTTGAGCAGAATCGTTTGGGCCGTTTGTTCATCACTATAGTTCACGGTGCCGCTAATAATCTGCACACTTTCAATATCTATTTTAAGATTACTGCCTGCAGGCTCTGCTGCTGTACTTGTCGCAGCGGCGTTATCTGTTGTTGTAGATGGCTCACTTGTGGCGACATCGCTGCCAGCATTGCTTTGCCAATTGACCTCGCCTGTGCTGGTTTTTGTCAGGTTGAGGTTCAGCCCCTCAATAATAATACTGTTCATCTGAACATTGCCGGAGAGTAATTCCGGGATGCGGACAGAAATTTGCGCCTGCTGCAGATTGGCAAGAGAGGCTTGTTGAGGAAAGCGGACATCAATATTGTTGACGGCCAGGCTTAAGCGTGGGAAAAAAGACCAACTGATGTCGCCGCCAATTTTAAGCTCTATGCCACCCTGATCAAGGGCCGCTTGTTCAATTTCGGGTTTATAGTCATTAGGGTCAATAAAAGCGCTCAATAGCGCACCGCCCGCTGCAATCAGTATGATGCATGCCAACAGTAGTCCCAGAACGATTTTAATTAACTTACCCATAATGTCCTCTATCCTTTTATTTTCATTCAAGTCCAGCAGATAACCGCTGGCGAAAACTATCAACACTAGTACCTATAGCATGCACGTCCTATGTGAATATGACGTTAATCATCTACTGCGGTGCATCCTGACTCTGGTAGTTATATAATGATCCATTATGTTTTGAAACAGTTTTGAATAGCGGAGAGTCAGCATGGCTGAGCGTAAGGCTACAGTAAATCGGGAAACTCTGGAAACTCAGATCACCGTATCTATTAATCTCGATGGCACGGGTAAGTTTAGTGCTGATACTGGCGTGCCTTTTCTTGAGCACATGATGGACCAGATTGCTCGTCATGGGCTGATTGATATCAATATCGAAGCTAATGGAGATATCTATATCGATGATCACCATACGGTGGAAGATATAGGTATTACGTTAGGGCAGGCGTTTAAAGAAGCGGTAGGCGATAAAAAAGGCCTGACGCGCTATGGACACGCTTATGTGCCACTGGATGAAGCATTATCACGCGTGGTTATCGATTTTTCCGGCCGGCCGGGACTGAGCTTTAACTGCGAATTTACGCGTGGGTCTATCGGCCGCCTGGATACTCAATTGTTCTGGGAGTTTTTCCAGGGATTTGTGAATCATGCCGGTGTTACGCTGCACATCGATAATATCAAAGGCTTTAATGCGCACCACCAGGCTGAAACGATCTTCAAAGCGTTTGGTCGGGCGTTGCGTATGGCCCTGACGGTTGACCAGCGTGCCGCTGAAATGATGCCATCCACCAAGGGTGTTCTGTAGATGAGTAGCATTGCCGTTATCGATTATGGCATGGGCAATCTGCACTCCGTTGCTAAGGCTCTGGAACATGTGCAGCCAGGTGTTGAAGTGTTGGTGACATCTGATCCAAAACAAGTGGCCAATGCAGACCGGGTATTACTGCCGGGCGTTGGTGCTATCCGTGACTGTATGGCCGAGATCTACAAAGCGGGCGTAGATAAAGAAGTGGCTGAAGCGATTCGCTCGGGACGGCCATTTTTAGGTATCTGTGTCGGCTTTCAGGCATTAATGCAATCTTCTGAAGAGAATGGCGGCGTTGATTGTCTGGGTGAGTTTGAAGGGACGGTCAATTACTTTGGCGATCATCTGAAAGATGACGCCGGAGAGCGCTTAAAAGTACCGCATATGGGCTGGAATGAAGTGATGCAGAACGGTGATCATCCGCTATGGCAGGGAATAGAAAATGCCAGCCGTTTTTATTTTGTGCACAGTTACTATGTGAAAGCCGCGCAGCGTCAGCAAGTAGCCGCCACCTGTAATTACGGTGTCGACTTCGATGTGGCGCTGGCGCATGACAATGTATTTGCTGTGCAGTTTCATCCGGAAAAGAGCCATACGGCTGGTTTGCAACTGTTGAAAAACTTCCTGAACTGGGATGGAAAGCCTTAAGCTGAGCGATTGGATTAAGCTTAAGTGCTTCTAACATAAGTACTGCTAAGGAGTACTCGCGTGGCATTAGCAAAACGAATAATCCCTTGTCTTGATGTTGAGAATGGACGTGTGGTTAAGGGTGTACAGTTTCTGGATATCCGCGATGCCGGTGATCCGGTTGAAGTCGCCAAACGCTATGACGAACAAGGTGCTGACGAAATCACCTTTCTGGATATCACGGCAACGCATGAAGGCCGCGAGACCATGGTGCATACCGTTGAACGTATGGCTTCTCAGGTGTTTATTCCCTTAACCGTGGGTGGCGGCATTCGTACCTGTGAAGATATCCGTACTATGCTCAACGCCGGTGCTGATAAAGTGTCTATCAACAGTGCGGCAGTGACGAATCCGGATTTTGTTCGTCAAGCGGCAGAGCGTTTTGGTTCGCAATGTATTGTGGTTGCCATTGATGCGAAAAAAGTCTCCGCTGAAGGTGAACCTGATAAATGGGAAATCTTTACTCACGGCGGCCGTAAGCCAACCGGCCTGGATGCAATAGAGTGGGCTAAAAAAATGGTCGCGTTGGGTGCGGGTGAAATCTTGCTGACGTCGATGGATCAGGACGGTGTTAAAAACGGTTATGACTTAGGCGTTACCCGCGCTATTTCAGAAGCCGTGAATGTGCCGATTATTGCTTCTGGCGGTGTCGGTAACCTTGAGCATCTGGTGGATGGTGTTTTAAAAGGGAAAGCGGATGCCGTGTTAGCCGCATCTATCTTCCACTTTAATGAGTATTCAATACCAGAAGCAAAAGCCTATATGCGGGAGCGGGGTATAGAAGTACGCCTATAACCTGTGAGTATAATAAACCCAGCCTTCGCTGGGTTTTTTGTACATGTGGGATGGCTGATTGCAAGGGTAAAGGGCAGCACAAGGCTAAAGGGAAGCACAGGGGTGAGATAAAATGAATAAGGGACAGCGGGCTATTATCGGCTTAGTCACTCTGCTGAGTATTCAAGCCGGTATTCAAAGTACATTCGCAGATACACTGGTCAGAGTGAAGCCATTAGCCGATGTACTACAGCCCACATTTTATTCAGCGCCTGCTGATGTTGTTAATGAGCAACATATCTCACTCAGTACTGAACTTACCGGTGTACTGGCAGCCTTACACGTACAGGTGGGTGATGCTGTGCTTAAAGGACAAGATATCGCTGCACTGGAGTGTCAGGATTATCGTTTGTCCCAAGCGCAGGCAATTCAAGATGTTAACGCGTTAGCAAGCCGTGTGACACTTGCTCAGCAGCAGTTTAAACGCACCCGTACGCTGCAAAAGTCGGGTAGCGCCTCTGTAGAGCTGCTAAACCAGCGCGAAACAGAGCTAAGTGCGTTAACTGCACAACTTGAAGGGCAAAAAATTCAAGCTCAGCAAGCTCAGCGCAATACGAGCCGTTGTATTATTGAAGCGCCTTTTGATGGCGTCATTACACAGGTAATGACAGCGCAAGGCGCTTATTTGTCTGTCGGCTCACCTTTGGTTAAGTTGTTAAATATCACCCGGGCTGAGGTGAGTGCGCGGCTTTTACCGCAGCAGCTTGAGTCAATGCAGCAAGCAGTCCGTATCGACTTCAGCTTCAACAGCAAGAAATATCCGCTGTCCATAAGGGCAGCCGTTCCGTTGGTTCAGCAAGCAGCCGGAACGCAGGAAGTTCGTCTTAATTTTATTCAAACTCCTGGATTGAGTCCCGGGTCGGGTACCGCGCTGAGCGGCGCGTCGGGTGAAGTTGTCTGGGAGTCGTCAGTACCCTCGATACCGCCGGAATATCTGGTGAAGCGTAACGGCTCGCTGGGCCTGATGTTGGCAGAAAATAGCACAGCAAAATTTATGGCTTTCCCGACTGCTAAAGAGGGTCAGGCTGTTATGTTGCAAACCTCAGCGGAATCCATACTGTCGTCTTCTTCTGAAAATAAAGTATTGCTCATTGTACAGGGGCAGCATGTGCTTAAAGAGGGGGATAAAGTAGAGATTGAAGCAGAAGCTATTGTTAGTGGTGAAAGGGCTAATGGTGACAGTATTAATGGCGCAAGGGTGGGGGTGAAAGCTGATGCTGGCGCGCCTGCTGAATAATCATGTACTGGCTAATCTGACCTTTGTGTTGGTGCTGATGATCGGCACCATCGCCTACCTGCTGTTACCTCGCCAGCAAGACCCGACTATCAATTTTAATTGGATTGCTGTGACTACGGCGTTACCCGGCGCCTCCGCTCAGGATGTTGAGCTGCGCGTAACCAACCCTTTGGAAGACGCGGTTCGTAATATTGCGGATATCCGCTTTGTCTCATCAAACAGCCGTGAAGGCATATCAAGCATGCTGATTCGCTTTGAGGACATCGATGAGCGAACCTTTGATAAGCATGTCAGTTCTATTCGACGTGAAATTCAGAATGCCGAGCGGGATCTGCCTGCAGAAGCTGCTGAGCCTTTTATTTTAGAGATCACTTCTTCTAACGCGTTTCCGAGTGCGATGCTGGCGGTTACAGCGCTATCTGATGATGATAATTTACGTCAGCAGGCTGAAAATATTCGAAAAGACCTGGAGCGTATTAAGGGTGTTGACCGGGTTGATCCTGTTGCGCTGGATGACCCGGAGCTACAAGTAAATCTGGATTTGGATGCCTTGCAGTCGCTCGGCCTGTCGCCGGTACAAGTCTCGAATTCGGTGGCGTTATGGTTCAAAGATGTCTCGGCCGGCAGTGTCAACGTTGGCGATCAAAGCTGGTTGGTGCGTTTAGAGGGACGTAATGCAGCACCTGATCAGGTGAAGCAGATCCCGTTGGTAGGTAGTAGCGGTGATATTCGTCTGGATCGTATTGCAGAAGTGGTGAGTGGTCACGAAAAACCGACGCAGTTGGCGCGTTTCGATGGCCGTCCTGCCGTGATGATGGCTATTATAAAGAAAGAAAGTGCTAACACGCTGGCGTTAATTGAACGCGTTAAAGCCTACATGGCAGAGCGCAACGAACTGGAAGTACAGGCCGGTGTAAGGCTTGAGCTGATCGATGATCAAACGGTGCCGACGAGTGAAGCGATCACGTTAATGCAGAACAATGCCAGCATTGGCTTGTTGTTTGTTTTGCTGGTGGCCTGGCTATTTTTGGGCTTGCGTATCGCTCTGCTGACCGCTATCGGTATTCCTTTTATTCTTGCAGGTACTTTCTGGGTGCTCTGGGGAATGGGCGAGACGCTCAATGTGGTTGCCTTATTAGGTGTGGTGATTGTGCTCGGGATGCTGGTAGATGACGCCGTAGTCGTGGTTGAAGCGATCTATTATCGATTGCAACATGGCGACAGCCCGATGGAGGCTACGCTCACGTCGTTGCGCGAAGTTGCCCAACCGGTATCAACAGCGGTACTCACTACGATGGCAGCATTTTTACCCTTAATGCTATTGCCCGGTATTCTTGGCGACTTCATGCGAGTTATTCCGATGGTGGTGACTATTGCGCTGGCAATCTCTCTTTTAGAGGCCTTTTGGATGTTGCCCGCACATGTGCTGGTCGCCAGAATAACACTGGATAAACCCTCGCGTACCCAACTAATACGCCAGTCAATGACACGAAAAATACAACGCTTTTATATTCGCTCATTATTAAAAACACTCAGGCGACCGGTGATCACACTGGTCGCCATGGTGATGCTGTTTATCGGTTCCATCGGTTTGATTGTGACAGGTCAGATTAAAATGGATTTTTTTGCGGCTGATCCGCTACGACTCTTTTATGTGAATATCCAGATGCCTCCCGAGATGCCGCTGCAGCGTACCCTGGAAAAAGTGCTGGAAGTTGAGCAAAAAGTAAAAGCGCACCTCAATACTGAAGATGTGCGGGCGGTAGCGAGCTATGCCGGGCAGATGTTTACCGAAATGGAGCCGTTTTTTGGTGATCAGTATGGCCAGATACTGGTCGGATTACAGCCTAAAACACAGCAGAACCGCAGCGTTGATGAGATCATGGATGCTATGCGCGCCGATGTGATGCGTGTGGCAGGCCCGGTGCGGGTGTCTTTTTTGCGTATGGCCGGCGGCCCGCCGGTCTCTAAACCTATCAGCGTTAAAATACGCGGCGATGATTATGCTGAAATCGGCGCAGCAGCCAGAGATATGCAGCAGATGTTGCAGGCGCTGCCCGGCGTAAAAGATATTGCTGATGATGCGGCGAGTGGCCGCATGGCCATGACGCTGAAGCCGGATTACCGAGCCATAACCGCAGCAGGGATCAACCCCTCTGAGGTACTGCGTACGCTGCAATTATTGGTCGATGGAGAAGTGGTTGCTGATATGCAATCACGTGGTAAGAAGCTGGAAGTCCGGGTGAGGGCGTTACCTAAACCCTATCAGAATATTAATGATCTGTTGGCGTTCCGCCTTCCGGATGCGCAGGGCGCTATGATTCCTCTTTCATCGCTGGTATTTGCTGACTATCAAATGAGTATTGGCAATATTCGACACTATAATTTTCGCCGCGCGATCACTGTAGAAGCAGATATAGAAGAGGGTGGAATGGATACGGTACAAGCGAATGCGTGGTTGCTCAGTCACTGGGACGAAGAATATCAACCGCGTTACCCCAACATCAGTCTGGATTTCTCCGGTGAGTTGGATGACATACAAGAAAGTATGGATTCTATTGCCGTACTCTTCCTGTTTGGTGTTGGCCTCATGTATCTGATATTGGGAACACAGTTCTCAAGTTACTGGCAGCCCTTTATGATCATGGCGACGGTGCCGATGGCGTTTACCGGCGTAGTGCTTGGCTTGTGGATAACGCAGAACCCATTGAGCTTATTTACCTTGTACGGCGTCGTGGCATTAGCGGGTATTGCTGTAAATGCGGCTATTGTGTTGATATCTGCAGCAAATCAGCGCTTAAAAGGTGGGATGAGTGTTTTACATGCAACACTCTATGCGTCGCGCCGTCGTGTTATTCCTATATTGATTACATCGTTGACGACCATTGCCGGGCTGTTTTCTCTGGCAACAGGTTTAGGTGGACACTCGCTGATTTGGGGGCCGGTTGCCACCGCTATTGTCTGTGGGTTAGCCTTCTCGACTATTCTTACTCTGTTTGTGATACCGCTGCTGTATCGCTTGTTTATGGGACGCTCTCCTAAAAATCAGAAGCGAATTCCATTATTAATTGAAAAGCCAATTGTTAAGGTATAAGTATGCTCGTTATTGACGCAGTCGATGTTCAGAAAGTCTTATCTTTTGATTATTTAGTGGAGGCGCTCAGAAGCGCTTTTTCCAATGATTTTGGTATGCCACAACGTCATGTTTATCATCTTCCTGCTATCGGAGGTGAGAGAACCGGGCATGAGGACTCTTTTGCTGTACTGCCGGCCTGGAATGATCAGGTGATGGGCGTTAAAGCCTTTACTCACCTGCCGGGGAATCCGGCTAAAGGCCTGGAAACGCTGGCGTCTAAGATGCTGTTGTTCAGCCGAACCAGCGGTGCACCACTCGCTGTTGTAGATGGTACGCAGCTGACTTTCTGGCGCACGGCAGCCGTTTCTGCGCTAGCTGCAGATTACCTGGCAAAAGCCGATGCGAATAGTTTGCTGTTGTTTGGTACAGGTAAATTAGCTCCCTATATGGCATTGGCACATGCGAGTGTGCGACCACTGAAAATCATCTATGTCACAGGTCGAAATGCTGAAAAGATCGCTGCAACTGTTGCTGAAATACAAGCAAAGCGGCCTGACCTTCAGGTTCAGGGGGTAAGCAATCCGGAGGC
Organism: Neptunomonas sp.; assembly: GCF_041601355.1. Classification (GTDB taxonomy): domain Bacteria; phylum Pseudomonadota; class Gammaproteobacteria; order Pseudomonadales; family Balneatricaceae; genus Neptunomonas. The sequence continues at coordinate 10,943 of NZ_JBFIIH010000001.1, forward strand.
CGTCATTGCTCAGGTTGATATTATTAGTTGTGCTACGGGTGCAGCTGAGCCCTTGTTTAGCTATGAGCAGGTGAGTGCAGGGACCCATATCGATCTGGTGGGTAATCACAGCGGTAATCGCCGTGAATGTGACTCTGCAACCGTGCAGCATGCCCGGGTATTTGTAGATAGCCGTCTGAATGTATTGAATGAGGCAGGTGAACTATTGATTCCCATAGCTGAGGGTGTTTTCTCTGCTGAGCAAGTGCAAGGTGAGTTGGCAGATTTATGTCATGGTCGTATTACGGGCCGATCACAAGGCGACGCCGGGCGTGCGCAGATAACGCTGTTTAAGTCGGTGGGTACGGCGCTATCGGATTTAGCGGCGGCATATCTGGTATATCAAGAGTGCCAGATGCGTCAGAGTTAGGCTGTATCAGGAGAGTCGTTGTTTCCCACTGTATAAGAAACAACGACTATTGGACGGAGACTCTTTAAATAGATGTTGTAAATAGGCCCTGTAATAAATAGGCCCTGTAACAAATAGCCCCTGTAAATAGTGTGTGCGAAGGGCTAATGATCACATTTTTATAGCTGGGGGTTTAAATCCATCGGGTTTAATCGCCAATACTGAACATTGAACCTGCTCCAGAATATATTCAGCGGTATTGCCGATAATAAAGCCAGGAATACCGGTTCTCGCAACAGTGCCCATAACGATAAGATCTACACCATGTTGCTTTGCCATTAACGGGATTTCTTTCGCTGGAAGCCCTTTAACTAAATGCGTTTTGGGGTGTAAAAAGTTTATTGTGTCTTTTCCTAGCTGCTTCGACATTTCTGCGACAAGGAATTTAAGCCTATCAGAACAGGCACGTTGCGCCTGCTCCTCGTAAAGATCAGCTTTTTCCTCTGATACGTGAGAAAAGGCTCCGTATCTTAAAAAATCTTCACCATAAGCTTCCCAGACGCTACCGATATGGAGTTCGGTTAATTCAGCCAGGGAAAAGACGGCACTATATTCTAATACCTTTTCATTGAGTCCATCCTGAACGCGATTTTCATCTAGCTCAGTAAAGTCATCGTTGACATCAACCGTTGCTAATACATTTTTAAAAACTTCGCTATGTCCGGGTTTAAGTATTAACAGAGGGCAAGGACACCCTCGCATTAAATGCATGTCCTCACTTCCAAATAATCGATCCAGCCAATCCATGTCATCTGCACACTTTACTACCAAATCGTACTGATTCTTTACGACACTTTTGACAATCTCGATAAACCCTATTCCGGTGAAAATCTCTACATCTGCCGTTAATTCAGGTTTATATTGCTTTACCCATTTTTCAGTAGCATTGCGTTTTATTTTTGCAGACTCGGATATGTTTTCATTTCTCTCTTTTTGGTTTTTAAATATTCTATGAAAAAGACTCGCCGTGTTTAAAGTGGATGCTATTGTAATCGACGCCTGGTGGTCATTGGCAATTCTTATGGCTTGATCCAACGCTGCTTCCGAGCTGATATCTGGTTCGACCACACACAGAATATTGTTAAATCGCTTCATGATTTTGTTTCTCCAAGAATAAAAACTGTGGATCCGTCACTAAACTATAATAATCCAACCGATACAGATCTGCCTTCTTGATATGAATGTTAATTCTGGGAATAGTTCATCTCACGCTCAAAAGGAGGTATTTATGTTCACCCAAAAAAGCTAATCAGAGGGCAAGCCGCGATAGTATTGATAAATATCTTGATGGCTATCAGAGCAGCCATGAATGCCCGGAAGGCGGCAAATTGTATAATCTCATCTCTGTTAAACCCTCATCGACATGATCATCTATTTCCGTCAAATCTATGCCATACTGGCACTCTGGCTGAAAATCTTCGAGCGCCGACGCCCCCGGGCGTGAAGGTGAGTTGAGCGCAGTGTTGGAGGAGGGGCGGGTTTCCATGTTGGAGGTGTGATGAATCGTATAGCTGATAAGCTGCGGCTTCGCGACCCGGTGATTATCTATTTCCGGAGTGGGTGGTTGCGTGCTGTTGCATTTGCCCTGGTATGGTGGATGCTCACAACAGGAGCAGAGGAGTCATGGTTAGTCGGAGTGCCAATGGTGCTGATTGCTACGCTGGTTAGCATGGTGCTACTGCCCGTTTTTCCCTGGTCCCCGAGCGGGGCCGCACTTTTTGTGCCGTTTTTCGTTTGGCGTTCGCTGTATGGCGGTGTGGATGTGGCGTGGCGCGCTTTTCACCCAAGTCTACCCATCGCCCCCGGTCTCATTGAATACCCATTACGCCTTTCTCCGGGGCTGCCTCGGGTATTCATGGTCAATACGGTCAGCCTGCTGCCTGGCACTTTGAGTGCTGAGTTGCGTGCGGACTGCCTGAGAGTTCATGTCCTCGATACACGGAATAACGTCTTATCTGAACTGATGGTGGTGGAGCAGGCCGTGGCTCGCATGTTCGCTACACCCCTGGAAAATTCTGAAGGAGGTGACTGCAATGAACAGATTTAAAGACATACTTTGCGTGGTGGGACTGGAGGAGTAAGGTGTATGCAAACCCTTTATTTCGCACTGGCGCTATTTCTCTTGCTGAACCTTGTTGCCGGGATGTGGCGGGTGCTGCGCGGCCCCACCGTTGCAGATCGTATGTTGGCGGCTCAGCTGTTTGGCACGACCTCGGTGGCTATTCTTTTATTGCTGGCACAAGCTGAAGATGAAGCAGCTTTGCGTGATGTGGCGCTGGTGTTTGCCCTGCTCGCTGCAGTGACGGCGGTAGCCTTCGTTCGGCGTGCCTGGACAGATATGGAGATAAAACATGACGCTAATTGATGTTTTCTCCGCCGTCCTGCTAATCGCCGGGGGCATTTTCTTTCTTGCAGGCACTCTGGGACTGTTGCGGTTTCCGGATGTCTACACACGCCTCCATGCCTTGACAAAAGCCGACAACGTGGGTTTAGGGCTGGTGGTCGCGGGGCTGGCTGTTCAGGCGCAAAGCTGGGCCACGATGGGCAAGTTGCTGCTGATCTGGGGGTTGGTATTATTGGCCGGAGCCAGCATTTCCCATCTGATTGCGAGTCGTGCGCTACAGCGGGGTATCCGTCCATGGAGGCGTTGAGCATGTTGCACTGGGCGTTCGATAGCCTATTGGGGCTTAGTTTGCTCTGGCTTGCCTGGCGAGCACTCACAAGCCCGGATCTGTTCAAGGCGATTGTGCTGTTCATCAGCTTTGGGTTGCTGATGTCCTTGGCCTGGATTCGGCTTGGTGCGCCGGATGTCGCCCTGGCTGAAGCTGCCATTGGCGCAGGCCTGACCGGCGCCTTGTTGTTGGCGGCGCTGGCAAGGCTTGAATCAATAGGACAGCCAGGCAGGCAAAAAGACAGTATTGGGGAAACCGGGGCTCATGACAGGTAACGGAAAAACAGGGAAGGCGCTTCGCCTGCTGCTCGTATCGCTGCTGTGTGCCATTGCTGCGGGGCTGGGTTATGCGGTTCTGGGACTCAGCTTGTCTCCCGTCGGGTTAGGTGAGCTGGTAGGGGCGAATCTTGAAGCCAGCGGGGTCAGTCATCCGGTTACTGCGGTGCTGCTCAACTTTCGTGGTTACGATACATTGCTTGAAATGGGGGTGTTGTTAGTGGCTCTGCTTGGCGTGTGGTCACTCAGCGGCATGCCTGATTATCACGAATCAAGCCCGGAACCGGTCCTGGACATCTTGTCACGTCTGCTGATTCCAATGCTCATTCTGGTGGCTGGTTATCTGTTATGGGTGGGCGCGCATGCACCGGGTGGGGCCTTTCAGGCCGGGTCGGTATTAGGGGCTGCATGTGTGCTGATGATGCTGACCGGCTGGCGGCTGGACAGCCGGTTCGCTGGTTTGTTACTGCGGGTGGTAATGGTCTCGGGCTTGGGCGTGTTCGTCATGGTAAGTACAGCTATGCTCCTGAACGGAAGCGCATTTTTTGAATTTCCACCGCCAATGGCCGGTGAGCTGATATTGCTGATCGAAGCGGTAGCAACTATGACCATTGGCGCGACGCTGGCCGCCTTGTTCCTGAGGAGTCGGCCAGCGGTGGGGCCGGATAAATGAGCGGCGTCTTCCTCTATGCGCTACTCGGTGTGGGGTTGTTCGTCCTGGGCCTGTACGCCCTGACTATCACGCGCATTTGCTACGCAAGATCCTGGCCATCAATGTGATGGGCACGGGGGTGTTTCTGGTGCTGGTGGCGCTGGCCGCTGTTAACCCGGATGCCCCGCCGGACCCGGTGCCGCATGCCATGGTGATCACCGGCATCGTGGTTGCCGTGTCTGCCACGGCGCTGGCGCTTACCCTGATGCTCAAGGTGAGCGTGGCAACGGGAAAAAATCACCTATCTGACAGTACACGGGACTGACGCGCATGACTGGCGATATCGTTGGCATTCCCTGGATTGTGGTGTTGATCGTGTTACCTCTGACGGGGGGGATGGCGTCCTTTTTATTTCCGGCAATATCGAAATCGCTGGGTCTTATTTTCGCACTGGCTATCTTTACAGCTGTCGTTGGCCTGAGTTGGCAACTGGTAGAACAGGGTGCGCACCGCTATGCAATCGGTGGCTGGGGCGCGTCGTTGGGTATCGATCTTTATGCCGATGGGCTGAGTCTGCTGATGCTCGTGACAGCGGCTCTGGTGGGACTGGGCGTCAGCGTCTATTCCGGCGCTTATTTCAGTCGCGAAAAAGCGAAGCATTTTTGGCCTCTGTGGTTATTTCTGTGGGCAGCGCTGAATGCACTGTTCCTGTCCGCAGATATTTTCAATCTCTATGTCACGCTGGAATTGCTGGGCTTGGCGGCGGTGGCGCTGATAGCGTTGGCCGATGGTGCGGATGCCCTGAACTCCGCCATGCGCTACTTATTGGTCAGTCTGTTGGGCTCGTTGTTCTACCTGCTAGGTGTCGCACTGCTTTACCACAGTTTTGGCAGTCTGGATATCGCGATTCTGGCTCAGCGGATGGAGCCAACCCCCGCCGTGTGGTCGGCTGTGGGGCTGATGAGCGCCGGTCTGCTGCTTAAGACAGCGCTGTTCCCGATGCATTTCTGGCTACCGGCAGCTCATGCCTGTGCTCCGGCACCGGTGAGTGCGCTGTTATCCGCACTGGTAGTAAAGGCCTCCTTCTATATTCTGCTGCGTCTGTGGTTGGAGGTCTTTGCGTTGACCGATACTTTACCCGGTCAACTGCTGGGTCTGCTTGGCGCGACCGCTGTCCTCTGGGGCGGGATTCAGGCGTTGCGCCAGACACGGCTTAAATTGCTTATTGCCTATTCCACGGTGGTGCAACTGGGTTATCTGTTCCTGGCTTTTCCGCTGGGGACAAATATTGCCTGGAAGGGAGCCTTTTATATGTTGCTGTCTCACGCTATTGCCAAGGCAGCCATGTTCATGGCGGCGGGCAATATACTACGTTTCTGTGGGCATGACCGTATCGCGGATCTCGACCGAATCGCCCAGCGTCTGCCATTGACGTTCACGGCGTTCGCGCTGGCAAGTGTCAGCATTATGGGGCTGCCACCTAGCGGCGGGTTCATCGGGAAATGGTTACTGCTGGAAGCATCGATGGGTGCTGGGCAGTGGTGGTGGGCGGTTATTCTGATCCTGGGTGGTCTACTGGCCGCCGCCTATTTTTTCAGAGTCATCGGCTATGCTTTTACCCGGGCCGAGCTAACCCATGATGTCAGTGTGGTGCCTGCCAGAATGGAATGGGCCGCTCTGGCACTGGCGCTGGCAGCGATACTCCTGGGATTTATCTCGCCTGCCGCGCTTGAACTGATGGGCATCGGTACATCGTTCGGCGGGGAGCGTGCCGGGTGAACTGGGAGACAACACTGCCGTTGCTGATCGTCCTCAGTTCGCTGATACCCGGGCTGATCATCTTCTTTCTGGCAGAGAAGCAGGTTGTCGTCCGAATCACGTTGAATATGGCCGCTGCCCTTATCAAGTTGGTGTTGGTAGGCGTCATGCTCTGGGGCGTTTTTCACGGCCATCACTACGAGATCCGTCTGCCATTTCTACCCGGACTTGACTTGGTTCTGCGTGCAGACCCCCTGTCGATGCTGTTTGTGGCACTTTCCGCCAGCCTGTGGCTGGCCACCACGGTCTATGCCATCGGCTATCTCGAGGATTCTCCCAACCGCAGTCGCTTTTTCGGTTTTTTCAGTCTGTGTGTGACGGCCACCGTCGGTCTGGCGCTGGCGGGTAATTTGTTGACCTTCGTGCTGTTCTACGAACTGCTGACGCTGACTACTTATCCGCTGGTGGTGCATCGCGGCACCGAGGTGGAGCGTCTGGCGGGGCGAAAGTATCTGATCTATACGATAGGAGGAGGAGCCTTGCTGTTGCTGGCAACGGTGTGGCTATACACGCTGGCGGGCACTCTGGAATTCACGGCGCGCGGATTCCTGTCAGGTCTGGATGCTGTTCACTATCCCGCACTGATCATCATCTTTGTGTTGCTGATTGCCGGTCTGGGTGTCAAGGCCGCACTGATTCCCTTTCACGGCTGGCTGCCGCAGGCCATGGTAGCGCCTGCACCGGTCAGCGCATTATTGCATGCAGTAGCGGTGGTGAAAGCAGGCGCCTTTGGCATCGTGCGCGTGGTGTATGATGTGTTTGGTGTTGAGTTCGCGGCTAGTCTGGGTGTGACCCTACCGCTGGCAATACTGGCGTCAGCAACGATCATTTACGGCTCATTGCGGGCGTTATTTCAGAATGATCTGAAACGCCGGCTTGCGTTTTCCACGGTCAGCCAGGTGTCGTATATCGTGCTCGGTGTGGCGGTTGCCGGGCCGATTGCGACCATCGGTGGGCTGGTTCATCTGGTGCATCAGGGGGTGCAGAAAATAACCTTGTTCTTCTGTGCCGGTATTCTCGCGGAGACGCTGGGAATCCACAAAATCAGCGAGATGAATGGGGTCGGGCGGCGTATGCCCTTGACTATGGCCGCATTCACGATCAGCGCCTTCGGTATGATAGGGGCGCCGCCGCTGGCGGGTTTTATCAGTAAATGGTACCTCGGATTGGGGGCGCTGGAAGCCGGACAGAACTGGGTGATTTTTATCCTGGCTGCAAGCAGTCTGCTCAACGCGGCCTACTTTTTGCCGATATTGTATCGCGCTTGGTTCAAGGCGCCTGCCGGTAGCTGGCCAGACGAACGCTCGTTTGGCAAACGTGAGACAGCCTGGGCGCTGCTGGTCCCCGCCGTCATGACCGCCGCACTCACTCTGGGCCTGGGGCTACTGGCTTCGATGCCATTCAGTCCATTGGAGTGGGCACGTTTTATCACCGAGCAGGAATATGCACCGTGAGCAACATAGCGAATACTTTATTGCTGCTATCGGCACCCGGGTTGCCACTTCTGCTGGCGATTCCGGCACTACGTCGTTATGTCCCCTGTCCGGCTCATCTCGCCTTGCTGCCGACCATTGTTTTACTGTTTCTTCCGGGTAGCTTCTCTGTCGGGCTACCCTGGATATTATGGGGCAGCGCCGGGATGGGTATCGACACGGGTTCTCGCTGGTGGCTGACGATATCAGTGGTGATTTGGACCGCTAGCGCAACCTTTTTACATACCCCTGAACGGCGTGGGGCTGGTAACCGCCTGACAACATTGTTTCTGTTAACTCTTGTGGGTCAGGTAGGCGCGATTTTGGCGATGGATATGGTCAGCTTTTTCACATTTATGACCCTGATGGGATACGCGTTTATCGGCCTGTTGATTGATGGTAGTGATGAGAAGACGTGCCGGGCCGGAAGGATTTATCTGGTGTTGCTGATCCTTGCGGACATTGCCCTGTTTGAGGCGCTTCTGATCGCTGCTACGTCAACGGATGATCTGGGATTCGAGGCTGTAGCGCATGCAATAGCACTATCATCGTCCTCTGCCCTCTACCTGTCCATGGTGATCGCGGGCTTTGCCCTCAAAGCGGGTTTCTGGCCACTGCACGTATGGCTCCCTCCGGCCTATGGTTCGGCTCGTCCGGCAGTGGCTCTTTTACTGTGGGTAGTGCCGGTCGGTACAGGGTTGTTTGGCGCTGTGCGTTGGTTACCGCTTGGTGAGCTTACAGCACCCGTAGCGGGGATGCTGCTCCAGGCTTTTGGTGCCGCCGGTATTTTTTATGCACTACTGTTTGTGGTGATGCGGGCTCAATGGAAACAGCTACCTGCCTATACTGCCATCATAGCGGTGAGCATCTTTATTATGGGCTTGGGTACTGGTTTGCTCGACCCCGCCGTATGGAATCAGTACGGCCATTTGGTGCCTGTCTTCGTTGCTGCAGTGGGATTGGTGTTGGCGGTAATGATCGCGGCTTTTGTATGGCTGGAAAAAAGGGGGATTTTTCCATCTGAGTCGGGCAGAGAAAATAGAGAAGCGGTGTGGCTTGAACGTTGCGCGAAAGCCATTATTCGCTTGGGACGTCGGACGGGGGGCGATACCTTGCCCGAGTTGCGTGCCTCATGGTTCGCCAGATGGGATAGTTTCCGGCAAGCATGTACCTGGCAACAACTGTTCGATGCCGGTGAATATTTTTTACAGCGTTGGGAATTTGCGATCACGTTGTTTTTGCTGTTAGGCATGGTGTCGGTAGCGCTTCTGTGGCTGGATGCAACATCGGTGCTGTAAGGCGGCTAAGTACGATAAATCGTTTCAATTAAGTGAAAACCGAATTTGGTTTTTACCGGCCCATGCACGGTTAATAAGGGCTTTTTGAACACCACGTTATCAAATGCTTTCAGCATGGTGCCGGGGCTGAATTCTCCGAGGTCTCCGCCGCGTTTAGCGGAGTTGCATAGCGAATGTTTTTTCGCCAGCGTTGCAAAGTCTGCACCCTTTGCCAGTTGTAGCTTGAGCTTTTCGGCTTGCTCTTTAGTTTTCACCAAGATATGTCGCGCACATGCTTTTGCCATTCGTCAGCAACTCTCTTTGATTAAATAAGGTCTTTTAATTAGCCCGCTGTAGCTTTTTAATTAAGCCCGCTGTAGCACTTCATCAACCAGCTTGTTAATGCCGCTGGCTGCTTCGGTAATGGAGCCGGCCAGCATATAAGCGGGTGTGCTGATGATGTTGCGTTCCTGATCGATCACAATATCATTGACCGGGCAGTTCTGGTGCTTGCCGCCCATGGCCTCGATAGCGCTGGCCGTGTCGTTATCCGTGCCAATGGTACAGGTAGCGCCTTCGCCGAAAATCAGCGGTGTCATTGCGGGCGCAATGCAGATAAGACCGACCGGTTTGCCTGCTGTGTGGATGGCCTGGGCAAAGCTTTTCACATCTGCATTGATTCGGGCATCGGCACCCTTAACAGCAAAGTCGCAAAGGTTCTTCGCCGCACCAAATCCGCCGGGAAAAATCAACGCATCGTAATCGTCAGGGTTAGCTGTGGCCAGGTTAATAATTTCACCTCTGGCGAGGCGCGCGGCTTCAAGCAAAACATTTCTGCTCTCTCCTTCAGCGACTTCGCCTGTTAAATGATTGATCACATGCAACTGTTCAATGTCAGGTGCCATGCATTGATATTCGTTTCCCTGTTGGGCAATCCGCAGTAGGGTTAAAACAGACTCGTAAATCTCTGATCCATCGAATACACCGCAGCCGGATAAAATAACGGCGATCTTTTTCATTTTTGAGCCCTCAGTATCAGGTATATGTGAGCTGTACATTATTTTGTAATTCATCTTATAAAGTGCACAGCAAGATTGTTAAAAGCATATCACTACCCGCATCAGGGTATAAGTGACTTGAGTTTAATGCTTTAGATTTTCATGTTCAGGCATGGGGGTTATAATCGCGGCCCTCTTTGTTGAAACAGTGACACGATAGTGGCTTGGTTCGCTCGTAAGCAAAAAAATTATATTCCACATGAAGAAGCCCCGCTTCATCCGGAGCAGTCGGAACACATTTGTATCGAGCAGGTCGATCTGCAACGCGCGGGTGATCCTTTCTTTCAGCAAATTTCGCTGCGCTGGGATGAAAAACGTGTAGGACTGATAGGCAATAACGGCTCTGGAAAAAGTACTCTGGTGCGTTTGCTTAACGGGCTGATGATGCCGGAGCAGGGGCGCGTCTCAGTATTTGGCTATGATACGGTTAAACAAGCGGCATTGATGCCGGCGCTGGTAGGCTTTATTTTTCAGAACCCGGATCACCAAATGATCTTTCCTACGGTGGCCGAAGAGCTGGCATTTGGTTGCGAACAACTGGGCCAGACGACACAGGAGGCGCGTGCTTCTGCATTGGCTTTGTTGCGTGAACAGGGTATCGAGTCATGGGCAGACCGGCCGGTGACGCAGTTATCCGAAGGACAGAAACAGCGAGTCTGTATTCTGGCTGTTTTGATCATGAAGCCGCGTTTACTGATATTAGATGAGCCGTTTTCGTCGCTAGATCTGCCGACACGTCGCTTGTTACTGCAGCTTATCCACAACAGCGACACGCATGTTTTGCTGATTAGTCATGATCTGAGCGTTTATGATGAATTTGACCGCCTGATCTGGATGGAAAAAGGTCAGATCCGCGCAGATGGCACGCCGGATGAGGTCATTAGCCGTTATATCGACGCCGTCAATAGCAGTGTAAACGACTGATGATCAGTCTGTATCTTTCTCATCCCAGCTGGCTGCATCGTTGGCCTGCCGGTATCAAGCTCGGTTTGCTGGCAGGCTGCAGCATGATGATCTTGCCCGTTGTGCGGCTTGATCTGATGATAGCGCTGCTGCTGGCTACGGGATTGCTATATACCACTTTGGGTGATCGTGGCTGGCGGCATCTTGAGATGCTCAGGCCGCTGCTGCCTTTTCTGGCGGTTATTATGCTGTTTCATCTCTGGGCGGCGTCCCTTTATGAGGGCAGTGTCTCAGTACTGCGTCTGGTGATTATGTTTCTGTTGGCCAACCTGATTACCCTGACAACCCGTATGAGTGACATGATGGCTGCACTGCAACCCGTTTTTCGGCCGTTTCAGTGGTTGGGTATTTCTGCACGCTCGCTGGCGCTGGCCGTGGCATTAATGGTGCGTTTTGCGCCTGTGCTGGTCATGGTGATGAATAATCTTGACGAAGCATGGCGTGCCCGTGGTGGCAGAAAGCACAAATGGCGCTTAATAGTCCCTCTTATTATCCAGGCAATTCGCTTATCAGATCATGTTGCCGAAGCATTAACCGCACGCGGAGGTAGCAGTGGCATCACTGTTCGACCGCAAATAAATCAGGAGATAACAAACAATGAACAAAGATAAAACCCTGGTGCAGATCGCACTCTATGCTGCGTTGATTGCCGCGTTGGGGTTACTGCCTAAGTTTAATATTCCGGTAGCCGGGGGGGTCCCACTGACGGCTCAGACATTAGGTTTAATGTTAGCGGGTGTGATGTTGGGGCCTGTGCGTGGATTTTTAGCGGTAGCGTTGTTTATTTTGGTGGTTGCTTTGGGAGCACCGTTGTTAGCGGGTGGTCGCGGTGGACTGGGTGTGTTTGCTGGTCCAACGGTCGGTTTCATCATTGGCTTTCCATTTGCTGCTCTGGTAACCGGATTGATGATGCAGCTGCTGAAAAAGACGAGTTTATTTGTCGGGGTTTTTATTGCATCAGTCGTTGGCGGGATTCTGGTGCTTTATGCGTTTGGTATTCCCGGTATGGTGGCGATGACCTCTTTGACTTTTGCGGGGGCAACTAAAGCTATATTAGTCTTTATTCCGGGTGATCTGATTAAAGCGCTGATTGCAGCATTAATTGCGCAGTCTGTTGCCCGCGCGATGCCGGGCATTATCCCTTCACGCTGATTTCTGTCATATTAAATATTATCCGTTATGCGTTAATATTAAGAATATAGACTGTTCTACACCATGTCAGGCGGTAGCGTGGAGTCAAATCAGCATGGCGTTTGTCATCAGTTTGTCATATAGATTTAGTTAAAATTACTCAGATTAAAAGGATATAACCGTGGCTTTTAATGATAGTCAGCGCTTTTTTCCCGAAACGCGTATGCGACGCATGCGTGCCGAGAGCTTTTCGCGCCGTTTAATGCGGGAAAATCAGCTGACCCCCAATGATCTCATCTACCCTGTCTTTGTTATTGAAGGCAGTAATAGCTTAGAAAGCGTTGCTTCCATGCCCGGCGTGCAACGCATGAGTATTGATCTGCTGGTAAAAGAAGCCAAAGAAATTGCTGCGTTAGGAGTGCCCGCGATGGCGCTGTTTCCGGTAACACCTGCATCGGCTAAATCTGAATTTGCGGAAGAAGCTTATAACCCGGATGGCCTGGCACAACGAGCGGTTAAAGCGATTAAAGATGCGTGTCCTGATTTAGGCATTATTACTGATGTGGCACTGGATCCATTCACAACTCATGGGCAGGACGGCATCATTGATGATGCGGGTTATGTACTCAATGACCGTACGGTAGAAGCGCTTATTCAACAGGCGCTATCGCATGCGGCAGCCGGTGCTGATGTGGTTGCTCCCAGTGATATGATGGATGGCCGTATTGGTGGTATTCGTGAAGCGTTGGAAGAAGATGGCCATGTGAACACACTAATCATGGCCTATTCTGCTAAGTATGCGAGTGCTTACTATGGCCCTTTCCGGGATGCAGTGGGTTCTGCGGGCAATCTGGGTAAAAGTAATAAAAACAGCTATCAGATGGATCCTGCCAATAGTGACGAAGCCCTGCATGAAGTGGGTTTGGATCTGGCTGAGGGTGCAGACATGGTCATGGTTAAACCGGGCATGCCTTACCTGGATATTGTGCGCCGGGTTAAAGAAGAATTTAAAGTACCGACTTTCGCTTATCAGGTGAGTGGTGAATATGCGATGCATATGGCTGCTTTTCAAAATGGCTGGTTGGATGAGCGGAGTGTGATGATGGAGTCGTTGCTGGCATTTAAACGTGCGGGTGCTGATGGTGTCCTGACATACTTCGCGAAACGAGCGGCACAACTGATGAACGAATAGGCACTCTCTCACTATACTGGAGGCTAAAATGACTGGGAAGGTAACGGCGATTGATGAACAGGTCGCGACGATGAGTGAAGAGATATTGCAAAATCAGGCTGCGCAGGCACTGGTGGATAGCCGCGAGATTTTGCCCACGGTGGATCATCCCGTTGAGGTAGAGCCGGTTGATCTTAAAGCCCCCGAACTCTATATCAATCGAGAGCTCAGTCATCTTCAGTTTAACGTCAGAGTGCTGGAGCAAGCGCTGGATGTACGTTATCCATTGCTCGAACGGTTGATGTTTCTGCTGATCTTCTCCAGCAATTTGGATGAGTTTTTCGAAATCCGTGTAGCGGACCAGTTGCGTCAGCTCAAGTATGGGCGCGAGACCGTTGGGCCGGATGCGATGTATCCGAAAAAGGTGCTGGAAAAGATCCGTGAGATCTCTCTGATTAACGTTGACCGCCAATACCGTATTCTCAACGAGATCATGTTTCCTGAAATGGAACAGCAGGGCATCCATTTCTTGCGCCGCCGTGACTGGACACCCGATCAGTTGGAATGGATCAAGACATTCTTTGAAGAAAAAGTCGTACCGGTCATCAGCCCTATCGGTCTTGACCCTGCGCATCCATTTCCACGTCTGGTGAATAAAAGTCTTAACTTTATAGTCCAACTGGACGGAAAAGATGCGTTTGGTCGTGAAACCGGACTGGCGATAATTCCTGCGCCGCGATCATTACCCCGCTTGATCCGTTTACCTGATGAGCTGTGTGAGTCGGGCGAAAACCTGATTTTCCTTTCCTCTGTGATACATGAGTGTGCGGCAGAACTGTTTCCTGGCATGACCGTGCTGGGTTGTTACCAGTTCCGAATTACCCGAAATGCGGATTTAACCTTTGATTTTGAAGAGATGGACGATCTGGCGCGTACGCTACGTGGTGAATTACATTCACGGAAATACGGCGATGCGGTACGTTTGGAAATAGATAACCGTACACCCGAAGAGTTGATAGAGTTTATTAAGAAAGAGTACAACCTGGATGAAGAGCAGGTTTATAAAGTGGATGGGCCGGTAAACCTGACGCGTCTGATGGCGGTGCGGGATCTGGTGGATAGGCAAGACCTGAGATGGCCTCCTTTCTCTCCTGGTGTGCCGGGAAAATTGAAAAAAGAGAAAGATGTTGATGTTTTTCAGGCACTGAAAGCGAGTGACCAACTACTGATGCACCCATTCCAGTCATTTACGCCGGTCGTCGATCTGTTGATGAAGGCGGCGAAAGATCCGGATGTCATAGCGATTAAACAAACCCTTTATCGTACCGGCGATAAGTCCGATATCGTTAATGCCTTGGTAGAAGCGGCGCGTGCCGGTAAAGAAGTTACCGTTATTATTGAGCTACGCGCCCGTTTCGATGAAGAGAGTAACCTGCACCTGGCCAGTCGGTTACAAGAAGCCGGTTGTCTGGTGGTATACGGCGTTGTGGGTTATAAAACCCATGCCAAAGCGATGCTGATCGTACGCCGGGAAGGCACCAAACTGGTACGTTATTGCCATTTGGGAACAGGGAACTACCACTCGGGCACAGCTCGTTTATATACCGACTACAGTTACCTCACCTCAAATGATGAGATCGGAGAAGATGTACATAAGGTATTTCAGCAGCTAACCGGCATGGGTAAAATCCAGCGACTTAAGAAGCTCTATAATGCGCCCTTTACCCTGCATGCCAAAATGCTGGAGATGATTCAACATGAGGCGAAACTGGCCTCCAACGGAAAACCCGGTCATATTATTATTAAAGTGAACGGTTTGACGGATCCTAAGTTGATTCGTGCTTTATATGAAGCCTCGCAGGCAGGAGTGAAGATCGAACTGATCATTCGTGGTATGTGTCGTTTGCGGCCTGGCTTGCCGGGGATATCAGAAAATATCACGGTACGCTCGATAATCGGACGTTTTCTGGAACATACACGCGTCTATTATTTCGGTAACAATGGCAAGCCTCATGTCCTTTGTGCCAGTGCAGACTGGATGGAGCGAAACATGTTACACCGTGTAGAAACCTGTTTTCCGGTTACGGGTAAGCAGGGCGACAGGGTCAAAAAAGAGTTGGATTACTACCTCGCTGATAACACTCAGAGCTGGGAGTTGAAAGCCGACGGTAGCTATACGCTCTTAGCGCCTGAAGAAGGTGTCGAACCTTTTAGCGCGCAACAGCAATTATTACGCGATTTTGCCAGTTAGGCTTATTCCACAGATGTAAGAACGCCATTGTCGGGCGTTCTTTTTCGTTATGGCGACCTTTTTTTAGAGTTTTCAGACAAACCACCGACGGAAAAGGGCCCTGGCGTTGCGTTTTTAATTCAGATCGGGAAATATATGACCACAAGCCAAATGTTTCATATAAGAAATAAGGTGGCGTATTATGATCTGTTTACTGATCAATTATGCGCCCATTAATGGAAAACACTATGTCTGATAGCTCGCTCGCGCTCGAATTGACCGATATTCATAAGTCCTATGGAAGTCTTGAAGTGCTGAAGGGGGTTTCACTAAAAGCGAAAGACGGGGATGTGATCTCTATTCTCGGTTCAAGTGGATCAGGCAAAAGTACCTTACTGCGTTGCATCAATCTGCTGGAACAACCCGCGAAAGGCCGGGTGATTATCGGCGGTGAAGAGCTGAAGCTTAAAGCCGGTAAATCGGGTGAGCTGGAAGCAGAAAACCGCAAGCAACTCGAAGATATGCGCTCGCGTATCGGATTCGTTTTTCAAAACTTCAATCTCTGGCCGCATAAAACCATCCTCGGTAATATTATCGAAGCACCAATGAATGTGTTAAAACAGTCTCGTGCACAGGCGGTTGAGCGTGCCGAAGGTTTGCTGAAAAAAGTAGGGCTATACGAAAAGAAAGATGCTTATCCGGGTAATCTTTCAGGCGGCCAGCAACAGCGTGTTGCCATAGCCCGCGCGTTGGCAATGGATCCGCAGGTATTGTTGTTTGATGAGCCGACGTCTGCATTGGATCCTGAATTGGTAAACGAAGTGCTTAGCGTTATGCGTGAATTGGCAGAAGAGGGCAGAACCATGTTAATCGTTACGCACGAGATGCGTTTCGCGCGTGATGTATCCAGCCAGGTAGTATTTTTGCATCAGGGACAGATAGAAGAGATAGGGACACCGGAGCAAGTGTTTGACAACCCGAAATCACAACGTGTACGTGACTTTATGTCCAGCCACAACTGATTCCGGCTCCACACAAACGAGTATAACTATAGTAATTATTCATAATATAGAGAGAAACCTGATGAGTGTTCGTAAAATTATTGCAGCTGTTACGCTTGTCGCTGGCGCATTTGCCGGTACATTAATCGGAACCCAGGCTTTTGCCGGCGATAAGATCCGTATCGCTACTGAAGGGGCTTATGCGCCTTTCAATATGAAAAATGAACAAGGCGAGCTGATCGGCTTTGATGTCGAAATTGCTAAAGCGTTGTGTGCCGAGATGAAAGCAGACTGCACCATCGTTGAACAGGACTGGGATGGCATGATCCCTGCGCTGAAAGGTCGTAAATTTGATGCGATTGTTGCTTCTATGTCGATCACTGAAGAACGTTTACAGGCTGTCGATTTTACCGATCCTTATTACACCAACGCATTGGCATTTGTTGGTCCTAAAGGAGTTGAACTGAAAACCGATAAAGCATCGCTTAAAGGTAAAACACTGGGAGCACAGCGTGCCACCGTTGCAGGTCAGTATCTGGAAGATGAACTCGGTGATGTCGTTTCTGTAAAATTGTATGACACCCAGGATAATGCTTATCTGGATATGGCAACAGGCCGTTTAGATGGTTTAGTATCCGACAAATTTCCTGCCTATGACTGGTTACGTACAGATGAAGGGCAAGGGTTTGAGTTCAAGGGCGAAACCATTAAAACAGAATCTGTGGATAAAATCGGAATTGCCATTCGCCACGGTCAGGATGAACTGAAAGCGAAATTCAACAAAGCACTAAAAGCGATTGTTGAAAACGGTACTTATGACACCATCAACGCTAAGTATTTCCCGTTTTCTATCTATTGATCAGCTCAATGCGCGAGCGATAACTGCTCGCGCATTGTAAATAATGGATAGTCCACTAACCTCCCGCTTCAAGAGAATAATAACGTGATAGATCTGCATGGGTTTGGTCACCTGTTATTGGCTGGAACATGGGTCACCGTCAAACTGGCACTGGTCAGTTTATCGTTAGGCCTGGTTTTCGGTTTGTTAGGTGCAGCCGCCAAGTTATCAAAATACAAGGTGCTTCGTGCAATAGCGATCACGTATACCACGCTGATTCGTGGTATCCCTGAGCTGTTAATTGTGTTCGCTATTTACTTTGGTGGATCGGCCTTGGTCATGGGCCTTGCCAGCATGTTTGGTTACGATGAATACATCGAAGTGAATCCGTTTATGGCGGGAGTGGCCGCACTGTCTATCGCCTTTGGTGCATATGCAACCGAAGTCTTCCGGATGGCGATCCTCTCTATTCCTCAGGGGCAATGGGAGTCTGCTCAAGCATTGGGGATGACGCGGGGAAAAACCTTCTTCCGTATTATTCTTCCGCAAGTGTGGCGTGTGGCACTGCCCGGATTAGGTAATTTATTCCAGGTATTGCTGAAAGATACCGCTTTGGTGTCGGTGGTTGGTTTGCAAGATATTATCCGTCAAGCCACTACCGCGATTAGCTCCACCAAAGAACCGTTCACATTTTATCTGGCGGCTGCTTGCATCTATCTGATACTGACGGCAATCGCGACAGCCGGCACACTCTGGATGGAGCGAGCCTGCACACCGCAGTTGAGGTATAAAGGATGAATTGGGAAGTTATTATTCAGTACTATCCAAAATTGCTGGAAGGCGCACTGCTGACGCTGGAACTAGTGATTATTTCAGGTGTTATTGGTGTGATGATGGCCGTGCCGATCGCTTTGTTGCGCGCCTCAAAAACACCGTGGGTAAGCGTTTTCCCGTTCTGTTTTATCTACTTCTTCCGTGGTACGCCATTGCTGATACAGATATTCCTGATCTACTACGGCGCCTCCCAGTTTGAAGCCGTACGTGACTCAGTATTATGGGTAGTGCTTAAGGAACCTTATTGGTGTGCCATCATCGCCTTTACGCTCAACACGGCTGCTTACAGCGCAGAATTGTTCCGGGGGGCAATACAAGCGATTCCAAAAGGCGAGCTGGAAGCGGCAGACGCTTTTGGTATGAACTGGTTGCTGAAAACGCGGCGTATCGTTATACCGCGAGCATTCGGCATCGCTTTACCTGCATACGGTAACGAAGTCGTGTTGATGCTGAAAAGTAGCGCGTTGGCCTCTACTATTACATTGCTGGATCTCACCGGCATGGCGCGTACTATCCAGGCACGCACCTATACACCGGTAGAACTGTTCACCGCTGCAGGTGTTATATATCTGGTCATGGCTGCCGTTGTAATTGGTTTATTCCGCTTAATGGAAAATCGCTTCAATCGCTACCAATACTACAAACCGAATGTCGATCAGCTAAATGTTGATAAGCCTTAGTAAATACAAACAATATAGCTTTCATCAGCGGCCAAATGGCCGCTTTTTATTGCCTGCTGTTTAGTGATAAAACCCCCTTCGTATTAACAACCAACTGCTGAATGCATGACAATTGTGTGATCGCCAGAAGTTGAATGCACTACTGGGCGAAATTTTCAAAATGAAAGATCTGCATTTTTGCTTTTCTGAATCGATTTTCTATTTTGACAATAGCTATTAACAGGTGCTATAAACAGGTCTTTAAGGAAAGGGTAGGGTTGTTATGCCAATTAAATTTTCTGAAGATGTAGTCCCTCTTACAGACCTTAAGGTTAATCCTGGTAAAGTGGTAAATCATGCTAAAGACACGCACCGGCCTGTTCTTTTAACGAGCCGTGGCCGCGGAGTGGCCGTAGTACAGGGTTTGGAAGACTATGAAAGTGATAGAGAGGAGCTGGCTTTTGTCCGGGCTGTAGCGCAGGGCTTAATGGACCTGAAGGATGGTGATGTTTCTGATATTAAGGATGTAAAAAAGAGGCTAGGTATCCAGTAAGTGAATATTTCCTTCTCTAAATCTGCTGTTGAAGATCTTGAAAGCATCAAAAATTATTATTTGGATCAAGGCGTTCCACATATTGGGGAAGGTTTTGTTATTGCTATCGTAGAACATATAGAGACGCTGGCTCAGCATCCTGATATAGGTAGGGCTGTTCCAGAATTTAACGATGAGCATATCCGCGAACTCATTCATCCTCCTTTTAGAATTGTTTACTTGCGTGAGTCTATTTCAATAAAAATTGTCAGAGTCTGGCGCAGCGAAAGGCTGCTTAGTTTCCCAAGCAATTCGGCTTAATTGAGCTGGGCTGCTTATTTCTCTACAACCACATTTTAGCGCCTTAAAAACCAGTACCAGGGTTGAACATAATGTGATTAACCCTTCAGGAATTGACATCACGCAAATAGAAGTGGAAATTTAGTAGTTTTCAGTTGTAGCGTGAGAGGGCTCAATGATGAAGCTGGTTTATACCAATGAGAACCCATTCTTAGTAAGCAATGCTAAAAACCTTATTGAGGC
Source organism: Neptunomonas sp. (assembly GCF_041601355.1). Taxonomy (GTDB): domain Bacteria; phylum Pseudomonadota; class Gammaproteobacteria; order Pseudomonadales; family Balneatricaceae; genus Neptunomonas. The sequence continues at coordinate 30,517 of NZ_JBFIIH010000001.1, forward strand.
AGAGGGCATTGCTGCGTTTCTTAAGAATGAGTTTGCACAAGGGGCCGTTGGTGAGACATCTGCCTTTGATGCCTGGCCTGAGGTCTGGATCTTCAGGGATTCAGATTTTGAGCGCGCTCTCAACATTATCGAAAAATCATTTAGCGGCGAAAGCGCTGTTGAGTGGGTTTGTCAGAATTGTTCAGAAACGAACGACCCTTCTTTTGAAATATGCTGGAATTGCCAGCAGCGAAACGGGTAAAGCGATCCTGTTGATCCTGCATAATAATTTTTTTGTTCAGCCTGTATTCGCAGACTACACTCAATATTATATGCCTTTAGCGAGGTCTGCTTTATTGAGGTAGTATGGCCCGCAGTGCTGCTATAAAGATATTAATAATGGGACTATAAATGAGTGAAAGTGCTGAGTTTGAGCCCGAAGTATTAACGGCGTTAAATGCGGGAAGAAAAATCGATGCAATCAAAGCGCTGAGATCAATAAGGGGCATCGGCCTTAACGAAGCGAAAGCGTTGGTTGATCGCTATGTCGATGAGAATGCACCACAAGGCGGGCCTGTTCAGAAGGTCGATAGTAACTTTAGTGTGGCTAAGCTGCTTTTTGTCGGGTTGATAATTTATTTGGTGTATATGTTTTTCAAGAGTTAATACGAGTATTAAAGCTAACATGCAGTCGGTTAAACGCTAACTCCCAAGAAGTTTGCTGACGCCAGTCGGTGTGTATTTCGCCGGAGAGGCAGATAGTCCGGTGCATAGTGCTTCCTGTCTTTGTTAATTGTGTGCCTCGCCGAGGCTTTAAACCTTTATTCTACAGTATCTCAGGCTTTTAACTTATTCCTCTGAATGGAGTTAACCCTGATATGATAGCAGCGCTTCAATAGCCTATTGAGATATATGTTGTGAATCAATCGAATGCTCTTAAATCAGATCTGATGCTTCTTGTCGTGACGTTGCTCGCTGCATCGGGGTGGATTTTTTCTAAGGAAGCGCTGGCTGGCATGCCTCCTTTATTATTTATCGGTTTGAGGTTTCTGTTTGCCGGGCTGATTTTGATGATGTTCGGTTGGCAGGCGCTGCGGGCACTTGATCGACGTGGCATTTTAAGCACGGCGTTGGTCGGTTTGTCTTTTTCTATGGCCATGATGTTTTGGATTCTCGGGCTTCAGCATGCGCAGCATCTGGGGGTCGGGGCTTTTTTAAGCTGTTTAGGCGCTGTGTTGGTGCCCATTGTCGCGATGTTGTTTGGTGAGCGTGCTAATCGGGCAGTTTGGGCATCGCTTCCGGTGGCGGCTGTCGGTCTCGCTCTTTTGGCACTGGATAGCCAATTTGAGATGGGTTGGGGCGAGCTGTCTTTTTTGTGTGCGGCAGTCTTGTTCGCGTTTACATTCGTCTTGAATAGTCGTGCAGCTGCCAAAACATCACCTATTGCGCTGGCTGCCATTCAGTTGGTAGTTGTTGGCCTGGTGGCATTACCTGTGTCGTGGGCGGCTGAGCCCTGGTCGTTTGATTGGCCTGCGTCGATCTGGATGTGGATGATCGCGAGTATCTTTATTGCGACCAGCTTGCGATTTTTTATGCAGGTGTGGGCGCAAAGCTTATCCACCGCGAGTAATGCAGCGGTGATTATGACGCTGGAGCCGGTTTGGGCCGCTATGTTGGCGGCTTTGTGGTTTGGAGAGACAATGACCGGCATGCAGTTAGGCGGTTGTGCGGTTATTTTTAGTGCGTTGTTGGTTAGTCGTTGGCGCAGTGTGCGACAGGTTTTACGTGCGTTAATCAAATAAGTGGTCTCAGTCCCTGGCGAGCGCCTCTTTCGCGGGTCCATAATCTTGCACGGCGGCACGTTGTAACCATTTTTGTGCGGCTTCTGAATTTTGAGTTTGTCCTTTGCCTGTTTGTAGCATCACGGCGAGTGCATATTGTGCTTCGGCATCGCCTTCGTCTGCTGATTGTTTGAAAAGGATAGCGGCTTTATCAAGGTCGCGGGGCATACCCTGACCTGCTTCATACATCCAGGCCAGGCGTGTGCGGGAACGTGTGTCTCCAGCGTTGGTAAGTTGCTGCCAGATAGCGGCGGCTTCTTTATATTGCGCGGCGGCGTGCAGGTTTTCGGCATTGAAAAATTCTTTATCACGTTGGCTTATTTCGCTACTGCTGCGTTGTTCAAGCAATGCGGCTGCATCCTCGTCGCCTTGTGCGGCAGCAGCGGCCAGCCATTTATCCGCTTTTACATCATCTTTTGGGGTTTTAATACCCGCAGAATAAAGCAGCCCTAAACGGTATTGCGCTTTACCGCTGCCTGCTTGCGCTGCTTTTTCGTAGTGCGCTATAGCTTGTTGATTGCTTTGTTCTACGCCGAGTCCGTCCTCATATAAGATGCCAAGATTAAAGCCAGCCTGTCCGTTGCCCTTTTCTTCAAGTGCTTCCCAGATGGCGCGTGCGTTGTCGTAGTGCCCCATTTTGAACTCGGCATAGCCTTTATAATTGCCAATCACCGGGTTGCGTATAATCTCGTATAGGTCGAGCTCTTCTGCCTGTGCAGCAACAGCAGATAAGGTTATCAAGGGAAATGTTACCAAGAGGGGCGCGATGAACTTAATCAATGTATTGTTCGGCATGTTTAGCCCTCGCCGTTTATCAACTGGATGTGATGCAATTTTCAGGGAGTACATAATTTATACAGCAACTGATCAGCAGTAAAAATTGAACTGAAGAACTATTTTATGACTCAATAAGAGTCGGGCACTTATTTTGGTGCCTTGATGCACAAAATCTGACAACCAATACTATTTAGATAAGGAGAAGCGTGTGCTTCCAATGGGAACAATTATGGCGGGAAGCATGCTGACGGGTGTGCTGTTGGCTACCCGATTACCGGTATTGCGTAAATTGCAGAAATTACCTGCATGGTTCAGAAATACATTGGCCCTCGTGGTGTTTGCTGCAGGAAGCTGGAATGTGTTTTGGTATGCCTTGCGTCATCTGAATGAGTTTTGGGGTGTTGCTGCCTTAGTCTCGGGTTGTTTGATGTTGCTTACGTCGGCATACGTAGTTAACCCAAAGTGTTTGCCACGGTTTCTGCAAAAGATTCGCCCAGGTGTTTTGTTCCTGCTGCTATGTTGTTCAGTGTTGTATGGTGTCACTATTTACCGGCTTTGATCTATCGACTTTGAGTGCATTCTAGCGGCTTTGGGTCCATGCTAGCGATGATTAACTCATTCTGGTGCTTTCACTTAATTTCATTTTTTTTCAATAAAGGAGATGGGAATGGACATTATTATTTTTTTAGCCATTGGTGCATTGGCTGGTTGGTTGGCGGGTACGTTCATGAAAGGCCGCGGTTTTGGGCTGTTAGGTAATATCGCCGTGGGTATTGTCGGCTCCGTGGTTGGGGGATTCGTGTTTTCATTGATTGGGATTTCTGCAGTAGGGATGGTCGGCTCAATTGTTACTGCAACCGCAGGAGCTGTTCTGTTGCTTTATGTTGTCGGTCTGATAAAGAAATAAAACCAAACGACTAAAATCAGACTCGGGATTGTTCATCAGCTTCGCTGTTCACATGGGAGTCTCATTAATGATTATCTGGAATCGAACCCAATAGGTTTGTGAATTTCGCTTCAAAATCTCATTACTTTTTAATTGTTTTTGAGTGCTGCTGGCCATTTTTATCGAACTTGAATCTGTTATAAGGATAGATATTAAAGGGTTATTAAGATCGTCGTTAATATTTTCTAATACGCCTGTTTCATTGTATTCGGAAATACTTGACCACGACATGTAGAGGCTTGTTATGTCTGTTAAAAAAGAGTTTGAACATCTATTTGAAAAGCTCAAAGCTGAGCGCGATGAAATCATCGTTAAATCACATCTGGCTTCTATGGAAGCTCAGGATGAGTTCCAGGAAGCTGAAAAGAAATGGGAGCATTTAAAAACTAAAGCAGCACATATTGCGGAAGATTCACAAGATGCGACAGCGGCATTTATCGATAAAGCCAAATCTGAATGCAAAGAGCTTGAGGAAACTTATAACCGTTTAGGGCCTTATTGTTCTGAGAAGGCGTCTTTTGTGCAAGATGAGTTAGGCGAGTTGTACGAAAAGCTCAAAACGGAACGAGATGAAATAATCGTAAAGATGCATCTGGCGTCAATGGAAGCCAAACAAGAGTTTGCTGAAACAGAAAAAAAGTGGGAGTTGCTAAAAGAGAAAGTCTCGGATATCGCCGATGATACCAAAGATACATCTGAAGAGTTTGTCGCTAAAACCAAGATTGTCACTGAAGAGCTGAAAGATACCTACAAACGTATTATTCAGCGTCTTTCTAAGTGATAAGTACTGCTTTTCAGTGATCAACAAACTCTTGTTTAGTGTCTATTGATCGATAGGGCGGACTAACTTTTCTTTGAGTCCTGCCTGAAACCCTGCTTTAAAGTCCGGATACAGAAACTCATATCCGGACTGCTGCAGGCGCTGGCTGTTACAGCGCTTGCTGCCCCCGCGCCTGATCGGCGTTTCCTGCATGATTTTTGTATTGAGTTGTTCTGCCAACCAGGCGGTGATGTCATGAATAGGGGTGGGGTTTGGATCGCTGGCAAGGTATATCGGTTCTATCAGATTACCTGTATTGACCTTCTGTATCAGGTGCGCAAGCACTCCGGCGCAGTCGTCCCGGTGGATTCGGTTGCTGTAATGAAGTGGATTTTGCGGCGCGATCGCGCCAGCGAGCACGGTGTTGATCAGATGATTTCTGCCCGGCCCGTAAATACCACTAAAACGCACTACGGTGGCATTTTCTTTATCCAGCACTTGTTGTTCTGCCCGTCGCATTATCAGTCCGGATGGCTGGTCGGGCTGCGTGGGCGATTGCTCGTCGACCCACTCATGCTGATATTGGGCATAGACGCTGGTACTGGATGTGAAAAACAGGTGTCTGGGTGGCGCAGGCAGTGCTGAGTAGATGTTTTCCAGACCATCAATGTACGCTTGCTGGTAAGCGCTTTCACTACGCCCCGTTGCGGCGGCGCAATAGACTAAGATATCGGTGTCTGGTAAGTCTGATAGTGTCTCTTTATCGCAGAGGTCGGCTGAAATTGCATGGATGCAGTCGGGAAGCTGGTTTATAGTACGCTTTAAACCATACACGTGATGGCCCTGGGCAGATAATAGAACTCCCAGTGCGCTGCCAACATCACCACAGCCCGCTATAAGGATACGCAGCTTGCTCATTGAACACTCCTGTTTAAGAAGCCTGTTTCAGAAGCTGCATAATAACAGAGGATTTGAGCAATGACGCTCACCGAATTGCGTTATATCGTGACACTGGCAAAAGAACAGCATTTTGGGCACGCTGCCGAAAAATGTTTTGTCAGCCAGCCGACATTGTCGATTGCGGTTAAAAAGCTGGAAGAGGAGCTGGGTGTTGCACTATTTGAGCGCAGTAAAAATTCCGTTAAGGTAACCGATGTTGGCAAGATCGTCATCGAGCAGGCCCATAAGGTGTTACAGCAAGCCGAAACGATTAAGGATCTGGCGCAGGTGGGCAAGGACCAGTTGCGTACACCCTTGCGGGTCGGTGCTATCTATACGATTGGGCCTTACCTGTTTCCTCATCTGGTGCCTGAGGTACAAGAGCTGGCACCGCATATGCCGCTGTACATCGAAGAGAACTTTACAGCACGCTTGCGCGAGAAACTGCGTAATGGTGAGCTGGACGCGATTATTATTGCTCTGCCTTTCGAAGAGACGGATGTGGTGGTGCGCACCCTCTATCAAGAGCCCTTTGTGATGTTATTACCTAAGCAGCATCCGTGGTGTGAACAAAAAATGATTGATGCGACGAATTTGTCGAGCACCGAGTTATTGTTGCTGGGTGAAGGTCATTGTTTCCGTGATCAGGTGCTCGAGTCTTGTCCGACACTGCAGCAGGCTATCCAGCATCAAAGCGGCGTAACCGAGGGAAGTTCTCTGGAAACCATCCGTATGATGGTGGCGAGTGGCTTGGGTTCCAGCGTATTACCGATGTCGGCTACTAATGGCTATTATCAATCAGAGCTTGTTGTCACTAAGCCTTTCAAATCACCTCAGCCAACCCGAACGGTTGCGGTTGCCTGGCGAGCAAGTTTTCCACGCTCTAAAGCGATCGATGTGTTGGTGGATGCGATCGGTCGTAGTCAGATGAGCAACCCGCTGAGTACTGACAAAGGGGCTGCGTAGCAAGGTGCAGAGCTCTTTTAGTAATTCTCCTGCGGTAACGGCATTAAAGGGTGTAGGTGCCGCGCTGGCGCTGAAGTTGCAGCGTCTGGGGATTATTTCGATTCAGGATCTGTTATTCCACTTGCCGACACGCTATCAGGATCGCACCCGTATCATACCAATAGGGACATTACGTCCTGGTGATGAGTGTGTGATTCAGGGGACCGTTGTAGCCTCAGATATCCAGATGGGACGGCGTCGTAGTTTGTTGTGCCGGATTCAGGACGGCAGTGCCGGAACACTGACGCTGCGCTTTTTTCATTTTTCTGCAGCACAAAAAAACACATTAGCGGTAGGTAGCGAGGTGCGGTGTTTTGGTGAAGTTCGCCCAGGGCCCGGCGGATTGGAGATGGTACATCCCGAATACCGCGCCAGTAATGCACAAGGCTTGACGCCTGTTGAAGAAAGCCTGACTCCCATCTATCCGATGACGGAGGGGCTGCAGCAATCCAGAGTGCGGACATTAGTGCAGCAAGCGCTAACCTGGCTGGAAACAGGCAGTGTGTCTGAGCTGTTACCGGAGTCTGTACGACGTCAATGGCGTTTACCTGAACTGAAAGCCTCGCTGATCTATTTGCATGCACCGCCAGTCGATGCGAATCAGCATCTTCTTCTGCAAGGGCTGCACCCTGCACAGCGGCGTTTAGCATTTGAAGAGTTATTGGCGCACCATCTGACATTGTTACAGTTACGCCATAAGGTTCAGGAAAACGGAGCCCCTTTGTTACCGCCCAGGCATCAGTTAACGGCTGAGTTTTTAACGCAGTTGCCCTTTCGATTGACGACGGCACAGCAGCGGGTGGGTGAGGAAGTGTCGGCTGACCTGACTAAACCATTACCTATGTTGCGTTTGGTGCAGGGTGATGTGGGGTCGGGTAAAACGGTTGTGGCCGCCTTGGCCGCACTGCAAACAGTCGAAAATGGCTACCAGGCTGCCGTGATGGCACCCACCGAAATTTTAGCTGAACAGCACTTTATCAATTTCTCACAGTGGATGGAGCCATTAGGGATTAAGTTGGCGTGGTTGGCCGGTAAGGTCAAAGGTAAGCAGCGGGTAGCACAGTTGGCGGCTATTGCTGATGGATCCGCGCAGATTGTTATTGGTACGCATGCGTTGTTTCAGGAAGAGGTCAGGTTTTATAACCTTGGCTTGGCGGTGATTGATGAGCAGCATCGCTTTGGTGTGCATCAGCGCTTGAGCCTGCGCGAAAAAGGCCGCGATGGAAGACGCAGCCCGCATCAGTTGATTATGACGGCAACGCCTATTCCGCGTACCTTAACTATGAGTGCTTATGCAGACCTGGATTGCTCGGTGATTGATGAACTGCCTCCGGGCCGCACGCCGGTGAATACTGTCGTCATTGAAGATTCGCGTCGTGATCAGGTGATTGAGCGGGTGCGCGTCGCTTGTGCTGAAGGCCGTCAGGCCTATTGGGTCTGTACCTTGATTGAGGAATCAGAAGCATTGCAATGCCAGGCGGCGGAAGTGGCCGAAGTGACGCTTAAGGAGCTACTACCCGAGTTACGTATCGGTTTAGTGCATGGCCGCATGAAAGCACAGGAAAAAACTGAGATCATGCGTCTTTTTAAAGCCGCTGAACTGGATCTGCTGGTGGCTACTACGGTAATCGAGGTGGGTGTGGATGTGCCCAATGCGAGTGTCATGATTATTGAAAACCCCGAACGCTTAGGCTTGTCACAGTTGCATCAGCTGCGTGGACGGGTCGGGCGTGGTTCAGTCGAAAGTTACTGTGTTCTGATGTACCATGCGCCACTGTCAAAACAGGGACGTGAGCGTCTGGCGGTAATGCGGGAAACAACCGATGGATTCCGTATTGCTGAAAAGGATCTGGAGTTGCGTGGGCCCGGGGAAATTCTTGGCACTCGACAGACCGGTATGATGCAGTTTCGTATTGCCGATCTGCAGCGTGATGCTGATTTACTCGACCGTGTCCGACAGGCGGCAAATCAGCTGTCGAATCAACCCGAAATCATGCAGGCGGTAACGCGTCGCTGGTTAGGCCATCATGATGAATATGGTCATGTATAAGCTGTTTTTAAAGAAGCTTTAAGAAGTTCTTCTAAGCTTTTTTATAAGGTTTTTTAATAAAGGTGATTGATTTGGTTTATGTGAGCGTTTCAGAACAACAGTTGGCTGTGATTACCGGACAGATTGGGCGTGAACCTAAAGGGCTCATTAAAGTAGCCGTGGCAAATCCTGAGGGAGTTCCTTTGGTGTTGCAGATGCGCTCGTTGCTGGATGATGTACCCTTTCCTACGCTTTACTGGCTCTCTTCTAAAGATCTGTGCAAAGCGATTGGTCAGATTGAAGGTAAAGGCTGGGTTAAAGAGATAGAAAGTCGCTTGCAGGCAGATGCGGAGCTAAGAGACGCCTACCTTCAAAACCAGAAAGACTATGTGGCGCGTCGCTGGGATTTAATGCTGGCGGAGGATAAAGCGCGCATAGAGGCGCTTGGCTTCACCGAAATGTTTACACGCTACGGTATTGGTGGGATTTCCCAATGGGATAAAGTCAGATGCTTGCATATGCAGTATGCGCACCATCTGGCCGAGGGTAATGTGATTGGTGCGTTAATGGATCAGGAGTTTGAGTTGAATCTCAGGCGCTACTCTCAATAAGCCTTAGCGCTCAGCAAGTCGCCATGTACTTACTGAGCCTGTAGTTTATAAAAAGTAAGTTATATCAGGTAGATTCTTCTGCATCCTGGATTCGTTCGATCCGTTCCTGTTCTTCCAGCCAGGCTGCTTTGATCTCCTGTAAAACAGTATCAACATCCGCCGCTTCTGTACTTTCTGCAAACAGTCCGGTTAGCTCAACGTCAGGTTGTAGGTCGCCGTTCTCAAAGAGTGCCCACATTTCTTGTGCATAGCGGGTATCTAATAATTCGGGCGCGTATTGAGCATAGTATGCCGTCATATTGTTGACGTCTCGCGTCAGCATTTTCTGAGCATTGTTGTTGGCTGCTGCATCAACGGCTTGTGGCAGATCGATAATCACCGGGCCGTATGAATCAACTAACACATTAAATTCTGACAAGTCGCCGTGGACTAAGCCGGCGCATAGCATCAGCATGACGTAATGCATGACAACGGCATGATCTTCCAGGGCTTGCTCTAAGGTGAGTGCCACATCATTCAGGCGAGGAGCGACATGGCCATCATTGTCAGTGACCAGTTCCATTAATAAGACGCCATCGAAGCAACCAAATGGCTGCGGAACTCTGACGCCGGCATCTGCCAGACGATAGAGCGCATCTACCTCTGCATTTTGCCAGGTCTCTTCTTGTTGATGGCGACCAAATTTAGAGCCTTTTTCCATCGCACGAGCGCGGCGGCTGTTACGGACTTTACGGCCTTCCTGATACTGTGCGGCCTGTTTAAAGCCTCGTTTGTTGGCTTCTTTGTATATTTTGGCGCAGCGTACTTCTGTGCCGCAGCGTACGACAAAAACATCGGCTTCTTTGCCGCTCATCAGCGGTCGTAGAACCTCGTCTATCAAGCCGTCTTCAATTAGGGGCTGTAATCGTTTTGGAGCTTTCATGGCACCCTTGTACCTTATTCTTTCATGGTATGATTTGCGTCAGCCAAAATTATCGCAGTTTTGTATAGACAAAACTGCTTCTGTACTACGCGTTATGTTTTAATTAGCTTAGTCGAGAAGTTAAATAGTTGGGAAATATAGTGAGCGACCTTTCTGAAAAACGCCTCAATAAATATATCAGTGAGTCAGGTTTTTGCTCCCGACGTGAGGCTGATAAATTAATTGAACAAAAGCGCGTTACCATCAACGGTAAACAGCCTGAATTGGGTACAAAAGTTACTCCGACAGATAAAGTGTTCGTTGATGGAAAACAAATTCATGCCACTGCAGATAATAAATCTGATCGTGTTTATATAGCTTACCATAAGCCGGTAGGTATTACGTGTACCACCGAGCGGCACATTAAAGGCAATATTATCGATGCGATTGGCCATTCGCAGCGAATTTTTCCGATAGGGCGACTTGATAAGCCATCAGAGGGGCTGATTTTCCTGACCAGTGATGGCGATATTGTCAATAAAATCCTGCGTGCAGAAAATGCTCATGATAAGGAATATGTCGTTACCGTTAATAAACCATTAAATGAGCGTTTTGTTGAGCGGATGTCGCAAGGCGTGCCTATTCTGGATACGGTTACCAAGCCTTGCAGGGTAACGATTCAAAGTCGGTTTGTTTTTAAAATCATCTTAACGCAAGGTCTCAATCGGCAAATTCGGCGTATGTGTGAGTATTTGGGTTACGACGTCACTAAGCTAAAACGCACGCGTATCATGAATGTTCAGTTAGCAGGGCTGAGGCCAGGCCAATGGCGGGATTTAAGCAGTGGCGAGCTTGCTGAAATTAATCGCGCGGTAGCAACATCGAATAAAACGGCTGTGAACGCTCAAACAACGACAGCAGCGGTGAAAGTTAATACATCAGGTGCTGGCCAGCCGGGCAGATCTGCGTCTAAGCGGGTGAATCGAAACGCAACGCGAAAATCAGGTAGCCGGTAAAGCGGGTGTCTTTCTAGAGCTTAATGCGGATCACAAACAAAAAAAAGCAGGCACAACGAAGTGGGCCTGCTTTTTTACTCTGATGATTACATACGTAGCGACTAAGAAGTCAGCTTAGTATATTTCTCCATCAGTTGATCTTCAGTTTCCACATGATCAGGATCTTTTGGAATACAGTCAACCGGGCACACTTCAACACATTGTGGTGTGTCGTAGTGACCTACGCACTCGGTGCATTTGTTAGGATCAATTTCATAGATCTCTTCGCCCGGAGCAATGGCTTCATTCGGGCATTCAGGTTCGCATACATCGCAGTTGATGCATTCGTCAGTAATAATTAATGCCATGTTGGCTTTCCTCTCAGGCTCAGACGGTTTTATTGCAGTCTTTTCTGACAGCAAGATGATTCTGTAATGCTTTATTGACGCAGGGGTGAACAAATTTGCTCACATCGCCGTTCAGCATTGCTATTTCCCTTATCAAGGTAGATGAGATAAAGGATAGGTGCTCCGCAGGCGTCAGAAAAAGACTTTCTGCCTGAGGTGCTAGCTGACGATTCATATTGGCCAGCTGAAATTCATATTCAAAATCAGATACAGCGCGAAGACCACGTAAGATAATATTCGCTTTTTGCTCAGCGACAAAATCTGCCAGCAAGCAATCAAAACCGATCACTTCGACATTTCCTAAATTTACAAAAACCTCTTTGGCAAGGTCTGTGCGCATTTCTAAAGGAAATAGCGGTTGTTTCGTTTGACTTGTTGCAACGGCCACGATGACTTTATCGAACAAACGTGATGCGCGCTGCACGAGGTCAGAGTGACCATTTGTGATAGGATCAAATGTTCCTGGATAAATGGCGATATTCATTCTTTATTCACTCTGTCCTGTTTTGCTGTGGTATTGCCACTGTTGCAAGTGCGGCATATTATCGGAATTGCTGCAGGGGTACAAATACAATAATGGAATGTGTTCATCTTTATTGGTTATAAAAAATATTTTTTATATTTCCAAGAGGAATATAAGAGTGTCGCACAGGTAGTAAATCAGGTAGTAAATCAGGTATTAACTCAGGTATTAACTCAGGTATTAACTCAGGCATTAAACAGGCGGTCTCCATTTATGAATTCTGTTGTTAAAATTTTCCCTCTCTTTATAGGTGTTGCATTACTTAGTGGCTGTGAGTCGCTGCAAAGTATAGATCGGGGGCTTTATAGTGCGGCTGAAGTGGTGAGCGAGCGGGATCTGGTTACCGGCCAGCGAACGTTAAGCATGGCAAGCCGGGGCCAGCAGATTGCGCAAGGTAATGCAGCGGTTGAACAGATTCTCGCAGAGCAAAAGAAAGCAGGGAAGAAAACAAATGCGGCATTGGATGAGAAAGCATATCAGCGTGTTGTTCGGGTGTTTGACCGTATACACCGTGTGAGTCATCTGGCGAATGAGCGTTGGCTGCCAGTGTTGATTGATGATCCCTCCTTTAATGCTTTTACAACGGGTGGGACTTACATCGTCGTACATAGTGGCTTAATGCAGGATCTGAAAGATGATGCTGAGTTGGCGGCTGTACTCGGGCATGAGATCGCGCATACCGTGGCTAATCATGTGTTTGAACGTCAAACGCATCAAACGGCCGCATTAATTGCCGGATCTGAAGCGGCGCGCCAAGGCGGCTATCAGGCGGCCTTTACCCATGAAAGTGAAATTGAAGCGGATAAGATAGGTATTCTGTACGCGGCACTGGCCGGTTTTGACCCCTATGCAGCGAGTCGTATCTGGGAGCGACAATATAAGAAAGAGGGTAGCGCCAAGGGACTTTTCTTCCATTCACACCCAGTGAATCCTGAACGTGCGCTATTGACGCGAAATGTCGCTAACCAGGTGAAGCAATATTACCATGATGGGCAACAGAACCCGGAAGCGGCCGCATTACTGGATAATAATGCTCTCTGGCGCAAAGGTTCGGAGTCGGTGGAAGCCGGCAGTGGTGGTGGTTTGTCTGCGATTCTTGGCACGGCCTTAGGGGCCTATGCTCAGCATCAGGGAACTAAGCAAGAGGCCAGCCGCCAGGCGCAGCAGATTCAGATGATGCAGGCGCTGGATAAGCAGGTTGTCGTTGTGGGCGAAAAGGTGATTGATCAGCACTCTTGGCAGGTGGTGTGGGAAAATAGGAGCAATGTTAGTCTGAAAGATGTGGTTATGGGTGTATTGATTAAAGATTCCACAGGAAAGGTAAGTCGTTATGTCACACATGTGGCAGGTAATATAAAACCGGCAGCGCGTTTTGCAGGAAGCTTTACCTTACCGGATCTTAAGGTTGCTCAGCTTCAGCAGATGCAGGTTAAATACTATCTGGATGATGCGACGCCTTTTCGTTAAAGCAGATCGTTAGCGCTCATCCGTGTTATTCGAACTTATACATGCGCAGCTTAATGTTAAGTCGGGCGGGATGCGTTAAACTGGTTTGCGAGTGAGCTTAAGCTTTCAAAAAAAGCAGATTTTCATAAAGTTAACTTTTTATAAAGTAACTGCTTATAAAGAAATAAGGAGCCTGTGTTGGCGCGTCGCACCCGAGAAGAAGCTGAACAAACACGACATGAATTGTTGGAAATGGCCTTGCAGCAGTATGCTACGCATGGTATTCACAATGTTAGTTTAAAGGCGATAGCCGCTGCGGCCGGTGTTACTCATGGTGCTTTGTATTGGCATTTTAAGAATCGTGAAGATCTGATCTATGCTTTAAGCGCATCGGCGACGCTTCCCTTTGAACAGCACTATCTTGAGCAGTTGCAGGCCATTGACCAGAATGCGTTGAAGGCGTTGAAATCTTTTTTACTTGATACGGCATGCCATATCGCTTCTCGTGACCAGGCAATGCAGGTGTATGCCCTTTTTTATAGCCGAAGAAAAGATCTGCCACCACAAGCTGAGTTGCACGATGTTCTGTCGGACGAATGGCAATTGTGGGTTGGTTATATCGATCGGTTTTTAAAACAAGCACGCAAACAGAAACAGATTGCGAAGAAAACAAAGCAGCAGCCGATGGCGGAGCTGCTACTTTCTCAGGTGTTTGGTGTACTTGCCGTTACCGAATATATGCCGGAATCGACTTCATTCAGAGAGTTGGCAAACCTCACCATTAGTAATGCTATTGCCGGACTGGAAAAGACCAGGTCGTAGATAAGTAGTCGCAACCTGCTTTAGCCGATCCAGAAAAGCTTAGCCGGGCTCGGTTTCGGTTTCAGGCGATCTGAAGAACAGCCGGTAAGTGACCTGTCCTGCAGTTTTGGAACGGCTCTCTTGCCAATTCCCGGGAACTGTCAACTGGCTTAATTCTGACTCGGCTTCTATATAGATAACGGCATGATCGGAAAGCAGGTTGCGTTTCTCTAACAGTTCACAGATGAGCGGGACCATATCCTTTCTGAAAGGCGGGTCGAGAAAGACTAAGTCATAGCGTGGTTCTGTATCCGTCTGACGTGCTTCCAGCCAGGTGAGTGCCGCTGATGTTATTATTTCGCCGTTCTGGCATTTTAACAGATTTAAATTGTCTCTTAGCTGGCGTGTTGCTTCGTGGGCGTTATCGATAAAAGTAACCGAGTCTGCACCGCGAGAAAGCGCTTCCAGCCCTAATGCCCCACTTCCGGCAAACAGATCAAGGCAGCGCGCGCCGGGAGTAATATTTTGCAGCCAGTTAAAAAGAGTTTCTCTCACCCTGTCAGGAGTCGGGCGTAAGCCTTCTATTTCCGGGAAAGGGAGTTTACGGCTACGCCATTCTCCACCGATGATACGTAACATCGGTTTGGTTTCTTTACGGCTGTTGTGGTTGACGCGGGGTGGGTGTCTTCGGGGCATCTTTGTAGCCTACAAAGGTGAAATTGTTACAATAATGGCGTGCTCAGGATCAAGTAGCTGTTGTAAATGCCCCTGAATTTGCTGAGTCGATATGGATGCAAGCGTATCACGAAATTCCTCAGCCGACTGAAATTTCTCCATAGAAAATAATTGTGAAGCGAGCTGCTCGGCGCGTTGCTCCGGGCTGGCGAGCAGTTCGCTATATTGCGTTGCGAGCGCGCCTCTGATCTCTTCAAGCTTGTCGTTGTTGAGGTGTTGCAGCAGGTAAGTTTTAAGGTTACTGATGACATTTTCCTGAAACGGGCTGTTTTGCGTCATCGATAAGGCAGCATAACCGACCGGAGTTGACGGTTGGAGTATCAGGCGATAGTGGCTTAAATTTTTGTTGGCGATTTCTTTCAGTGACTGATTAATGTAATGCAAAGCTACAGAGCGACTCACATTGCTGCTATCGGCGGGTATAGCCTGTCCTATCAGATAAAGATAAGACGGGCCGCGGTGTTGCAGGCTTATGCGGCTAGCGGCGGCTAACTGTGGTGCTGATATGCGGGGTTGGGCAGTGAAAGGGTAATGTTTTTTTAATTGCTCGCTGATTATTGTGCTGAGCGATTCATTTTCTTCTCTGAATATCAGCAGCGCCGTGGGTCTGTTAGACAGCAGGCTGTGGGTGTTATCGGGTGTGATTGGCATTGACGACGTAAGAAGCTGTGCCTTCAGATTGCTCAGTGCTAACTCATCGATCGTGTTTAATGCCAGGTAGCGTTCTGCGCCTGCGTGTTGCAGCGCTTGTGAATAATGTTCGCCGGCCAAGGTTGTTACCTTGTTTAGCATCGGCTCCAGACGGAATGAGTCTTCGCTATCTTTTTCTGCGGGCAGTCGGACGGTTAAAATGACCTTATCATCATGCCACCGGGCGGTGATGTTGTTCTGAGCCCGGAGTGCCTGTCCGAATGAGGATTGCAGTGCGATACTTTGCTGGGCTTGCTGTTCGGAATAGGCGGGAGATAGCGGGTAGACCAGTTTCAGTTGATCTTGTTTAAGTGCTTTGTCGATCGACAGATATATCCAGTTGTCTTCCAGTGTCTCGTAAAAATCAGAACTATTATTCTGGCTGCGGGCTGTTAACAGCACGATAACGATGGCGACAATCCAGGGTAAAATTTTCAGATAGGTGCGGTTAAACAGGGGCTTGTATTGCTGATCCATAATTTTCCTGAAGATGAAGCCGTTATGTATAAAAAACCACTATAATAAGTTACTTGGCACAACCTTGGCCCAAAATAGGATAGACCAACAGCACCATGATTCAATTTGAACATGTTAGTAAACGTTACGACGAGGGCTTCGATGCACTCAAAGATGTCAGTTTTACCATTAATACCGGTGAAATGGCATTTTTAACAGGCCATTCAGGTGCCGGAAAAAGCACCTTGCTGAAATTGGTGATGCTGATGGAGCAGCCGACTGCAGGACACATTCAGGTGGGCGAGCAGATACTTAATCGGCTGGGGCGTCATGATATTCCCTATTTGCGCCGTTCCATTGGTGTGGTTTTTCAAAATCACCAGCTGCTATTTGATCGGTCAGTCTTTGATAATGTAGCCTTGCCTTTGAATATTTGTGGTTATTCGCCGGAAGATGCGGCCCGACGTGTGCGTGCTGCGTTAGATAAAGTGGGCTTGCTGAACAGAGAAAAAATGAACCCTTTGGCGCTTTCAAGCGGTGAGCAGCAGCGTGTGGGGATTGCCAGAGCTATCGTACATAAGCCCAAAGTTCTGTTGGCCGATGAGCCGACCGGTAACCTTGATCCTCAGCTATCAGCAGAGATCATGCGCTTGTTCGAACAGTTTAACCGAGTCGGCACAACTGTATTGATTGCCAGTCATGATCTGTCGTTGATCAGCAGTATGCGCCATAGGATGTTGACACTGAAGTCAGGGAGGTTGATTGCTGATGGATAAAAAAAGAGGTGCCGTACGTGTTCACCCTTCCCGGCCTGTCGCCCCCGTCGCTCCGCCAACGTCACGGCGAGGAGCCGAGCATCATAAGGTTGATCTGAAAGGGCACAGTGAAAGCTGGCTACGCAATCATAGTGCGGTAGGTAAAGCCGCACTAACAAAGCTGCTAGGCACGCCTTTGGCGACCATGATGACGGTTGCGGTGCTGGCCATTGCGCTTACATTGCCCGGTTTTCTTTTTACCGTATTGTCTAACGTGCAAAGTCTGACTCAGGGGTGGGAAGGTGAAACGCGTTTATCACTTTATTTAGACACATCGCTGGGTGACGAAGAGGCTGAGCGCTTCAGTCGTAGCTTGTTGTTACGCGATGATATTGCGGCGGTGGACTATATCAGCCGTAATCAGGGGATGCGCGAGTTTAAAAAATACTCAGGGTTTGGTGACGTGCTGGACGCATTAACAGATAACCCGTTGCCTGCCGTTGTGGTGTTGTTGCCACGTTCTCGTGCTGTGGCTGATCTGGGGCTAATGCGTGCCGGTTTCGAAGCGATGCCGGAAGTGAATGAAGCGGTTCTGGATCTGGAGTGGCTGCAGCGGTTGGATGCTATGCTGGCGGTGGCAAAGCGTGGCGTATTTGTGTTGGGGCTGTTGTTAGGGCTTGCTGTGCTTCTGGTGATCGGCAATACGATTAAAATGTCGATAGAAAGTCGCCGGGATGAAATTGTTGTCAGTAAGCTTGTCGGTGCAACTGATGCCTGGGTCAGGCGGCCTTTTTTGTACACAGGCGTTTGGTACGGACTATTGGGGGCGTTATGTGCCTGGTTAGTTATTCAGGTCGCTTGGTTGATGCTAGAAACACCGGCTCAGGAATTGGCTCAGCTTTACCGAAGCCAGTTTCAATTAACCGGATTAGGTGTTTCTGGTTCATCACTTTTGCTATTATCGAGTGTTCTACTAGGCTGGTTGGGTGCGTGGATAGCTGTCAGGCGTCATCTGCGTGATATAGAACCCAGATAATTCCCGGTTAACATAAAATTTTGATAACTTTTGAGCTGAAGATTATGCGAAGAAGGCTTTATCTTTAGGGGAACTATTTGTAAGATTCATGCTCTTATTTGTGGATTGTTGTGAATAAGTTGATTATACGACTCAAAACCGAGGTTAAGACTTAATGCGTAAAAGCTTAGAACTCATCGAACATATTACACCGGGACAAAACCTGGATGCTTATGTACAGACAATTAGCACTATTCCAGTGCTCAGCGTCGAGGAAGAGCGTGCGTTGGCTGAGCGTCTTTTTTATCAGGATGACCTGGAAGCAGCACGTCAGCTGGTTTTATCTCATCTGCGTTTTGTAGTACATATTGCGCGTAGCTATTCTGGATATGGTTTGCCGTTAGGCGATCTGGTTCAGGAAGGTAATGTGGGTCTTATGAAAGCAGTAAAACGTTTTGATCCGGGTATGGGTGTGCGCTTGGTCTCTTTTGCCGTGCACTGGATTAAAGCCGAAATGCATGAATATATCCTGCGTAACTGGAGAATCGTTAAAGTAGCAACCACCAAAGCGCAACGTAAACTCTTTTTTAATCTGCGTTCCAAGAAGAAAGGCCTGGGCTGGATGAATAGCGATGAAGTGACGGCTATCGCAGATGATTTGGGCGTTGATGAAAAGGTGGTTCGTCAGATGGAAGGCCGCATGGCCTCTGTTGATACCTCTTTTGATCTGAGCGGTAACGACGATGACGATGCAGCAGGGTATTTGGCGCCGGTTCAATATCTGGAAGATCATTCAGGTGATCCTGCCGAGCAGCTGGAAGCATCCAACTGGGAAGAAGATTCTCAGGCACGCCTGAGCGGCGCGATGGAGTCTTTGGACGATCGTAGCCGTGATATCCTGGCTCAGCGTTGGTTGATGGATGAAAAAGCGACTTTGCATCAGTTAGCGGCTAAATACAGCGTGTCGGCTGAAAGAATACGCCAACTGGAAAAAAACGCGATGAAAAAACTGAAAGCGGCTATTGGACACGACTTACAGCCAGCGTAACTTTTTTCGCAGTACTTTATTTATGTACTAAGGCCGCCTTTGGGCGGCTTTTTTGTTTTAGTCTATTGGCTATGTCTTAGAGCCGGGCAGTTAAACGATGCTATAATCCTGCCCTGATTGTTTAAGGTCGGTTTATTCAGGCGTAATGATGAAAATACATTGATGACATCACTATTATGAAAGCACAGTTTTATCTGGCTATGGCCGCCATCAGTGGTGCGTTAGCGGTCTCGATGGGGGCTTTTGCATCACACGGGCTTAAAGATATCTTAAGCACAAAACTGATGGCAGTGATGCAAACGGGTGTCCAGTATCAGTTTTATCACACCTTTGCGTTGTTACTGGTCGGACTGTTACTCAGGAAACAGGCTTCCGGGCTATTGAGTCTGAGTGCCGCGGCATTCCTCAGTGGTCTGTTGCTGTTTTGTGGCAGTTTGTACCTTCTGGCGTTTTCAGGGGTGCACTGGTTAGGTATAGTCACGCCACTGGGCGGACTTGCTTTTATCGTCGGTTGGTTATCGCTGGCAGGTTTTTTCTTGTTCAAAGACAGAGGTGACGTTTGATGGAACTTGAAGTCAACGGTGAAGTGACGCAGTTAGCAGAAGGCGCAAGCTTGCATGATCTGGTGATTAAACTGGATATCGTTGGGCAACGTATTGCGATCGAAGTGAATCAGGAAATTGTCCCCCGCAGCCAACATGCGCTACATCAGCTAAACGCTGGCGATAAGGTCGAAGTTGTCCATGCGATTGGTGGCGGTTAAGTCTACAGATGCATTTCTCTCTTATGAATAACACTAAGGATTGAGTACATGTCAGAGCAAAATGATGCGATGGTGATTGCGGGCAAACGTTATCTGTCACGCTTGTTGGTGGGGACCGGTAAGTATAAAGATATGCAAGAAACACGTCTGGCCATCGAAGCCAGCGGTGCAGAAATTGTCACCGTGGCGGTACGCCGTACCAATATTGGTCAGAATCCCGGTGAGCCTAATCTGCTGGATGTAATTACGCCTGATAAATACACCATACTGCCAAACACTGCAGGCTGTTATAGCGCAGAAGATGCCGTGCGTACCTGTCGTTTAGCGCGTGAATTGCTTGACGGACATGACTTGGTCAAGCTGGAAGTATTAGGCGATCAAAAAACACTATACCCGAACATAGTTGAAACGATTAAAGCGACCGAAACGCTGGTAAAAGACGGTTTTAAGGTGATGGTTTATACCAACGATGACCCGATAGTCGCTAAACAGCTTGAAGAGATGGGCTGTGTAGCCGTTATGCCTCTGGGGTCCTTGATCGGCTCTGGTCTGGGTATACTCAATCCGCATAACATCAAGTTGATTATGGAAGCGGCGAACGTGCCTGTTTTGGTCGATGCGGGTGTCGGCACGGCATCAGATGCTGCCATTGCTATGGAAATGGGCTGTGAAGGCGTATTGATGAACACCGCCATTGCCGGCGCGCG
Source organism: Neptunomonas sp. (assembly GCF_041601355.1). Taxonomy (GTDB): domain Bacteria; phylum Pseudomonadota; class Gammaproteobacteria; order Pseudomonadales; family Balneatricaceae; genus Neptunomonas. The sequence goes on from NZ_JBFIIH010000001.1 coordinate 50,646, forward strand.
CAACCCGATTCTGATGGCGTCGGCAATGCGCAAAGCGATAGAAGCAGGCCGTGAAGCCTTTCTGGCTGGCCGCATGCCGCGAAAACGATATGCAAGTGCCTCATCTCCACTCGATGGCATTATTGGTTAAACACAACAGCAAATAGTGGTTGGTAATGATAGAAGAACAGAAGCATATGCGTACCGTGCGCAGTTTCGTAAAGCGCGCAGGCAGGACAACAGAAGGTCAGCAAAAAGCACTGGAAGATGTCTGGCCGGTCATGGGGCTGGAAGTTAAAAACGGCCCTGTCGTGTTTAGCGAAGTATTTGGTCGCGATGCACCTGTTGTGCTGGAGATTGGTTTTGGTATGGGAGACTCCCTGCTGGAAATGGCCCGTCGTGAGCCGGAAAAGAACTATATCGGTATAGAAGTGCATACGCCGGGCGTCGGGCGGCTGCTGAGTAATGCTAGCGATGAAGGCCTGACCAATATCCGTATTTTTGCGGAAGATGCGATAGAAGTACTGGCAAAGTGCATTCCTGATAATAGCCTGGATGTAGTGCAGTTGTTTTTCCCCGATCCGTGGCACAAAAAACGCCACCACAAACGCCGAATCGTACAGCCAGACTTTGCGCAGAACCTGCGTAAAAAGCTAAAAATCGGTGGCTACTTCCATATGGCGACAGACTGGGAGAATTACGCCGAGCACATGATGGATGTCATGAGTGCAGCTGAAGGCTACACCAATAAAATGGGTGAAGGCCAATACTCCCCTCAGCCAGAATGGCGGCCCGTGACTAAATTCCAGAAACGAGGCGAAAGGCTCGGGCATGGAATGTGGGATCTGATGTTCGAAAAAACAGAATAAAATGTAAGTGAAGCGGTTAGATATAAACAAGAGCTGTAGTTTTTATAACCTACGGCTCTTTTTTTATTAAAAGGGGCCAGATAAGGAATTTAAGCTCTCGCGTGTGTTACGTGTCGCCAAAGTCGACCGTCGATAGCGGATAAGCCCAGCGCAATCAGCGCCATTCCCACAAGATGGATAACCTCCAGGGACTCGTTGAGGAACAGTGAACCGAATAATATCGCTGAGACAGGAACCAGTAATGTGACTAACATCAGATTGGTGGCCCCTGCTGATGCCAATATTTTGAAATAGAGAACGTAGTGTCGAAGAACAATAAAGTTGTTAAGTAAACAATAAAGTTATTAAGTAAACAATAAAGTTATTAAGTAAACAATAAAGTTGTTAAGTAAATAAGAGATCAGCTCCATATATACCCTCTCGTTAATTCGATGCATTGCATGGAGTTAATGGGGGGAGTATTTCCAAGTTTCCTTAAACTTGCTTTTTCCCTTCCTTTGTCTGCGTCAGTGTTTAAAAGACTCTTCTTTATGCGTGTTATTTGACATAAATACTGGTCTAGATTGGCTAGGTTATCTGGTCAATTTCACGGTAACCGTGTATGTTTGAAATTAGTGTTTTCTTTTTATTTAACTCTTTGATAAATAATAAGAAGTTACAAGTAATTGAGCACTCGAAAAGTTTATGGCGCTTATTAGAAATACTCTGTTTATAGGGCTTCTTAAGCAAAATAACTTTTTATTAGGCACTCACATTAATGTTGATCAGGGAATTTAGGCCGGACGGCTAGATATTGTCTGTAAAGACAGAAGGAGAAAAGCAGAAACAGAATATTTAAATATAGAAATGAAAACCCAAAAACAGTGACCTATCTTCGGGCTCGCATATAAGAACTTCTTACTAGACATTCGAAGTCTCTCATTATGCCATTTGCCCGTCAAGGTTTTCTATTGCTTTAAAAAAGTGAGAACTTGATTATGGCTAGAACACGTGCAGATCTTATAAAACGAGCAGATAAGTGGATTAAGGAAGGCTTATCAGAACTTACAGGGCGTGATTACACTCCTTTTCTAACAGTCAGAGATGTTCCAAGTCTCGGGCGCCGACAAAGAGCAACCTCCTGGACCGTTGGTAGGCTTCATCATTTGCTATCGAATGGCGAATCAGACTACTTTTATTTAAGCGATTTTGATCCTGACATAATGGATATCAGAGAACAATATCCACTATTGCCCTATACAGAGACGCTGAGTATCGCTACTAAATTGGGGGTTAAGCATCCTTATATGCATGGGGAATTGCATATTATGACAACTGATTTCCTCTTAACAAGTAAGTCGGAAGGCTTAATCCCTGTTGCGATAAAGCTCTCAAAAGAGCTTGAAAAAAGAAGAACAATTGAAAAAATTGATATCGAACGCTCCTATTGGAAAAAAAGAGGACTGGAGTTAAAGATAGTTACAGAGCATGAACTTAATACTCTTAAAGCTGACGCCATTAAGTTTATTCATAAATATCGCTCAACAAAGGGGCTTAACCTTTGCCCCACATTGATCATAAATATTCAGCGGCAGCTTGAAAAACGGCATTCAAATCCATTCCAGTCAGCAGCAAAATTAGCCGACCAAGTTGATGACGACCTTCACTTAATAGATGGAACTTCGTTAGCAGTTATTCGCCATTTAATAGCCTCTACTAAGTGGCTCATTGATATGGATAACGGAATTGATACAACGAAGCCACTTGTTTTTAGAGGGTGAGGTGATGATAAAATTGACGAAAAATAACTTATTAGCATGGATGAATGATGATGAAGTGGATAGTAATTTAATTGATCGAGTTTGCTTTATAGATCAAGGATCAGATTCTGTCGGGCTTATTAATGTTGTAAATACAAAAGCCAATCCTCGAATCGAGTCTTATAAAGACATTATTGATCACTTGGAAAGTGGTGGGTTGCAAATATTATTGCAAGATCCTTATTTTCTTACAAATTTTAAGAGTGTGGTCTGTGTTATTGGAAGCACTGATCGAATTAATAAAAGAGCGGTAGCGGCGAAAGAGCGATATTCAATTATCGAAAAGAGTCTAAAATGTAATGAAATTGATTTGTTTATTCCTGGTGCTAGGTACACGTTAGTAAAGTCTATATCTGATCAACATCATGTAGCTATACCTACTATCTTAAAATATATCCGCAGATATTATCAGCAAGGAATGGTTTGGCAGGCGTTGTTTGATCAATACTTTCGATCTGGAGGAGCGGGGGAATCAAAAAAAACATATGAACTGAAGAGAGGGCGTCCATTATCGAGTGAAAATATACCGAATGAGGGCGTCGGCATTAATATTAATGAGAGTCTTAGGAAACAACTTCAGAGTGGATATAAAAAGCACCGAATAACTAAGAATAAAAAAATAATGAAAGCATATAAAGATACAATTAATGATTGTTTCTCTATATTAGTTACAGAAGGTGATGTAGTTAAAAAGGTATTACCTGATTCTGGTTTTTTTCCAACAATTAATCAATTCAAGTATTGGGGTGAGAAGAAATATAATAAAAGAATTTTTGCAGCTCACCAGGAAGGTCAAGGTAATTATAATCGGAATAATCGGCCTACTCTTGGCAGTGCGCGGGATACTTCAGGGCCAGGATCGGAGTACCAGATAGATGCAACAGGTGGATTAATTGAACTGGTATCAAGCAGAGACCGGTCAGTTCGCATTGGTAAAGCTGTCATATATGCTGTTCAGGATAATTATTCTCAATTAGTTGTTGGCTGGGTAGTCGCATTAGAGCACGCCAGCTATTACGTATTGTCTATGGCTTTAGAGCATGCATTCACAGATAAAACAGAATATTTCAAAAGGCTAGGAATTGAGTGTGATTCAGAATTCCTCCAAATAAGAACAGTTTGTTCAGGCTTGGCCACTGATGGTGGGTCGGAGTTAGTTGGTTATCAGTCGGATTTCTTGGCTCAAAAAGGTTTTTTGAACTTTGAAACTCTTCCTCCTGGAAGGCCTGATTGGAAGCCTTATATAGAGCGCTTCTTTGGTGAAATTAAAGCCTGGTTAGAGAGTATTCCGGGTGCGAGGAGGCGAGGCCCTGATCGCGGAGAGAAAGACCCTGCTGACTATGCTTGTTTAACCTTAGATGACTTCGAAAAAATAGTGGTGCATGAAATCATCAAGTTTAACTATGGGAAAAAAGTGTTAAATCATATCGATGAAGACGCACTCCTTGCCAAGGGTTTGGCGCCTACACCAATAAATTTTTGGAAATGGGGAGTCAAGAATCGAACAGGAGCTGGGCGGTCGTACAGTGAAGATGATATTAGAGAAGATTTGTTGCCTCGTAAACAAGTGTCTGCTGGTAGTTCCGGACTTCGTCTAAATTCATTGTACTATAGTAGTCCATCGGTTGAGAATAAAGGCTACTTCTGTCGGAATACTGGCAGTAAAAGTCCGAAATTTATACTTGCATATGATCCAAGGGATGTCTCTTTAGTTTACTTAGTAAATCCTCAAACTAATCGTTTTATTGAAAAGTGTCCATTAACAGCTACATTCGCCCATTATAAAGGAATGAGTTTGTGGGAAATTAAACGATTAAAAGACATGCATGCAGACATCCGTGCAACCGCTCATAAAGAGAGGTTAGAGCTAGATATTAATGTAGATGAAATGGTAGATGAATTAATAAAGGATGCTCTGGCGAAGCAATCATCAAATATAAAAAAACCAAAATATGATGAGGAGATTCGTTTTTCTGAACAAGAAGAAGAGCGTAAATCAGGTATCAAAACAGGCACACGATCTATTTCTCCAGAACCAAAATATGATGAACATTATATTCCTAGTGCGAGTCATAGTGATAGTTGGGAGGATGACTTATGATTCTTTTTTCGGAGGATGGCTTAGATATTATTGAAGCGTCATACAATGATGATGTAGCGCCTAACGCCAAAGGTAATCCTTTTATTGAATCCCTTCCTGTTTTTTCTGAACCTAATGAGATAGCTAAAAGGTTAAAATTAAAGCCTGATTATGATGAATCGTGGAGGCAATTGCCGGATCACCAACGTCTTCAAATGTTACCAATCGTTAAAGAGTTTTATTTCCCACTGAGCAGAGACATAGATAATGTTCAGAGAATTCAGAGTGAGATTAATTCTGTGTATCTGGGAAGAGCCCGTTCGGATTCAGGATATTTTAAGAAGCTTATAACAGGCCAAGATATATATTCTATCGGCTCTAACGCATACCGCCCTGCTCCTATGGCGGTCATAGGTAAATCGGGGATTGGTAAAACCTCGGCCGTTCAGCGCTGGAAGTCCCTGTATCCAATAGCAATTAGACACAGCAATTATAAAGGGATTTCATTTTGTACAACACAGGTTCCATGGGTACATGTTAACTGTCCTGCTGATGGAAGTTCGAAAAGTTTAGGAGATGAGTTTTTTTCATATCTAGATGTCATTTTAGGCACCCAATACTCTTCAAAATTTAAACGCGGTACTGCTAATGAAAAACTCGACAACATGGCCAGAATTGGTGCCATACATGGTGTCGCTGTATTGAGCATAGATAATACTGAAAACCTCGCAGGTGTAAATAATCTTCAGAAACAGCAGCTATTAAATTTTATTTATAATTTGGTTGAAAAAATGCGGGTTCTTATTTTGTTCGTGGGTACAGGTGACTGTTTAGAATTTATCGCAGGAGACATAAGGAAAGCAAGAAGGTTAACTGAAGGAGGGATATCTGAATGGGATTATTTGCCTGATCAAGATTGGAATAGGTACCTAAAAGCCATGTGGAAAATGCAATATACCCAAGATGAGACCGTGCTAACTACCGCTATTGCGCAGAAAATGCGCGAGCTATCATGGGGGTTGCCTGGTATAGCCGCACCACTTTATATATTAGTTCAGCAGCGAGCTATTAATGTCAGGTCGTATTATAAGCATGAGTGTATTACGGTGGATTTAATTGATTCGGTCTATAAGGATCACTTTACAGTGTTGGAAAAACAGATTGAGTGTGAGGAAGCAAGACAGCTTAAGTGCTTATTAAAGAAATCACAAAAGAATACACCATTACATAAAACCACTGGAGTTTCGGAACTGGCATCAGAAGAGCTTGAGACTGAAATCTTAGCCAAACCAAAGAAACTCGTTAAAAATTCGAAGCTTCTTGCTGCATGTGAAGCAAAAAATGAGAACGAGAGTAACTATGACATCCTCAAAAAATTAGGGTTTATCGACTCAAATTAAGAGGTGGGTTTATGATCAGTTTTTTTCCAGAAACCTTCTATGGTGAAGCCTTTATCAGTGTTATTGCTCGCTATCATGAAATGGCGGGCTACACCTCTGTCTCTTATACGCTCAATGACTGGTTTTCCACTAGTCATCTTAAATTATCAGCAGTGTTGCCTGCCGGATTGGAGGTACATTTAAGAAATAATCCTTGGCAAGCACCGCCAACAAACAGATTGCTTAGGGAGCACACAGCTTATCCATATTTCTCTGCTATCAGCTTTTCTGATATGAATATTTTATTGAAATCTATGCTTCAGTTCGATAGGCATATGAAAAGTCCGGTTAGCATTACATCAAAATGGATTGGTCGGATTCCCTTGCCTCAAGTCTATCGTTTTTGTCATGAGTGCGTATCGCGCGATAGGGAAATAAAGGGTATGTGTTATTGGCATACCTCCCATCAGTTACCGGGTGTACTTGTTTGCCCAGAACACAGAGTGATCTTGTCTTATTTTCCATCAGAGGCTTTACCTTCAAAATTAATATCTTTGGAGCGAGCACTGTCGCAGGATAAGCGCCCCTCAAAAATTTGTTTAGATTATGGATATTCAAAAGCGTTAGAGATTGCTGAGGACTCTTTTTATCTCCTGCGTAGCACGCCGAAGGCAGACCATGTTGTCGATATCATAAGAGAATGTTTTGCCTCTCAGCTACATGAAATGGGCTATCGGGTTGGTGAAGGGTTATTACATAAAAACAAAATAACTGAGCATTGGGAGCTCTCATATCCAACAGAATTTAGGGAAAGATTAGGCTTTTGCAAACACTTCTCGGGTAATCCTGTGCCTGTAATTAAAGCAGTCCTGGATGTTGGCAGCCGGCAACAACCGCATCCATTGTTAGTTCTTATGCTGTTACGAATGCTGGGTCGCTCTATACAAGAAATGTCTGAACTCCAGACAATGGGATGTGCGCCAAACGCAATGCAACCTAGTTATTGTATTAATTATCAGTGCCCAGACTTTGGATCTGTAATTGATATCGTCGAAGAACAGAAGAAAAGCATTGCGTATTGTCGATGCTGCGGAATGAAGTTTTTGAGGTCGGAGAAGCATCAAAAGCAGCACCTAATACTAGATCGAGGCGAGTTATGGTTAAGGGAATTAAGGCTTTTAATAGAAAGGGGTGACCCTTTGAAGCAAATCTCTAAAGTAATGCATGCCGCACCAGACACAATAAAGCGGATCGCCGTTGAGCAAGGAATAAAAATCCGCTGGAAACAGCTTGAGACCAGTAATGCTGAGATGATAACTCTGGCCCTATTAAAGCGTCGTAGGACGGCGTGGAATGAATTAAGGCAAAGATATAGGGGATCTGGTCGTACACGGCTTAGAAGCGAGGGGGCTGCCTTATGGAAATGGTTGTATCGCAATGATAGGAAGTGGCTGATCGAGCATTCCCCAGCTTATCAAAGAGAGTCTGTACTTGGAAAAGAGAAACGCTTTAACGATGAAGATAAACAATTGTGTCTTCGTTTGCTTGTATCGATGAGGCAACTTGATAACACGGCGGGTATGAAACCAAAACGGTATTCGAAGTCGTGGCTTGTTAATAGGCTGAATATGCCTAGGCTTGGAGCCAATACAACATTGGCCCACTATCCGAAACTGGTGCGTTTGATAAATCGTCTGGAAGAATCACAGGAACACTTTGTGCTTAGACGTATTGCGTGGTGCGAAAATGAATTTGTTGAAGAAGGCTTTATTCCTAACAAAACGGAGTTTTATAAACGTTTCGGGCTGAGTACAGACATTCGGTATTTATATGCAGATGAAATCTCATCGGCCCTGGTTAAGATAACTCAGCTAGTCAATTACAAGGGAAGGATTGCCGGATGATTGGTGCTATCCCAGCATTACTGCCTGATGAACTCCTGTGGAGTTTTTTTTCAAGATATAAGCAGATGTATGGTTATCAAAAAGACTCTGATGTTTTCTTTGATTTTCAGGGAAAAACTAGCCCCTTCATACATGCGAAAGTCGATGAATACTTTAACAACATAGTAGCACGCATGCCAAAAGGTTGGATTTCTTCCGGCAAGCACTTGGTTGAAGCTCACACAATAGCACCCTATTTTTTTGGTTGCATGACTGAGCATCAAAGGGCTCACCTTATAGGTAGCCTGAGACTCTATATGACAGGGTATAAGCAGGGACAGTACCGTGATAGTGGCATGATGTATTGCTCTCGCTGCGCTTTAGAAGATGAGGATAATTATGGATGTGTATATTGGCATAGAGAGCACCAATTGCCGAGTGTGTTTGTCTGCCGGATGCACCATGTTTTTCTAGAAAAAGTAGACTTTAAATCCAGTGCAGTTAATTTGATGGATCCTGTTAATACTGATGTCATCAAGTTTGAAAAAGATATTGAGCAGGCTAATGTTTCACATCAACTTTTACTGCGAATAGCCATTGATAGTGCCAGACTACTTACGTTAGATGCCGGAGACCTGGAGTTGGATTCGATAAAAACTAGCCTAGACAAACAGGCTATGAATCTTGGGTGCGGTGGTTATGGTGAATATGAAGGCAAGGCCTCTCATTTTAAAATATCTCGGTTGATTAAAAGATCATGCAGCGTTGAGATGCTTGAACTGTTTGGCTATAAAGGTTTAGAGGTTCCAAAAGCTAGCTTTATAGCTACCACAGTGAGGACTGCATACAAAAGCCCATTAAGTCTTCTGTTGACTGCTTATGCACTGGGTTTCTCGTTGGATGATCTATTGGCTATGAAAGAAGGTGTGCCGAAGCAGTTAGAGATGCTGCCTTGTGCGCTTGATGAGGGTGTGAAGTTACCCATTGAAGATATTTTATATCTGTCTGTGGATAAGCCGATAGAGCTACCAATAAGGCTTATTGAGAAGTTTTTCTCGAAAAAGTATTCCTCTGTTTAAGGGTAAGTTTGCAAGGTATTTGAATGTGAGATGCCGCTCATAAGGCACGTTAATAGTTATTAACGTGCCTAGATCAGAGCGAATGAATAGCTGATCGAACGTAATCCGGCCAAATTCAGGTCGATTCGTTTACTTCAGGGGATAATCTGCGAACACGACTGCTTACCGATGCTAAGTTCCGCGAGTTATTTAAAGTCTGTGATGCAGAAGGTAACTATCGTGTGTCAGTCCCCCCCCAGCTAAACATCCCTGAACAAGGCTTGCATCGCCTACTCCGGCCGGATAATCCCTGTCTATATGAAACACAACAGAGAGAGTCTGTGTCACCGGAGTACAAGTCTCAACGGTCTTAGCGACCTGACTCTTTGGAATATTGAGTTCGACGGAGGTTGGGGCGGCGTTACAGAAGTCTCAACGGTCTTAGCGACCTGACTCTTTGGAATATGGATGCGGATGCTGTGGGGGCGGCGTTGCAGGGTCTCAACGGTCTTAGCGACCTGACTCTTTGGAATAATGAAACATGGCATATACCAGTAGATGGAAATTTGTCTCAACGGTCTTAGCGACCTGACTCTTTGGAATTTGCATCAGCCGACTGGTCAAAACGAAAATACAGTCTCAACGGTCTTAGCGACCTGACTCTTTGGAATTAAAGATCCGCGCTAACCACGTACCCAACCGCAGTAAGTCTCAACGGTCTTAGCGACCTGACTCTTTGGAATTCAGTAACAGGAACGGCAATACAGGAATTATGCGGGTCTCAACGGTCTTAGCGACCTGACTCTTTGGAATTACGTGGCTGGCGCACGTGAGCTGTTCAAGCTTGGTCTCAACGGTCTTAGCGACCTGACTCTTTGGAATCCACCACGAGGTGGAACCCGAGCTTACCAAAAACAAAGTCTCAACGGTCTTAGCGACCTGACTCTTTGGAATGCAACAGCGTTAACCTCCCAGACAGGGGGGATGGAGTCTCAACGGTCTTAGCGACCTGACTCTTTGGAATAACATCACAGACAAGGGGGATGAGTGCGAGCGCTGTGGGGTCTCAACGGTCTTAGCGACCTGACTCTTTGGAATATGATGTTAAAGAGGAAGGACAGTTTTATCAGCGTCTCAACGGTCTTAGCGACCTGACTCTTTGGAATGGAGCTACCCGCTATTTTTGGACACCCTGGAATCAATGTCTCAACGGTCTTAGCGACCTGACTCTTTGGAATAAGGTGTACCTATGGCCATAGTCAAACCATCTCCAGAGTCTCAACGGTCTTAGCGACCTGACTCTTTGGAATTTCAAGCAATTCATCGACGGAACCGACACCGACACAGTAACGTCTCAACGGTCTTAGCGACCTGACTCTTTGGAATATGTTAGCTTCGGTGGAGAAACGTCCGTTCTCTTCGTCTCAACGGTCTTAGCGACCTGACTCTTTGGAATAGCGCTACATGCTACTTGAGGAAGGTGATGTTATGTCTCAACGGTCTTAGCGACCTGACTCTTTGGAATCGGCAACGTCGCGTTTTGCCAGGCTTCCGTTGAGGTCTCAACGGTCTTAGCGACCTGACTCTTTGGAATTAGAATCGTTGGCTGATGATGCCTCTAAGCTGACGTCTCAACGGTCTTAGCGACCTGACTCTTTGGAATTTTCAAAAGCCTGTGACTGCGCCCAGATCCGTTTGTCTCAACGGTCTTAGCGACCTGACTCTTTGGAATTGACAGCGGCGAACGCATCATGCCGGTAACTTCGGTCTCAACGGTCTTAGCGACCTGACTCTTTGGAATTGATGATGCTGAAAATTGCACCACTTGTGGTGACAAGTCTCAACGGTCTTAGCGACCTGACTCTTTGGAATCAGGCAGCAACGGTGCTTCGCCTGTACTAGTCACGTCTCAACGGTCTTAGCGACCTGACTCTTTGGAATACAAGGACCAATCGTGTTGCACGTAGGTCGCCGTCTCAACGGTCTTAGCGACCTGACTCTTTGGAATAGTACCTGCGTTTTTTTATAAAAAATAAGCAGTTATATTCCATATTCCGACGCCCTCAGTATATCCACAGAGTATGCTAACTAAATTACCCTAAAAGCTTGGGTTTTCCAATATAACTTGTTGTTAAATAAGTAATTGGCGCCCAAATGATATTGAGATCACAAACAAGTGAATTTAAGTCCATGTTGTTAAAGAGCAAACGGGTGTTATCCCGTCTTAAGTTCAAAATATTATAGTAGGATGGCGGCAGGGAAAACAGCGATAGGTTCACCCCATATGTCCCTCGATTTACTTCTGCTTTCTTTGTTTAGCCAGTAAAAATGTAAGCTGTCATCCTCAGTTACATAATTTTCGCATTGGTGGCATAAGCGTTGTAACTCTGCTTCATTTTTCAAACTAATCTCAAATACAGAGTGCTGTACGCGATCGCCGTAGGTAAGCAGCAAGTTGCCCAGTTTACGCCGTTTACGATCATTTTCTATATCAAAGCAGGCTAGATAAACTCTCATTGTTTTGGTCTCCACGCCTGGAATTTCTGTCCTGTTTTGCAACTTAATGCCAGAGACATGGCCTGATCTTTCATGCTATTGATTAAGCTGGGCGCTTTTTCTGATTGTCGTGTTAACTGAATGAGTAGTTCGTTTAATAATGTCTTTCTTGCTTCACTACTCATTTGGCAGCCTTGCACTGTTTCTGCAAATGCATCAGGCTTTATTTGTGCACGATTAATTAGGGTAAGCACCACACGCTCAACAATGTAACGGTAAGGCTCCATTAAATCTGACGATAGCGTTTTGTGAAGGCCTTTACTTTGATGGTAAGCGCCTTGCCATGGATAAAGTCCAACCACTCGGTTTATGCTGTCAACTAGGCTATAAAGGAAGCTGTAGCCTAATGAAAGCATAGCATTGACGGGGTCTTTTGGTGGCCTTCGGTTCCGGCCTTTAAAGTGCCATTCTGGCGCTAAATGTCGTTGTAGAAAGCCCCAAAGTAATTTCGCTGATTCCCCTTCATAGCCTCTAAGTTGATCAAGGTTATTGGTTCGGGAAATTTTGTCTGCGATACGCTGGTATTTGTCTAATTCGGTTGCCGTTTTATCTCGCCTCTGAATTAGCGCGTGTTGCCCTGCTAAACGCGCCCTGACTAATTCTCTGCTTATGTCTAAAGCGTTTGTTTCTTGCTGTAGGTATTGCATCTGCAATATCCAGAAATTTACACCGAGGTGGCTAGGTTCTTGGCCAGAAGCAACACCTTGGTAACGACCAAAATTGTTGGCGAAATGTATTGGAACGCCGTGTGTCATGGCTGCGCGCAAGGCCGGTGTTGTAATTTGATGAGGGCCCACTAACAGTACTGCTGTTAGCGAACTCCAGCAGTAGCTGCTCCTCTCGTCATACTGTTCTACGACCAAGCGTTTTTTCTCATTGAACAACATGGCGATATCGCCCGCTATGACTAAGATAGCCCCCAGAGATTCGCGTTCACCTATCTCCTCTTTGCGGGTTGCTTCATTCAGGGGTTTGTATACTTCGGCTAGCGCTTGTTCTTCCTTACGGTAGGCGCGAGTCGCTTCGATCGCATAACCGTCTATAAAGAGGTAACCTAAGTATCGAAACCCCGTTTCGGCGGTTACCACTCGAGTTTTTTCCATATTTATATTCAAGCCGTGTTCTTGCAGTGATGCTTGGATATCGGTTAGTGCAGCGCGTGCTTCTTTTTCTGTTTTAAAGAGTAAAACAAAATCATCGGCGTAACGAATGATATAGTGGCCTTTTTCAAGCATGTCCTGATCTAGGTCGTCGAGTAAAAGGTTTGCTAGCAGCGGACTGACCGGTGCACCCTGCGGTAACCCTTTAACGCGAATACGGCTATCAATTTCGTTTTCTTCGCGTTGGCAGGTGATCCACTGCATTAAGAGTGGTAGAAGTGGCTCATTCGGGAAAAGTAGTTGCAGGCGTTGTTCCAGGTTTTGCCAGCATACTGAATCAAAAAAACTTTCGATGTCGCTTTCTAATACCCAGCGATAACCTTGTTGGATATGGCGGTTGATTTCGTCACGGGCATTTAACCGGGAGTGCCCACGACGATAACCATAGCTGTGTTGCATCCATAGTTGATCTAGCGTGGGCCCTAAAATATCAGTTACTGCGCGTTGGAGAGTACGATCATGCCAACTGGGTATAGATAATAGGCGTGTACCGCCATCCTGTTTGTCTATCTCCAGAGGTTGCAGGGGGCTAGGGTGATAATCTTTCTTTGAGATCTGTTGTCGTTGTTTTTGTAACTGGGTCAAAAGATCAGACTTGGCTTGGGCATGTTCTTGGTCGGTATCTTCTTTATCAAAGCTACTTCTGCGCGTGTACATAAGCTCGCAAGCTTGTGCCAAATTTGAGTCTTCCAGTGACTTTTCAAGCAGGCTTTTTATAGCGCCAGGTCGCGGGTAGGTGGCTTCATTATACTCGTCTAATAGCTGGTATTGTCCCATACCAAAACTACGGTTTTGCCCTATGCCTGTGTACTGTCCGAAGACGACCAGGGCAAGCAGATCAGAGGGGAAGCCCGGATCTAAACTAATGTGAAGGTGTGCGAGTACGCCGCTGGCGTCTTTGCTTTTGGCGTAGCTGTGATCTATCCAGAAGGCCAGTGCTTTGTGAATTTTTGCCTCCGGCCAGGGTGCGCGTTGTAATCGCTCGCCCGTTCTGCGTTGGTAGAGGGTGATGAGGGTGTCGGTTATACGTTGAGTAACCAAAGACCAGGTGAGATGCGCTTTGTCACGACAGAAGCGTAGTTTACCTTTAGTGGTTTTTGCTCCTTGTATTGCTTGCTCTTTGTTTTCAACCTTGTCACGTACCAGACGAGCTGGGGTGGTAAAAGCCAGTTTAAAGAAGGGTTGTCTTGCCCACAGTGCTGTTTCCAGCCACAGGGCGTTTTCGTCAAAACAGGTCAACTCAGTAATATCCGTTACTGTGTGGCGTTCGAAGCTATCTTCGATGCTGATCAGTTTTAGATTATTGGCAAAGTGTTGAGGTTGTTTACTGACTTTAGCGCAATGTGGCAGTTTTTGAAGTTGCTGAAAAATAGCGTCGAGCAACGGCTCTCCTCCATGTAATACAGTTAGCCGTAAACGATAGCCGTCGTCCTTGTTGTACTGAATGTGGCCATTTTCTAGGGGTTCTACAACCAGATAGTCGCTGAAATTTTCGGGGCTTCCCGCTAGATTTCGTACCCAAGCATGTAGTGCAACATGGTGTAGAAACCCCGGCTGGCTGGCAGAGAGCCAGCGCAGGGTAACGATGCAGCTACGGAGGGGTAGTAGCGCTTGGATTAAAGGAAGGTTATGCATATTTATTCCAGTACTTTATCTAATGCTTTTTGAAGTTTCTTCAGCTGTTTCTGGTTCGGTAAAACACCCGCTTCATGCAATGGTTGGATGGCTTCGTGGCATTGCAGCAAGGTGTCTTGGCCTAGTGATTTTATAAAATCCTCTTTTGCTGATTGCTGCATCAGTTTGTTGAGAGCATCACGGGCACTATTGTTATCTTTATTTTGCAAAAATTCTTGCGCAAGGGATTCCAGATCGAATACTTGCCGGGCTTCTTCAGATAGGCGGGCTCTGCGCTCTTCCCTTGCTTTTGCTTCCTGTGCTGCTTTTTGTGCTGCTTCTCCTGCCGCATGTTGTTCGGCCTGAACCGCTTCGTAGCGTTCATCTGTTAGCAAGTTGATCGATTTATTTGGCTCAGCTTGTGCGTTAACTGGCAGGTCGAGAGACTTGAATTCTTCTTTGGTAGCTGACTGTAAAACATTGAGGTTGTCAGTCTTTGTTGAATTAGTGTACTCATTCAGTTGCATGTATGGTTGATTTGGATTGGCGCGTGGTGCTGCCATCGCATACAGCTCATTCAACTGAGGTGATTCTTGCCAGCTATGTTCTTCAGTGGCTTCGGAATAGGCTGAATTCATCAGATGCGTAAAGCTGAATCTGGCTTTTTTCAGTAAGGCATTGCCCTGTTGTTGGTCTGCGCTCATTGTTTGTAAATCAGAACCGGTTATTCGGAGTGAGGTACGGCCCATACCAAAAGGCTTACCCATTCCGATGTTATGGAACACTCCCTCTTTTTCGCCAAAGTCGAGGCTCCAAAGCAGCGCGCCTAGCTCTGCTTCGCGTAGGTTGTGAAAATGAATTTTAAAACAAAATTGGGCTCCTTGTTTTAATGGCAGCAGTTTTACCTGTACCTTAGTGTTCTCAAGTTGCTTCGCGTCTAGCCTTGAAATTTCGACATCTTCCCATACCTGATAACGCTTCCAACCGGCTAGTTCGGCATTTTTATCCATCAGGGTTTTGTAGTCATTAGCGGTAGCTAACTGGCCACGTCCATCGCCTTTGTCCTGTCGGACATAGGCCGGATAGTAGGTTGGTTTAGGGCCATTGAGTATAGTGGCCGGCAACGGTTCATATTCGGCTTCGCCTTTTAATTGAGCTGAACCAATATTGACACGGCCGCGCAAAGAGTGGCCTTCACCTTCATCTATTTGGCCGAAAACCAGAGCAGGCAGGTCTGGGTGTGTGGCATCAATATGACTGGCCTGAGTATGTTTTACGGCATCATGGGTGGTGTTTTTATAAGCCAGTTTGTAAAGAAAGGACAACCCCATCGAAGCGATCTGCGTACTGTTTTCCATGTAGAACACAGGTACACCCTGTTCTGAATATGCGGCTTTCTTTTGCTCCCAGTATTTCCAGTCTTCCGACTCGTTGTGAATAAACTTAAAGTCGCGAATCACAGACAGGGGTACTGTCTTACTTTCTGATGCAGGGGAGTAAAAAACAAACTCCCATTTCTTGTTTTTGTTTATTTTTCCGGTGGAGTTGTTAAACACCTTGCCGGGTTGGCCCGTGACAACGATTTTACCTTCATATTGCCCTTGCTTATCCGGTACGGCGGTGACTCCTTTGTTTTTATGTTGGCTCGTTATGAATTTTATACCCCTGAAGCCACCCAGCAGTTCATAGCGTTGATGCGCTTTGGCGTTCTTTTTATCGATCCAGCAGCGTTCGGTTACATCATCACATGCTTTGATGATGTCACTTTGAAGTATGCGGGCCATCTTGCAGGGAGTGATTTGCCAGCAGCCTGCCTGGGTGTTGTATTTCAACCAGCCCGGCTTTCCCCCCTTGGGGTTACTGATGAATTGCTTAGTAAAGAAGTTATCCGAAGTGCTTAGGTCTCTAACGCTGTAACGTTTATCGTCTAAACGGTTAAACCGGGCAAAGCTAGCAATCTCAAGCACATTGCTTAAGGCCCCTTTAATAGTGCTTCCGGGAATGACAGGTGTGCCGTCTGGTGCTTTGAAGAATTCGACCAGACCGGGTTCTTTATCGGTAGCAGGTTTTTGCTGACCTCCTACCAGGATGTGTGTATGACAGGTCATCTCGACATGCAACGTGCCACTTACTCCGTCACTGAACGGCATATCGTGCGATACCTGATCCGCCCAGTGGGGGAGGAAGATAAAGCGGGATAGCGGTACAAAGTTATATGGGGTATGGATGCTCATGGGTTACCTCCTGTAAATCCTATGAAGATGGCATCGGTTGTCGTCATGCCACTTTGCGGGAGGTCTTCCCATATACGAGCGTATCCAAGCGGGGCTTGTCCTTTTTCTCTGGATTCGAAGTGGATACGATCAGCAAGGGCGTCGGCTTCATCAGCACTGTCTAGCCAGTTAAGCGTGATCTCTAACCAGTTCCATCGTTTGTTTCGGTAATTCAATCGCAGGCTGTTACCGTTTTTCAGCAACAGCTCCGCCTCAAGAGGCGCCATTGTGTGATCCAGATTAAGTGCATCGCCTGTTTCTATGCGCTGCACTTCATCGGGCCAGGTGATCCACCCGCAATCGATTTCGGCGGCCTGGAGCTTGTTGATAACTTCCTGTGGGTCGGTCAACGTCGTAAGGGCATAGTTGAGTGCGACCGGTTTGATCTGTTGCAGCTCTTTACTGCCCGTACTTTCTGCCAACTGATTAATGTTGGCTAAGGTTTTCTGGTATTCCATTATGCACCTCCCTTTATCCATTGGCCTTCGTCACTCCAGACGATGTCGCCTGTGCAGCTACCCAATCCTCTTGAGCCGCTGGCGCCTAAAGGAAGTCTGCCTTGGCAGAGGTCTTTCAGTGTCGCTAGCAGTGCCTCTCTGGCTTTTTTACCAACTTTTTCTGGCTTCAGGAACGTCAGGCTGATTGTGAATTCGGGCTTATAGAGGACTTCTTCGGAGTAGAGCGCGCCATCTATGACGCCGCCGGTAAAGCGATCTATTTTGTTATGCCAGAGTTTGCTGGTTTGAATGGGTTTGTCGAGGTAGATATCGTTTAGTAGAACCTGTCCTGCGGCACCTTCGGTTTTTCGCTGGCCATCTGTTGTTTTGTCTGTATCGCTGGCATAGCCAAAGAGCTGCTTAACATCGATGCACTGCTCCCTTAACGTGGCCTTAGCTCTGTCCTTATCACTAAACTGTTCGTTTAGTCGGTTGCTATGGAAGGTCAACCGGTGTGCCAGCGCCCCTTTTATCGCACTAGCGGGAATAAGCGGGTAGCGCTGGCTGAAGGAGGCCTTATTGATATCCCATAGCAGGTACTTTTCAGATTGCATGGGTAAATCAGCGGGTTCTTCACTGTTATGTACCGGGATATCGCCGCCGCCAATGCGCATAAACCCTTCGCCTGTTAGGTTAATTGTCGCGATTATGTGTCCTTCTTTAGTAGAGAGGGCTTCAGTTGAGTGCGTTTGTAGTGCTTGGAAATCTGATAATTTTCGGCTTAGATTCTGCCATGCGGTAGCATCTTCGGCATTTTTCAGGTTGAAACAGCGGCTCTTGATTTGCTTGATACAGAGTGCCCCGAAGCCGGACCGGGTATTACTGCCTAAACGAAAAGCAGGTTGCTTAAGCAGGTTCAGTAAGGCTAGCCAGCTCGAATCATTTTCCTGATCACTCCAGTATTTTAACTCAAACGTAAAACGTACTCCTTTGGGGGCGGCCGTAACATCAAACTTGCCATTATCTTCGGCACAGCCTTTGTCATTCAAGCGCACACGTTCGCGCTTTAAAGGTTGTGATTGGCTGAGTTCGTCCAATATGGAGTCTTGGCTGGGATCAATCCGGCCTTCGATCGGTGTATTGTTGGAATCATGGACCATCCCCCAGCTGACCTGTACCTGTGAAATTTGCGCATCATCTTCACCTGTTTGCTGGTCAAGCTGGCCGTAGCCAAAGAGCGCCTGCGATTTTTCTTTACCCAGTTGCCGTAAGTCCAGTTGTTGTAAGTAAAGATGGCGTAATACGCCGCGAATGCTAGTAGCGGGCAATGAAGGTAAGCCATTGGCATCTCTCACCAATGCTGTATCAAAGTTCAGTTCTGCATGCCCAGTTTGAACCGATATCGGTGAGGTGGCTTCTATCTGAACTCTTGCCAGATAGAGATAGGGACGCGTTTTCAGCATCTTATTTGCCCTCCTGTGCTAAGCTTATTTTTTCACCACGAGGCTTGCGCATTTCGGCAGCCAGTAAGGCAATTCCCGCACTAAACGATCCATCTAGCACCAACTGATCCTTATCTTTTATAGAAATGAGAGTGTGCGTCTTTGACAGTTCCCGATTCGGAATTAGTTGAGAAAACAGCCATTGAACAAAGGTATGGTCCGGGCTAACTTGTAGTCCCCAGCTGTATACACTGCCGGCTCGTTCACGACAAATCGCTATCTTTTCACCGATAAAGAGTGTTTCGTAAAGTTTATCAGGCTGGTTACGAAGGTCTCGTGCGGTCTGGTATACAGCGCCCCATTGGGAGGCGCTCGGGCCAATCGGTTGTTTCGGGTCAACGGCATTTAATTGGCGTGCGGCCACATACTGTTTGCGGATGCTCTCCAGTAAATCATCCAACCAGATTTGGTTAGTACTAGACACCTGGTCTCCCGGTTGTGCGCGTAGCCATTGAATAAGAGCGCTTTCGTTTTTCGTGTCGACTTGCTGTTGCGGAATGTTAACTGTTTTTCCGGTAGAAAATTTCAGCGGCGTTGTTGTACAAATGTCGGCATTAGCCAC
The DNA here is from genome assembly GCF_041601355.1 of Neptunomonas sp. Lineage (GTDB taxonomy): Bacteria > Pseudomonadota > Gammaproteobacteria > Pseudomonadales > Balneatricaceae > Neptunomonas. The sequence continues at coordinate 69,797 of NZ_JBFIIH010000001.1, forward strand.
TACCATGCCCAATCCACTCTCAGTAAAACATCCCTGTGGGTGCTGTAAGTGTTCCAGTTGTTCTTTTGTCAGTGGATCAAGGTTTGTGAAATGGATCACGCTGCCCTGAGTGATGACCTCTCTAAGCTGATCAAAGGCTTTACGGTAGCTGTTAAAAGGGCTGTAGGCACGGCTGCGGATGTAACTGTTGGACGTGTCGAATTGGCCTCCGCTTAAGCCAAAATACTCAGGTTGAGGCTGCAGTGTGGGTTGCAGGGTTTTAGTATCACATAAGGCTAGATCCGATAAACACCAAAGCGTCAGTTGTGTAGCTCCAACGTTGATATTGCTTTCAGGGATAAAATCGGTTTCTTTTAACACTTGAATCTCAATTCGTCCGAATTGCGCTGAACGAGAACGGCCTATTCGTGCAGGCCCTTCAAGCGAGTTGATTAGTGTGTTGAATAAGTCTGCGGGTACTTTATCCGTACATTCGACAAATGCCAAGAAACGCTGGCCCGCACACAAGGCTTCATAACCAAACAGCTGTGATTCTGCCGCACGCCCCGTTCGGCTGTTGATGGCTGTTTTCATCGTCGCTGCCTTATTTACGGTTACCTGTTCGCCTGATGCGGTGATATAGGTCCCACGTAATTGCTTGGGCTGTCGACTCTTGTTAATTTCATCAATCCCCGGGCGGATAATGGTGCTGGCAGAGAGTGTGTTGTCTTTGTCTGGCTCTGCGCCTTTGTAATAGTGCAAAGAGAGAGGCGATGGAAAGGTTGGATGCCCTCCAGCGCTGAGAATAAAGCCATTCTGGAAACTAACATGGCCGGAATGGAAGAGTGCCCAGGATTCACTCGGTTCTTGTATTTTTTTATAAAGATTGGCCGCCGCTACCCCCAATAACAGACTGCCGGGAATGTAATCTAATGTGCGGTGTCCACCTGTTGTCGACGAACTGGCACTGATGATGACATCATCTATGAGCGTTATGAGTAGTGCTTTTTTCATGCGGCTTTACCTCCTTGTTCTGTCATTGTAAGGGTCGCCCTTCCTAACCCGCGATTACGCATCCCGCCTACGTGGTCGATAAGTGAAAGTGACTTTTCAAGTACCTTAAATACGGCTAGTTCAGTTTTTTTATCAGCCTCAAAACTGATCTCGGCAAAGAGGGTTAGCGGGATGACAACTTCGGCGCCTCTGAGCGAGCGGTCTTTGGCAGTACCTGTTGCTTCATTTATGGCAGTCGAGAATATATTCCGGTACAGGCCTGGCTTAAGCTGCGCGTCATTAATGATTATCTGATCAACTTCAGGTAGCTCTGCATTACTGATGAACACCAGGCCTGCAACCGTCGTAAAACGTGAGCTGTCATCATCATCGTTCTCATTCCGTGTGCCAAACAGCCAATCTTCCAGCTCTTGTGTAGTGACAGGCAAATCGAGTTCTTCAAACCAGCCCCAGTGGGCTGCGCTGGCTACAGCGTCACGCAGTAATCCCTTCAGATGACGACCGTTCAGTAAAGGGATGCCAGCATTGTCTTTTTCGACGAGGCTATCAACATGTCTGCCACTGGTTCGTCCTGTACCTGCATGCCAGTAGCTCTGAATATCTATTCTGAGTTGTATATTCACGCGGCTTCTCCTTCCGTATTTGGCACAGTTGGCAGGTAGGTGAGGAGGAGTAGATCAACCAGCGGGCTTTTGCCTGTCACCGAATCGAAGGGGATTTTATGCTTACTTTCAAGTGAGCAGATTGCTGCCAGTAACTGGTCATACTGTTCCAGCAGAGGCTTGTTATCTGTACATGTTTTTGCCGCTTCGATATCTCGCCAGCGAGCGTAACGTTGCTGAGCTTTATCTGTGTCTTCTTTCAATAACGTGGCAACCTGGCGCAGGCCGCTGCGGTTGAGTTTTTCTTTCCCGAATAAGTCGGCCAGTTGTTGCAGCTTGGTGAATTCTGGCAAGTTGCAATCTAAACCATAAGCGCCCATTGCCAGTTCTTTCTGGCTTTTATTTATAGTAATGCTCCATTCATGCTTTCGAATCTCTTTGACTTCTTCGATGAGTGCGGCTGAAACCTGATGAAAAGCGATGGCAGCTGGCATCAAGGTACCCTGATCTGCAGCAGAGATAGCTTGTCGAGACTGACTCTTCGCTTCTTTGCAGAGGGACTCGGCAAGCTGATGTGCCTGAAGGAATGGCTGGTTAGACTTGATGAAAGCAACGCCCGCGCAAGCAGTTAATACTTTGAGGCGATTAATATGGTATGTCTGTCCCTCTATTTCAACCTGATCCCGCCCCAGTTCATCACGAACCGTTTGATACAGGTCGGCCAGCTTTTCTGCGGTTTGCTGAGCGAAGGCTGTGCAGAACTCTGCTGCAAAGGGCAGAGCTAGGTCGGCTCTGATCAAAATAGTGAGGTCGTCCCCGCCCAGAACCAGCGGACGGGCAGGGATAGTCGAGTCTTCTGCAGGTATAGACGCAAATACTGCCTGCATAGCGTCTTTTGCCGCAGCCTGTGTAGCGGCTTCCATCGCATTTGAGAACTTGCGGAATAGCTCTACGTAAAGGAGATCACTGCTTTTTCCCTGTTCGGTTGCAAGGCTTACAACGGTTTCTATAACTTTGCCCAGCACCATTAACAGCTCGCCGATGCCGTTACCGTCGGCATGGATCAGGGCAATGCCGCGATCGTCGTTTATAAAAGGGAAATCGCCCTCTTTCGGTTCCAGGTTGATAGGCCATTGTTCAGGCTTGAAGGTTTTACCAGCAGGTATGAACTTCGGTACGAGGGATGCCGGAGCCTGCTTTTTCTCGCGCTTAATTCGGGTAGCATCATCGACCCATTCACAACGTGAGTGATCCCATTTAACGACGGGTTGCGCTGTTCTTGGCGAGCGGCGTATCAGAGGCCCCGGAACCGGGTGTTGTGCCATCAGTATATTTCGCTGCTGCGCCATTTTTTCGAGCGCATTTTTTATCGCTTCTGGTACAGTTTCAGCTGTTTCAATAACTTGTACTATCTCTACTCCCGGAAAGTGCTTTCTGACGTAGAACGACCACAGGCTCCGTAATTCTTCAGCTTTCGCCGGGTCACTCAGAATAGCGTAAACAGCACCACCGGCTTTACGAGAAAACCAGATATTCTCGTTCTCGCTCAACTGGCAAGTTTCCAGTACATCTTTCAAAGGCTTGCCGCAAAGAGCATCCAGCTGATCGCTGGCAGCGACCATATCTCTGAGCTTACCACCTTCAAAAATGAAGCTCTGTACTGAGCGTGTTTCGAATAGATATGCGGTTCTGGACATCATGTCCTCCCTTTCCGTTCTGTGGGGTAACTGTTATTGATTAATTGACATTTATATCAAGTACGTGAGAAGTGAATTCATGAGTGTCTGTGTAGTGTAATTCGATACCGTTTTTCACGGAGGCAGCCGATAAAACTGCTGTCATATAGCTGACACCGCCAGTGACATCGATAACGACATTTTTGCAGTTCTGTCCATCTTTAGTGTCGATATTGTGAATAATATGAAGCACTGCTTCTGTGAACTGTTTGAAGTTATTAGATGGAAGACCTTTGGCGCAGTTTGAAGCTATGTCATTGTTTACAATATAGTCTTTGTAGTTGAATACATTGATATTCCTTTTATAGAACTTTGTTTTCAAAAAGTCTCTGAAAACTTCATATTGCTCATAAGAGCCAGTATTACCACTTGTTGTAATAACAATGATTTCATTTATCTCAGGATACTGCTCAATAACCCTTAAAGAAGGTATCCAGTTACTTTGGTAAAGCGTACCCCTGAGATCACGTGCTGTTTTATCTCGCGGAATATTTTTTAAATTGCTGGCAAATTTATCTAATGTGTCAAAACCAGTCGTCTCTGTTGGTATTTCATCGCCTTGCTCTCGTGTTATATCTGTTTTGATGTTGTAGGCTTTATAAGGAGATAGAATACACAATAGGATATTTTTCTTAACCTTTTCGGTACCGTCTAGTAAGTCGTAACGATCCGCGTAGGTATAAGAACTCACACCCTTCTTGTAAAAGATCCAGAACACAATAAGTACTATTGTTATAATAAGAGTATCGATAAAAGAGTCGACAAGAATGTTGATATCGTACGTTAATATAATCCCTTGTAGAGAGGGCGTTAAAAAATGCTTTATCAGGTCTAATAATAAATCTGAGAACCAACTTACTAAGATGAGTAAGAAAATAACCCAGAGAACTTTCTTGCCGAATGCATCTTCAACAGCACTATTTATACTGGTCTTGAATTTCTTACCTGGACTCATTATCTGTTTTCTCCCTACTAATGCTAAATTCTTCTAACCGTGGCGCACACTGCTTAAATTCAACCGTATCTAATTCTTTACCTCGCCACTGAGAAGGTATATCAAGGCTCAAATGAACATATTTAGCCTGACGTTCACAGACCTGCGCTGCGACATGAATGGGCAGAGTTCCAATGACAGCGTCATCGACTTCTATTAAATTGATATCCAGATGGGTTATGACCTGATCAACTGGCATCTGCTGGCTAATCCAGTCGATAGCGGCTGGGTGGCGACTAACTAAGTAGTTTTTTGGCATGTCCGACTGCTCATTCCTTGTATCCTGAGCCTTATAATTCCGGTCTCAGTTTTCTTTGTCCATACTGACAAGATTGTCACTCACCTGATTTATCCATTCAATTAGGCGTTTTGCTAAGCGCTTGGTAGCTTGCCCGGATACTAGGACTGCCAGACTTGGGCGTAGATCTTAGTTGTGGAATGCTTCTGTTGAGCTTGCATAGCGAATCATAGGCAAAGAGTTTCATACCATGAGTCAGTAGCTTTATCGGGTGTAGTCGGAAATACACTTTTAAGTTGGCGAGGTCATGAGCAGGTGTTGCAGCCAGATTACTCGGTGCATTGATCCAAGCAAAAAATAGTGGATTTTCGTAACGGCTTGCAAAGTTTGAGGGAATGGATCGCAGCTGAGATTCAGGCCCCAGTATTAATAAGGTAGCCAAGTGTTTCAGTGAAACCAGCGACGGATAGTTTTTAAAGTTGTCCTCGCCCCAAAGGCCGATATGCAGTTCGTTCATCCTGATAACATCCTGTACTGCTTTGTTTCATATTAATTCGGTAATCCGTCTCTGATATGAAATAAATCTGACTAACCAAAAACCATAAATTACTCTACATATCAAGAGTACGTTTTGAAAAAACATTGAAAGAGGGTATGTGTAACTCCTGTAAGAGGGCTTTTTCTTTTGATTCTCGGTGTATCTTCTTTCCTTAGATTATCTGCCTGATTCAGGTATGCCCAAAAGAAACCGCACGCCAGCCATGACAATCACTCGTAAATAAAACACGAAACCACTTAAAATGAACCTTTAAAGGTGAACCACTCAAAGCGGACTCGTGCTGGTGTGTTTTTTGAATTAAGTGCTTTTCATATGCTTTAAAGATGAACCGGGAGACGCCGGATAACTCTCCACTTGAGTGATAACATAGTAATCCTACCCCGTAGCGAACCTTATTGGGGATTTCAGATAATAAGTACAACACTCATTATTGAACGGCGAGAGGCGATCGATTATTTATCAGTAGGTTAAGTGGTGGCAGTGGCTGGAGTCGAATTGTAGCAGCTTCCGGCAACGGATTTTGAATTCCCTTGAGTGTACTGGTGGTTTTTCATGATGATACGTTAGGCACGTTAATCATCATTAACGTGCCTATATTATTAGAGGGTAATGTCATGCCTGTTCAATATCGATGAAACTGTAAAGAGAAACGGTAGCCTCTTGTAATGCTAACGGCCATGTCGTTAGCGCCGTAGAGATCTTACTAATTGGCATGGGCTAGTCGAATAAGGTCGATGATTAAGTAATCATTCCATATTTCATTCGATTGATAATGTCGCTGACGTATCCGATGCCAGTCATAGTATCGAGATACTCAATATTAGATTTATTGCCAAAAATAACCTGAGGCGTATGCATCCACTTTTTAGCCTGATCTTCATCGCCGAAATACTCTGTAGCACTCGCATGCCACTTATACCGGAGGTTGTTCAGCATTTAAAGTTGCTTGCTGCGCTTATGCGTATATGGCTATACATCCGTTTATGAACCATGATTTGCTTCTTGAGAAATCAAACAATAAAGTCATTAACCAACTAAAAGGGTCGGTTAATGACTTTATTGTTTTTTGTGTAAATGGCCATGTTGTTAACTGTTTGATTTATATAGGAGGCTACTTAGCATCTTTATTGTTCACTCACACGTAGGCAATAGCGGTGGAGAGAACAGCAAGCCCAACAATGGCTGTCCATGTCTCCGGGCTGGACTCTGCAATATCGAGAGGCCCGTCTACCATGAGGGTGATGGGGGTCAATACGAGTGCCGATGCAGTGACCTGACCAGCAGCCGTAATAATCGGGTTGATAGCCATTGTTTTGAATCGACGGCCAAATACGCCTGCAAATGCATAAGACAAAGTCGCTGCAATGATGGCGACTTGTGCAAGCAAGCTACCGCCGCCACCTATCGCTGGTAGTCCGATCATCACAACGACGCCGATAAAGCCGACTGCTACCCCCGCAAGTTTCAATGGAGTCATTCGTTCATCAGGTAGGAGTATTCCCGCGACGACAACGGTGAAAATGGGGGTCGCAGCGTTAAGAATCGATGCGAGTCCAGATGCTATTTGAGTTTGCCCCCACACTATAAGAACAAATGGCATGACATTGTTTAGCAATCCCATTCCCAGAAAAGCAATCCAAATCTTTACGCTCTTTGGAGGACGCAGCCCCATGACCAGAGCAATACTCCATAACGCTATGGCTGCTAGTCCTACCCTGAGCGTCACAATTGTCAATGGAGGCAACTCAGTAACAGCAACACCGACAAAGAAGAATGATCCCCCCCATAATATGGATAATACGATAAGCATTATCCACTCACGAGCGCCCATGGAGGTGTTGATAGATGAAATCATAGTCAGTGCTGCTCTCGTATTCATTTATAGTGGAACCAGCTTAGAGAGAGTCAGAAGTATATACCATCCGATTCTTGCGCCTGAATTACTTTGATAGCAATTTCTACCCTATGCAATGCTGTTCAATTGCTGCCCATTGACCAGGATGGACATTATTCAGCAACAAGCGGATGGAAACGCCCATGAAAGTAAGTTTTCATAGGTGTAATCAACTTCAAATTGAGGAACATATCATGCCGATGCCGTCTGAGCAGGAGATGCGGGACGCTATAGCCGCAAGAGATAAGTCCCGCGACGGAGACTTTTTTTATGGTGTCATCACCACGGGGGTATTCTGCCAGCCATCGTGTTCTGCCCGGCGGGCCAAACCCGAGAACCTGCGGTTTTTCTCAAGTAGCGAAGCCGCTATGCTGGCTGATTTCAGACCCTGTAAGCGCTGCCAGCCCACAGGGGAAGGAATATCAGGAGTGGAGCGACTGGTAAAGGTCGCCCGCTATATTGAAGAGCATGTTGATGAAAAAATGACGCTTTCAAACTTGGCAACTATTGCAGAGTTGTCTCCCTCCAGATTACAGCGGTTATTCAAAGACGCATTTGGTGTTTCACCCAAAGCCTATCAGGACGCTCTTCGAATGCGACGCTTCAAACAATCGTTGAAAGAGGGTAGCGGTGTGACTGACGCAATTTTCTCATCTGGATTTGGCTCCATTAGCCGCGTTTACGGCGAGGCAACCCGTAACATAGGCATGAGCCCCAAAGCATACCGAGCGGGAGGCGCTGGCGAGATCATCACCTACGCTTGCCGGCATACAGCGCTTGGCCTGATGGCGATGGCCGCTACGGATAAAGGTGTTTGTTTCGTACAGTTTGGTGATGATGAAGAGTCACTGATCACTAAGCTAAAAGAGGAATTTCCTCGTGCCGGATTGAGTGTCTCAACTGCTCTGAAAACGCCTGAACTGGATGCCTGGATGGAAGCACTGGAACAGCATATTGGCCAGGGCGCTCCCCGGCCTGATTTACCACTTGATATGCGAGGTACCGCTTTCCAAATGAAAGTATGGCAATTTCTGTTGAGCATCCGGGAAGGGGATGTACTCAGTTACAGTGAGTTGGCCGTACATATCGGTAAACCCAAAGCGGTTAGGGCCGTTGCATCAGCATGTGCAAAAAACCGGATAGGCGTGCTGATTCCTTGCCATCGTGTCTTAAGAGGGGACGGAAGTCTCGGTGGATACCGCTGGGGACTGGAGCGCAAACGAGCATTACTCGACATGGAAAGAGAGCGACCACGAGATAGTGTTCAGCCAGTGCCACACTCAAAGTCAGGTCTTTGAAGAGTTCTGAGGCAAACGACTGCTTTGTGGTGTTGTCTAATATCAGAAGAGCAAGCTAGAAAGGCCCCTTTGGATCGGGTAACCGACCTGATCTGTGATACTAATTGGGGGCGCTACGTTTTGCTGGTTAGATAGAGAATGGATTGCTACTATTGATGATTAGTAGGGAGTCAATTTACCGAATATCTGGCAGAGGTTATCTTTATTTTACTGAGCTTCGATATTCGGCAGCATACGTAAACATAGGAGGTCGATATGATTTCCCGGATACCTCAATATTTCATATATACAACACTCTTATTTGTTTTCTTAACAAACACTTCATTTGCAGCAGAGACCTCAGGTATTCTGGATGGTATGACTTTTGTCGGTAATAACGGCGAAAAGGGGCGCGAACCGGACCCCGATGAATACGAGGAAATTGTCTTTCAGAATGGACTATTCAGATCCGTTTCATGCGACCCCTATAATTTTAGTAGCAGCGAATATACGACAACAGTTATTGGCAATACTATCCACTTTGAAGCGATGACCGAAAGCCCGACCCATGGCAAGATTGCTTGGCAGGGGGTCGTGGATGGCGATACAGCCGAAGTAACCTTCATTTGGACAAAGGAAAGATGGTATTGGGATATACGTAAAGAATACTGGTTCAGGGGAACCTTAAAGGAGTGAATGATCATTCTTGGAATGAGTTAAATACATCATCGTTTATTGGGCCGCTTAATTATGGTCGATTCAAATAACTATCAAACACAAGCCTCCGGACTAGCTCGTTTTCTGAAAATCGCGTTGATAATTTTTCTCATTGCGGCTTTGAATTTTGGCGGCACTTGGTTTGCGCATCAGATTAACTTTCAATTGTTTCCCAGGCATGATGCGATGCTTAATAGCATCATTCTAGGGGCTATCTTCCTTTATATATTATTGATGGCTACACCATTTATGCCAGGAATAGAGATAGGTCTGGCTCTCATGCTGCTGCTTGGGAGCAAAGGGGCTTTATTAGTATACCTGTGCACTCTTGCTGCGCTATCAATCAGTTTTATCGTTGGAAGAACCATCCCTCCTCGTCTGGTTTACAGGTTTCTTAAATGGCTGCATTTGAATAAGGCAAGCTCCTTGGTACACCAGCTTGAGCCCTTAAATCAACAGGAACGACTTAAGTTTCTGAATGAAAAAATGCCCGCTAAGGCAGCTCCCATACTATTAAAATACAGGTATCTGACCATTGCTGCAGCGTTAAACCTACCTGGGAATGCGCTTATAGGTGGGGGCGGTGGAATTTGTCTGGTTGTTGGCATGAGCAAAATAGTCCCTTTCCACGCCTTTATTCTTCTGCTGGCCATCGCTATTGCGCCAGTTCCACTTTGGTTTTACCTATTCGGAGGCTAAATGGAAGCAAAGATAATGCATGAAAGGCACACAGATCTTAAGGATAATTTCTAACAAAGTTATTTCCAAGCCCGTTGGGGATAGCCCATTTCCGGCAGTAATCATTGCTCACGGTTGCTTTGGAGTTGAGTCAAACCAACATTCGTGGGCACAGCCTGGGGATATGTCGCTATTATTGTTGATGGCTTCACCCCCGCAGATGTAAATACTGTTTGTGAAAGTCCGCTTTGGGTAAGCGAGCTGAATCCGGTCTTCAGGTTTACTCAGGTATAAAGGACGTACATATGCGTCTAATTGAGGCAAAAATCACTTAAATCCAGATTAAAATGCTTAAATATCAATAAAAATTGCCACCCCGGGGATAGGCTTATTGTTTTTATTCTCAACTGTTTTTCTGCTTTAAAAATAGTTCATCCATCCATTTCTATACGAAAAATTGCCGTTAATTTAGCAACTTATCAAAAATAGACAATTAATAGTCTTGAAAGTACAAATGCTAATCATTATCATTATCGTCTTTAGTTAGGTAACTATTTAGGTGTCATCCGTGAGTGTTGAAGCAGAATTGATTATCCCGGCTGAGCTGGGTTCAAGTGAAGTGTCGGATAAGGGGGTATCAATAGCGCCGCTGGCGAAAGAGGCCGCTTCCGGGTCGTTGGATCAGGGCGATGCAATGGCTTCGTTGGCTCAGGAGGCGCCTTCTGTAGTTGAGAGGGTGCAGGACTTCTTAATAGTCGGTGGGCCTGTGGTTTGGATTTTATTGGGCTTTTCGATTATAGCGTTGAGTATTGTACTGGTTAAATTGTGGCAGTTTGCGTTGTTGCGGCCTGAAAGTATTCGTGATGTTACGCAGGCATTGGCGTTGTGGCGCGAAGGGGAGCATGGGCAGGCAAAGCTTGCCTTGAAGCGCAAACGACCTGTTTCTGAGCTGGTATCTATCGCGATGCGGGGCGTGCTGAATGTTCGCCAAGATATGGATTTGCTGAAAGATGAACTCGAGCGTGTGGCAGCGTTACGCCTGAATCAGTTGCGTGCGTTACTGCGGCCACTTGAAGTTATTGCAACATTAAGCCCTTTGCTTGGTTTGTTAGGCACAGTGCTGGGTATGATTACTGCCTTTCAGCGGATGGAAGCGGCGGGTAATCAGGTCGATCCATCAGTGCTGTCTGGTGGTATCTGGCAGGCGCTCCTGACCACAGCGGTAGGGTTAGCGGTGGCTATACCGGTCGTAGTGGTGCATAGCTGGTTGGAGCGAAAGGTGGAGCGGGTAGCAGCGCTAATGAGCGATTCTGTGACTCAGGTTTTTACTGGCTTGCAGGCTCCGGTGGCCGGGCGGTCCGAGCATGAGGAGTTGAAGCGTGCAGCTTGATTTGCAGCCTGTACGCCGTCGTCAGGCGATTAGCCTGACGCCATTGATTGATGTGGTGTTTATCCTGCTGCTGTTCTTTATGTTGTCGTCTACTTTTATTCAGTGGCGACAGGTTGATCTGTCAGTTGCGCAGGTAGGTAACGATACATTATCTGAGGTGCACCGGCTTCACTTGATCTCTGACCAGGGCGCTTTCGAGTATGCGGGGCAGCATTACCAGATGCAGGATGCAATTGCGATGCAAGCACTGGTATTAAAGGCACCTGAGGCTGTTTTTTCCATTGAAGTGGAGCCGGGAGTGATGACGCAGACAATGATTAGCTTGCTGGATAATTTGAAACAGGCGGGTGCACAGCACGTTTCGCTGGCCGGTGTCTTACGATGAGAGCCTTACCATGAGCGGGCTGTTATTCAGGGGATCTGCCTCGTGTATCACAAGCGTGAAAAAGGCACAGAGCCGTGACGATAATTTGATTCCGCTGATTAATGTTGTGTTTTTGATGTTGATTTTTTTCATGGTTGCCGGACAAATTCAGCGTTCTGATGCACAAACGGTACAGCCACCGGAGTCACTCAGTAACACCCGGCAGGCAGAGGGTGGGATAACGTTGATCGTTACCGCGGATGGGGCGTTGTATCTGGATAATCAGAATGTTGATGAAACAGGGTTAGCGTCGGGTTTGCTGGCTGCTTTTTCTCAGGCAGAAAAACCGGAGGCGTTTGTTGTTTTGGTAAAAGTGGATGCGGATTTACCTGTTGATGTTTTGCAAACGGTCTTACGCCAGATTAAAGCGACAGGATTGATGCGTGTCTCTTTGGCAACTCGCCAGGTTAAGGTGGATGAAAAATGATTTCAGCACGTCATGGATGGATGGCTTTTATATGTGCGGCACTGATGCACGTCCTAGCATTAGGGCTGTTCTTTGCTGCGCCGTCTGAGGGGGCAAAGGATAAAGGTGAGCAAGGGATCGAAATTGATTTGGGCATGCTCGGAAACTTAGGGGAATCGCTTAATACCACAGAGGATGTGCCAGCAGATCCTATTAAAGAACTAACAGCAGAAGCGCCGCCGCAACAAGAGCCGCCAAAAGAGGTATCAAAAGAGCCCGCAAAAGAAGCGCTGCAAAAGCCTGAGCCCGAACCGCTCAAACAGGCAGAGGTTCCTCAGCCGCCTAAGCAAAATGTGGCGCTTAAGGTAAAACAGACAGCCAGGACGGCCAAGACTGAGACAAAACAAGTGCAGGCAACGAAGCAAAAAGTGTCTGTAGCAGAAAAGAAAATATCAACGGGTGTTGGTGA
>NZ_JBFIIH010000002.1:0-79236 GCF_041601355.1 Neptunomonas sp.
GATATTTCCATCGCAATGCTGACACTCTTCCGTGTCATGACATTTGAGGACTGGACAGATGTCATGTACGAAACCATGGCCGTCTATCCGTTTAGCTGGATCTATTATCTGACCTTTATTTTTCTGACTACTTTTGCCTTTTTGAACATGGTCATTGGCATTGTCGTCAATGTCATGGAAGAGGAACATGCTCAGGAAGCTAAAGAGCAGGCGCTGGCTGACGGCGAACCTACCATTCAGGATTTGTCGAACCAGATAGCGGAATTAAAAGAGATGCTTAAAAGCAGAGCCAAGAGCTATAACCAAGAGCTATAACCCAGACAGAATTAGTAATTACGGGGACAGTTTACTTAATTCCTCAGTTCTGATGTAATTACGGGGACAGTTTACTTAATTCCTCAGTTCTGATGTCTACTGCAGAATTACGGGTCAGTTTACTTAATTCCTCAGTTCTGAGGCGATAAGCTATATTCGACAAGAATGTGTCAAATACAAAGCAAGACAATGGCCAGTAATTACGGGGACAGTTTACTTAATTCCTCAGTTCTGAGGCGCTAAACTATATTCGACAAGAATGTGTCAAATACAAAGCAAGACAATGGCCAGGATGGCTCTAGTAGTTACTCCAAACTACCCTCACCATATGGCCCAACGCGGCAACTGCCGATAGGAAACCTTTTTCATAAGTGATGATTACCAAGCTTACATTCCTCTGTTGAGTAATGCTAAACAGCACGGCAGGCTCAGATGTATGGGCTTCTGTCTGATGTCTACTGCTATATATGTTGTACTAACCTCTGTTAAGGCTCAATTGTGTCAGATCCTGAATTTTGGACTTAGCTATATACACAAGCTCACTTGATGAGTGAAGGTGATACGCTTATTTTTACGTCAACCCGAAGCTGGATAGATTATCGATATACAACAATTTATACGCAATTATACCCGTGCGGGAAGGCCTGACAGTGCAGATGATTTTTTTTGAACAAGCTTGTGCGACAAGTAAAGTGTATTTTACGTAAAGGAAGGCCTGGGCCGAAAAGTAGACTGAATTAAGTAAATTGTCCCCGTAATTCCCAAAAGTAGACTGAATTAAGTAAACTGTCCCCGTAATTCTGCTGTCCCCGTAATTCTGAGTTAAGTAAACTGTCCCCGTAATTCCCGCAGTGTTATGACATTGTTATGACATGGCGGCTCAGTCAGTAGATTATGAGGAAGCGATCCATTGTGGGTGCTTTTTCATGACTGCTGCAAAGAGGTTTGAGTTGATCAGTTTTTCAAGCCACGCTTGTAAATGCACATAGGGCGTTTGCATAAACCACTCACGGTCTACATGCGCGCACTGACGAACGAACGGAAACAGTGCCATATCCGCAAGGGTATAGCGATCTGCCAGCAAAAAACCATCATGCACCATCAAATTGCTCTCTAATATAGCAAACCAGTGCTCACAACGGGATCGATAAAATTCAAGCGGATGCTGCGGATATCGGTCTGCATATTTATAGCGATCCAGCCAGTATTTGAATTCATTATCATTTTGTTGAATTAATTCCTGAGTCGGCTCAATCAGCGCTGCTGATAACCACTGGTCGGGGTCTCGCTGCTGCAATGCCCATTTCATAATATCCAGGCTTTCCTCAATGATAGATCCATCGCTTAGCTGTAAAACAGGAACTGTGCCTTTAGGAGAAATTGCCAGTAATGAGGGAGGCTTATCTTTTAAAACAACTTCTCGTAACGCTATATCAATCTTGCAGTTGTAGATGGCTAAACGAGCCCGCATCGCATACGGGCAGCGACGAAAAGAATATAAAATAGGTGGTGTATCTGGGTTAAGTGATTTAGACATAAACTCGATTTCATTAATGTTCTACTAACATGTAGTAGAATCAGACACGTGTTCGTAGCATTATACGCATCCGAAACTTGATATGCGCCTGTATCAAGCGTTAATCCAGCAGTCTTGATGAATCACATCGACAAAAATAAAGAAGGATTCCGTCATGTTGACCACCCAGTATCCACCCGTTCCAGAAAGCTATTGCGACTATAACGGGCATCTTAATGAAGGCTATTATCTTGTCATGCTCTCTTTGGCCACGGATACCGTTCTGGATGCAGCCGGGCTAAACGCCGAAGAAAGAGATAAGTATCAGTTCAGCGCTTTTACCGTACAGAATAACCTGCGCTACTTTAAAGAGGTGCGCCAGGGCCAGAAAGTCGTTGCGCATTCCCACCTACTGTCCAGTGATAAGAAGCGCTTACGTATCTGGCACGAACTACGTAACGTAGAAGGTACTGAAACGCTGGCCGCCATTGAATGCCTGCTGGTCGGTGTTGATATGAAAACCCGCCATAGCGCTGCATGGCCTGAAGAGATCCGTCTTGCTATACAAACCCTGCAAACGCGTCATGCACGATATGAATGGCCAAAGGGTGCCGGCAACTCAATAGCGATGCCGGAGAAAGGCTGTTCAGCGTAAGTGGTTGATGCTTTATACCTGAGCCTTGCAAGGAGGCTCAGGTATAGAGTAACAAAGACATGCTTAATTCATCACTCAGGCGACCTCAACTTCCTCAGCTCAACATCACTTGTTAGTCATTCAGTCATTGCCACTAAGCTGGTCGTTAAAAAAGAGGCCCTCAATCTCAATCGCGGTTTAAATAAATTTCTCTAGATACAAAATATGATACAAAGTATCTCCAGATACAATATACTGTAACCTATTTACAGACTCAGGCAGCCAATAGAGGAACAGACTATGCTGAGCCCACACTCTTTTTCACCGGACAAAGCCGCGGCAGCAACAGGCCTTAAAGCGGCTGTCACTATTCTGGATAAATGGGGTGCCAGCGGCGAGCAAGGTGAAGCTATTCTGCGTGTCTCTCACAGCACCTATGCCCGCGCTAAAAAGAAAGATGCCTTAGTGGAGATCAACCTGGATCGGGACCAACTCACCCGTATCAGCTTCATTCTGAATATCCATGCAGCCTTACGTATCGTCTTCGATAACCCTGAGAACCTCTACGGCTTTATGAAGATGGCTAATCACAACCCCTTCTTTGAAGGCCGTACACCACTGGAGATTATGGGCAGCGGTGATTTTGTCGCCGTCTATGAGACTTTCCGGCGTATAGATGCGATGCGCGGTAGCCAATGGTAAATATCGATCAGTTACCGGTTTTACCCGGCAACGAGATAAAAAGCTACCGGCTGGTCAATTCTAAATTCCCTCCTATCAGCTTGTTTGATGATGTGGCTAATGCTGACGAATTTGAAAGCCTTTATGCTTTACAGGCTTTGACCAATCCGCGCCTGAAAAATGAGGTCGGTGATTTGCAATTGATTCCCCAATCAGAGATTCCGTTTGGTATTTGCGGTTGTTCCTATGCAACCGCACCGTTCACTCATGTAAACCCTGACGGTTCCCGATTCAGCGATGGGTCATTTGGCGTATTATATCTGGCTGATTATATGGAAACCGCCCTTGCAGAAGTAAAACATCACCAACAGCTATATTGGAGTAATGTACCTGAACTTTGTTATGAGCGTTTTGTTTTTCGAGGTCTGGTCTGTGTGTTTGATGAAGCCGGAATAATAGATGGATTAGCGATCAGATCTGACGATGCTATCTACGCACCTGAAGATTACACGGCAGCCCGCGCGCTTGGCCATGTTTTAAAAAAACGCAAAGATACTGGTATTCGCTACCACTCGGTCCGAAAACAAGGCGCGATATGTTGGGGGTTAATGACTCCGCAACATGTAATATCGATACAGCAAGCCGCACATTATGAGATGGTCTGGAACGGATCAATAACGGGGATTAATAAACTTTCATCTATCTTATAATTCACTTTTTAGACAGAACTTCTTTAGCGGGATTGAAAAAAGGCAGCCAAATGGCTGCCTGAAAACTACTAAGCGTCTTAAACGAGGCCTATTGACCTGTCACGAGACCGTGGCTAGTTAAAATCTCCTCGATTTCCGGTAAGCTCGCTGGGTCATCAATTGTTGATGGAACTGAATAACCGGCACCATCAGCAATCTGGCGCAATAACTTACGCAGAATTTTGCCGGAACGGGTTTTTGGCAGACGCTGAACGACCATTGCTTTTCTGAAGCAGGCAACTGCACCTATCTCTTTACGAACCATGGCAACCAATTCGGCTTCCAGTTCTTTCTCGTCCAACTCAACACCATTCTTAAGAAGCACTAACCCGATCGGCTGCTGACCTTTGAGTGGATCATTTACACCGATAACACAACACTCTGCTACTGCAGGGTGGCTGGCGACAATCTCCTCCATCTCACCTGTTGACAGGCGATGCCCGGCTACGTTGATAACATCATCGGTACGACCCATGATAAACACATAGCCTTCTTCGTCTTTATAACCGCCGTCGCCTGTTGAATAGTAACCCGGGAACTCTGTCAGATATCCGGTACGGAAGCGCTCATGATCACCCCATACCGTTGGCAGGCAGCTTGGCGGAAGTGGCAACTTCATAGCAATGTTGCCTTGCTCACCTGCCGGCAGCTCATTACCTTCGGCATCAACGATTTGTACGTTGAAACCTGGCATAGGCAGTGTTGAAGAACCGGCTTTGGGTTCTTTCATTTCGATGCCGGTCAGGTTTCCACAGATAGCCCAACCGGTTTCTGTTTGCCACCAGTGATCAATAACTGGTTTACCGAGAGTTTCTGTCGTCCAGGTATACGTAGGTGGATCAAGACGCTCACCGGCCATGAAAATAGCTTTCAGGTGTGACAGATCGTATGGCTTCAGCAGCTCTGAATCCGGATCTTCTTTACGGATAGCGCGGAACGCGGTAGGCGCAGCAAACAGTGATTTTACTTTGTATTCTTCGCATACACGCCAAAATGCACCGGCGTCTGGCGTTTTAATTGGCTTGCCTTCGAAAACAACCGTAGTACAACCAGCCAATAGCGGTGCGTAAACAATATAGGAGTGACCAACAACCCAGCCGACATCTGACGCTGCCCAAAAAACATCACCGGCTTCCATATTATAAATAGCTTTCATGCTGTATTTGAGCGCAACAGCATGACCACCATTATCACGAACAACACCTTTTGGCTTACCGGTAGTACCTGATGTATAAAGGATATAAAGTGGGTCAGTTCCTTTAACAGGAACACAGTCAGCGGGTTCTGCCGTTTTCATCGCTGCAGCCCAGTCAATATCACGGCCAGCAATGAGTTCAGCTGTCACTTGTGGACGTTGAAATACGATACAGCTGCCGGGTTTATGTGCTGATTTCTCGATGGCTTCATCAAGCATTGGCTTATATGGCAATACTTTGGCGATCTCGATACCACAAGAAGCAGTAACCACCACTTTAGGCTCTGCATCATCAATACGTACTGCTAATTCGTGTGGAGCAAAACCACCAAATACAACAGAGTGGATCGCACCCAAACGGGCAACAGCCAACATCGCGATAACTGCTTCAGGAATCATCGGCATATAGATGACAACACGGTCACCTTTTGCAACGCCTTGTGCTTTCAGAATGCCTGCAAATTTTGCAACTTCATTACGCAGTTCTTTATAGGTATAACGAATCTTTGTATCCGTAACGGGAGAATCAAAGATCAGGGCATCTTGATCAGCACGTCCATTTTCAACGTGAAAATCCAAAGCCAGGTAAGCGGTATTAAGTTCTCCATCAGCGAACCAACGACTGATACCGTTCTCATCTTCACTCAGAATCTTTTGTGGCTTTTTATACCAGTGAATGTCTTCTGCTTTTTCACCCCAGAAAAGCTCTGGAGTTTCGATCGATTTATTATATTCTGCTTGGTAGGACATAGCGCGGGCCCTTGTGGCTTTTAAGTTAATATTCAGGACTACGTCAATGTGAGCCGTTTTAATTATTGTTGACAGTCGGCCTACAAGATCTACGTACTTTAACGAAAATAAACCTTAATTTAACTAAGACATAAGGCGAATATGTCCAAATAAGGCGATATATGTCTGTTTTTACTCGAATAATATAAAGCAATAAAAACCAGATTGTCGACAATCCTGGGGTTTTATTCGTTAATTTGTGTTCTTAGCGGATGAAAAAGCACCTATAAAGCTATTTCCAATACACTGGATCAACATTTACCCTTTCTTTGACTGATTTCGAATGCATCTCTGATATTGATTTAACAGACAATTTAAGGGCTGGTAGCGCTTTAATCTGATGATTATGAATTATCAGTAATTTTTATTTCAGCCTGGAATACATATCTTATAAATAACCACCTTAAGAACAATCATTGGTGGTGAATGGGGTATCTCTTCAATTAATATAGCCTTCTCTCTGTGACCGGATAATTATTTCAGTTTGATTTCATTTTCAAAATATATGATTAGCCTACTTTTGCTGTTAAACGATTCAATTCACTGCAATCAAACGATCAAGACGAACGCATAGATATAGAGGGCAGACCAATGAATAATTTACTTCACTATAAAAAAGCATGGGGTTCGGTTATTGCAGCCATGTTGATGATTGTTTCTCTACATGCCAGCGCAAAGCCACCCATTTACACGACTTTTTTTAGTGATCTGGCCGTGGCTGGTTACGATACAGTGGCTTATTTTACCGAACACAAGCCAGTAAAAGGCAATAAACGCTTTGTCACAGAATACAAAGGGGCTGAATGGCGTTTCAAGAGTGCTGAGAATTTAGCAATGTTTAAAGCTGACCCTGAAAAATACGCGCCGCAATACGGCGGTTACTGTGCATGGGCGGTCGCGATGAATGATACGGCGAAAGGCGACCCGCATCAGTGGACCGTTCACGATGGCAAACTTTATCTTAACTACGATACAGACATACAAGCAAAATGGTTAAAAGATAAAGAAGGCTTTATCAATTCTGCTGACAAAAACTGGCCGGGTGTTATCCAATAATTTAACTTTTAAGTTAACCCTTAATTTATCTCATAAAATTAATAATAATTTTAAGGATCGAGCATGAAGCCCCGAATTATATCAATATTTAGCTGGGTCGTGGTTGCCTGGACATGTAAAGTTTTTTTGAGCTCACTCCCTTATAAGTTTTCCGGACACCCGGATACCCAGCATATATTTTCAACGATTGGCGCCTGGATGAGCAGTACCCTTTCCAATGGGCTAGGTATCTGGTTTGCTGAATACGCTGCCTATGCTGTCGGCAGTGCCGAACTGCTGGTTTCTATTTTTTTACTGCTGCCTATTGTCTTCTTCCTCCTTAAAAAACTAAATATTATCGGCAATGCACCAGAACGTGCGCTGATTCATAGCATTGGTGGCATACTAGCCGCTGGCATTATGACAGGCGCTGCTTTTTTTCACCTGGCAACACCCTTGGGTATCGTAGTGCTGCACAACGGCCAAAGTGATCAAGGATCATTATTTTATGCCGCTCTATCAATAGCAGTACTGGGTATAATCATGGCTTTGGTAAACTTCACACATTTGCGTTCAAAGCACGCCAATGTAAATACCACCTTGTAATTTTTGACGACCTGATATTTATGATGATTCGAATACTGCTGGTAAGCTCATATATAGTGTCGTGTATCAGACTGGGAGTCATGCCGTGGCGTTACTTTCAGTTGAACGCAGGCTATTTCAATAAAAGTAAAGGCATCTATTCGAAGCAGGATATCAATGATCTTATCCCTGATAAATGGCGCTTAAATCAACAAATTGATAGTCATGATTTTCAGCCTGATAGCTACCCTGTATTTGTAAAACCAGAATGGGGGCAGAACTCGAAAGGCATTCAGCGAGCCGATAATTTTGCAGAGCTTGAAGGTATCCGTGCACAGCGCAGTCGCGCTCCTGTCCACTACCTTATTCAGGACGCGGCGAAAGGTAAGATTGAGTTTGAAATATTCGTCATTCCATCTGCCTCATCACCCGATCAGTATGCGATGCTATCAGTGACACAGGTGATTAATCACAGTGCTGACCCCTTCCCTATCAACGGCATTTACAACCAGCAAACTGAATACCTGGATATTACCCCTCAGCTTACCAACGAAAACATGGATGCCTTATGGGGGTATATTAAAACCATAGGTGGTTTCAGGATTTCCCGTTTTGGCGTGCGTGCAGACTCGATAGAGTCTCTGCTGGCCGGTGAATTCAAGGTGATTGAAATCAACTTATTTGTCCCCATGCCTTTAGTGCTATTGAGCTATAACACAGCAACTACCCGCAAGTTGAATTTAGCCATCCAATGCACTTGGTTACTTGCCAGAATAACGAAAACTATACCCAACCAACAGAATGAGCCGCTTATATTCTTAAAAAAACTTGGCTTTATTCAACGCACCAAGCGCATAGACTAGGCACTATCAATGAAAGATATCAAAAAAATTATTTACAGCTGGATCAGCCAGCGTTATATGAATGGTTGCAGCAGCTACAATAATCTTGAAGTGAGAAAAAGCTGCCGTTCTAAAGAACAAGCCCGGGCGGTTTTTAACCAAGGTAATGTTCCGCATGCAAAAGGGCTTATTTTCTTAAATCCACTTAGTGCACATCGATTTGCAAAGCAGCACGGTTTTCCTTTGGTCATAAAACCCAATGTCAGCGGATATTCCAGAGGAAGCTATTTTCCGATCAATAATTTTTTTGAGTTATGGAAAGCCATATTGTTAGCCAAAATATGGTGGCCAACGACGGTAGTAGAACAATATCTAAAAGGCGCTAACTACCGCGTAGTCGCTATTAAAGGTGAGCTGATGTCGGTGATTGAGAGATACCCTCCCACAGTAACAGGCGATGGAACCCAGAGTATCAGCGAACTGATTGATGAAGAAAACCAGATCCGCAAAAAGATGCACCTGCATCCATGTATCTACCCGATACAAAAAAACGAACAGACGATCAATTTCCTGAAAAAACGTAACTACACGCTGGACACAATTCCCGCTAAAGATGAAGACGTCATACTCTTTTATCGCATCTCCCTGACACCTGGCGGAACGGTCAGGACAATAGATAAAAAGACGATTCCAGAGATCAACAAACAGTTATTTCTGGATGTCCTGGGTATGTTCGATGCCAACATATTAGGCATTGACGTGATTTTCGAAAAAGGTATCGAGCACTCTTACGAAGACCAAAAATGTATCTTCCTTGAAGTGAACTCCCGCCCTTACCTGAAAATGCATGATTATCCTCGCTACGGTGAGAAAGAAGATCTTTCGCCCTATTTTGACAAGCTGAACCAACTCGATATCAGCAACGCAGATACCTTTTAATGAAAACTGTTTCAGCCTCTTTCTTTCAGTTCGCAGGTGTCCATTCTTTTCTTATTGGGATGCTACCCTTTTTCATACCGGTGCTTTTATTGCAGCGTGGTGAGTCCATGCAAGGCATAGCCCTGTTTATTGGAATAACGGGATTAGGGTTTCTTTTTTCGCTAAAAATATGGGAAAAACTTTACAAGCAGCAAAACTGGCGCCTAATCATCGGCACTTCTTTTATTGCTGAGTTGTTGCTGGTAATCGCTTTAGTATTTTCAGACAATTACTGGTTGCTGATTCTATCTGCACTTTTGAATGGTGCCTATAACTGTTTTTACTGGGCCACTCAGCGGGTGCTCTTCAGCACAATGACGGCGCCTGCATCTGCACTTACACTTGCAACGACAACGCAAACGCCAGAAAAAACTCCTGATTTAACAGCCACTCAGACGGGAAGGCAATTTGGTAATTTCCAGATCTTAGTCGTGGTACTACTAAAACTTGGAATTATTATCGGCGCCTTCCTGCTTGAAAAAGAGGCACTTGGGCTATTATTGATGGCCAGTACACTGATCACTTTTAGCGCCATTATGTGGTTTTGTCGGCCAGTAAAAACGCGTTCATTCGCCGTTTCTAATAGCATCATGCTGACGGGGGCTAACAGTAGCCCGGCCTCCAACACCCCTCTATTTCGCTTCAAAGATAAGAAAAACTCTGTGGTGGTGTTTTATCTGGACGGTGTATTCCTTTTCCTGGAAAGCTATTTTTGGGTAATTTCACTGTTTCTGATTGCCCGGCAAAGCATCAAAGAGTTAGGAATTATTATTGTATTATTGACCGTCTTTTTATCGCTCATTTTTTACCTGTTAAAAAACAGGATTGATAGTCTTGATAGCAATACGGTCTATAT
Organism: Neptunomonas sp.; assembly: GCF_041601355.1. GTDB lineage: Bacteria > Pseudomonadota > Gammaproteobacteria > Pseudomonadales > Balneatricaceae > Neptunomonas. The sequence goes on from NZ_JBFIIH010000002.1 coordinate 10,176, forward strand.
CAGTGCCGTGATATTGTATGCGGCGTCATGGGTATTGAGAAGTGTACTCAACCCGGAATTACCCGACGCCCTGATCTACCCGGCTATCTTATTGATCGCTTTTTTAACGACTTTCTTCCGCTTAAGTTTCAATAAGCGTTTTTTTGATCATGCTAAAGAGCACAATCCGCTGCAATACTTGCTGATTAAAAGCTATTTATCACAAATAGGGATCGTCATTTTTTATAGCGGTGTTGCACTACTGGCATCTTATTTTTCAGATATGCAAGCGTCATTATCCACGCTTTATCTGCTACTCACCCCTGTCGCTTTGATCTACCTTGCCTATACGAACCCCACAGAACCTGCTCCCGTTACGGCACTGGTATCAAACAACGCAACGGCGAGTCGACTAAAAACATCCATAACATAAGTTTTAATAATTTTTCAAACTAAGCTGAACGGTACAAAAAATATGCAAAAAGTAATAGACAGTAGTCTTGAGGTATTCGATCAGCTCACCAGTTTCATTGACAGTATCGATGATGATATCTATCAAACACATTCACGCCCTTTATTTGACAGCAATATTGGTCAGCATTTGCGCCATATTCTGGATATTTACCAGGCTCTTATTAGAAACAAACAGGACACCATTATTGATTATGATATTCGTTTACGCGGTATTCCGCTTGAAACCGATAGACGTGACGCCATCATCACACTCAACACTATCCGCCAATGGCTAACGCAGTTAACACCAGACGATATGAACCGCTCCGTGAGTATTAGTACAGAGGTTGCCATCTCTGAACAGCACAGTGCGATATTTCAAACGTCATTCGGGCGCGAACTGTTTTTTGCCTCAAATCACACTATCCACCACTTAGCACTCATGGTGACATTAGCAAAAGTATTGGGTTGGCGGGGCATTAATGAATATGGTGTCGCGCCGGCAACGGCTACCTACCTGAGAGAGCAGGAATCAGCACAAAATAGCACGACCGCGTAAGCTAGGGACTTTCAGGAAATACAGACAATCATTGGGCTGGGGCTGGGTTGCTGGATATAATGAGAAACCCGAGGAAAGTAATGTTTTTGTAGCGGTTGTCACTCAATCGCAACACAGATTGATTTTGTTTCCACTAATGAAGATTTTCTGAAAACGCATCACTAATACAATTATAATCTTGAACAGATAAAGCACTACGAGGCATTCTTATCAGAGGAAAATACCCCTCATATTTAAAAGCACGTATTTAGCAGCATTTAAACAAGAGGGGTAATATATTGATTTTATTAACAAGTTATATAAAAATTATTAAAGCCTGTTTAATAAATCAGTTTTCTTTGTATTATATTCGTCATCTGTTAACGCCCCGGCATCACGCAACTGAGACAGCTTTTCGATGAGCTGTAAAATTTCATTACTCGATGATGAATTCAGATTCATGCTCCCCGAGTTTGTTGGCGCTGATGGCGTATTCAGATTTTGTTTAACTGGCTCAGGCGTATTTACCGGAGGCAGAGGCTCAAGGAAGTTTGTCTGCGGTGCTGGTGAAACACCCGGACCTGAAACAATAGGAAGACTGGATACTGAAATAGTACCGTACTGGCTACTAAACGTAAGCGATGTATTGCCGCCCTGCTGCTGACTTACACCACTGATATTATTATCGAGTGTGTCATAAACGGTAACCTGGCCATTAATGTCAACCGCAAGCCTGTTAGGAAAAATAGCGTATCGAAGATTATTCTGAGCGCCGCTGCTAAAGGGAACGCCTAAATCTGAAGGCCACCATTGGTTGCTGCCTCTTGTGCCAGCAGGAGCCTTAGGAAAGACTTCCATATTAGCCAATGCATTCGCAAGCTCATTACATAAATTGTCGACGGTGTTTTTCAAACCATTGTTAAACATATCGCCAACCATGGTCATGCCGCCTCTCATCCATTGCCCTGAACCACCGAGTTCCGGACAATTAAACTGAGCCATAGAACCGCCACCATTATTAACGGCGATCAGCATATTAATAACAGAATCAGTGCTCAGGTTATATCGGGAAGCGACATCATTGACAAGATTTTGGCCTGCGGGGGTAAGTTGTTGCATGGTACTCTCTCTTTAAGCTTTGTAAGCTCTATAAAATGTGTTTCAGTTATGGAGTACTGTCCTATCGTGGCAGGTGAAATACGTTTAGCGTTGGTGAAGCTGAGCGTAAAGCGCGATATATTAATATCTACAATGTCCAATGAAGGTGAATTATAGCATACTAAAGAACAATAAAGCCGCCATATTATATAATCAATATTGTGACGGCTTTATTAAGCACCCCGTTTACTTTTTTACTGCATTTTTTTTCATCATTTATTTTTTTATAGCTTTAAATATACAATCCATCATATGGTAGGATTTTTTCAGCCAGACTTTGGTTCTTTGTCTTTCCATTAAACTTAAGTGCATAATACCATTGCCTTTTATATTACTGGCTCCCCAGAAACTAAAGCTTAACTTATCTATTTTTCTCATGGTTTCCTGATGCAAACCAGGTAACACTGCTTGCTGGAGATTTATTTTTTTCGTGCTGCCCGTATGTTTTTCAAGCACCGAATCAATCGCAGAAAAATTACCGCCTCGACCTTGGTTTTTTACGACAACGAAATCAAGTGAATTATTATATTTATGTAAAAAATTATCCAGCAAGTTAGCCGAATCTAATCCGTCATCAACAACATACCAGTAAACGATAGAAACCTTCATCTCTTCACACATGTCTAACACGTCATTTTCTCCAATCCATCGATCGAGAAAACGCTCACTCTGGGCAGGAAGATCAACGATTACGTGCCCATCCGTCTCCAGTGCCAGTTCCATAATTTTATCTGTACTTTCAAAGACATCTAAATCTACAGGCTGGGTAAAATCCGGATAGAAACGCGACAATGTTGCATGTGACTGGTCAGCATCGAAGCCGTTAAATGCCAACGCATTTTCCAGACTATACTGAGACATAAGCCTGGACAAAACTGATTTACCCACACCACCTTTTTCGCCACCAATAAAATGAATCGTACTCATTAATAAACGTCCTGCTTAAAATAAAATTGTTTTCAAAAATAACTGGAGATAGACATTCCTATCTATTGTCCTTCCAGAGCAGCATCACAGCGAATCATCGCTGCGACAAGCTGTATGCATTAACCACGAGTATTCGATACCGGATTCGAAAACTTACTCGTTTCTATTCGGTTTACATCAACCGATACTTTTAATTTCTGGCTTTTCCCTCCATCAAAAAACACCCCTTTAATAGGAGACACGTCACCATAGTCCCTCCCCCAGGCCGTTGTGATATGATGCTCCGCAGGCATATTATCATTGGTAGGATCAAATTCGAACCAGCCTTCACCGGGCGAAAAAACAGCAAACCATGCATGTGATGCATCACTACCCACTAGTTTAACTTCCCCAGGGGGCGGTAACGTTTCCAGATATCCACTGATGTAGCGAGCAGGAAACCCAAGTGAACGCAGACAGCCAATGGCAAGATGCGCGAAATCCTGACAAACACCTCTTTTTTGCCGTAAGACTTCAGCCAATGGTGTAGCAATACTGGTAGACGCAGGGTCGTATGTAAATTCTTCGTAGATTCTGTGTGTCAATTCTCGTACGGCAGATAACAGAGGTCTGTCTCTGCTAAAGGAGGCTCGCGCATATTCACGCAGTGATGCTGAGGCACGTATCATCGGTGAGTCAAGAATAAATTCACGGGCTTCCAGCACAGCCATATCACGGCTTTGCTGCAGCGAAACCAACGCTTCACCACAGGTAGTACCAAGGTCCAGATTTAAATCCATTTCATGCGCGTATTTTGATTCATGTATGCGGATCTCCGTTTGGACATCAACGATCAATTCACGATGCGGTTGCTCAAGTGAAAAGTAATAAGCCTGATTACCGAAGTAGTCAATACGCCGATGCCCCGTCGTCTGGAACGGAGTAACCTGCACCGTACTATTGAGACAGCTTTGATAATCTGTATCTCTGAGTAACAGATGTGCGAGGTTATAACACAGCGATACCGGCTTTTGATATTCATAATGGGTGACATGCCGAACAGTGTAAATCATAACTCTTCATCCCAATTGGCACGCACAAACTGTTGGTGAACCTTAACCTGATCAAAGTATTTACTGCTTATCTGCGAGGACGTTTCCTGCAGCAGATGCTCAAGACGCCCCAGCAATTGATCAAGCCCGCCCCGGATGGCCTGATTATCATCGTGCATAACAAGCTCCTCTAAGGTGCTAAGCTGGATAACGGAAGACGCTTCGAGCAGATAACGATCTTCCTTCTCAAGTCCGGGTCCGTGAGCGGTTGAGCGTAATTCAGACAAATGCTGACGAAGCAGTTCTACCTGATAAAATACGGAGCGAGGATTGCTACTGTCATTTAATAAGAGTTCAAGGCCACGTTCCATATCGCTATCGTAATTGTCACGACGACGGAAAGTAATGAGGGTTTCAGAGCTGAGTAAGACCGCTTCAAGAACCCTTAATTGCTCATCTTCCGGCAACACTTGTACCAGTGCCGAACGCAACAGACGAACCGCTTGTATCGCCTTTTCTACGCGACGCCCCATATCCATAAAGCGCCAGCCCAAACCACGAACCATGCTTTCTTGCCACAAACCTGCCAGTGCCAACAGGGTCGTTACTAACGGGTCCAGAGCTTCTTCCGGCGCTGCATTCAGGCCAGCTTGCAACTCACCGGTCAAAGCAGCCATCTCATCACGCAGATCATTAATAACACGCTGAGTATCAGCTGATAATAAATCTCTCGCCTGGTCTGAACAGGTGATTAAGGCGTTAAGATTACTGCAGACACTACCGTTACGCTCTGTATCAAGAATGACTGCCAGGAGTTCTGATTCAGGCTCGGCGAATAGCTCTGGATCAACACCGGTAAAACCAGGATAGGTGGTTGTTACCTGAGTCACTGTTCGTAACAACAGCTGCCTGGTTTGATCCGGCATATGATAGGTACTGTTAAACTGTACAAATACCGTTCTTAACAGGCGTAAAGCTGACTCAGCACGCTCAGCATAACGCCCCATCCAGAAAAGATTCTCAACTACACGACAAGGAAAAACTGCACGCGGTTGCTTGGTTGCCGGAGGCGTCCATGGTTGAGCTACACGCAAAGGTTTTGACTGTTTCTCTGTTTCGGAAGCGAGAATCCAGGTGTCTTTACTAAAAGCGCCTTGTTGATTACTCAGGCTGACACTGCTGGCGCTATTACCGACTCGCGTCAATCCGCCGGGCATTATACGATACGCGGATTCACTCGCGACAGAGAAACTCCGCAGCACAGTAGGCCGTGGCACCAACTCATTACCACTCCATGTAGGTGTAGTTGATGGTCGGATATACTCCTGAGCGACAAAGCTTAACGGCGATGTTTTTAATTGATGCTGAAGGGCCAATTGCTGTTTTTCATCCAACCGCGAACCAAAAATACTTTGTGTTCCCGACTTATGAAAATGAGGCTTAATAACCAAGTTCTTTATGTTATCAAGCACGTAAGTCAAATCCTGGGGATCCCCGCACCAGTATGTTTTAACGGATGCTAATTGTGGCTTTCGACCCAGAAAGTGCATACCAATGTCAGGCAAGTAGCGCAGTAGTACGGGGTTTTCCAGTATGCCGGAACCCAATGGGTTGGCAATAATCACCTTCCCGGAACGAACCACTTCCAGCAACCCGGGGACACCCAGACTTGAGTCACTTCTCAGTTCAACGGGATCTGCAAAGACATCATCAATGCGGCGCAGCACCACATCAACCCGCTCCATCTCACCCAAAGATTTCATCCAAAGGTAACCATTGCTTACCCGCAGATCACTACCTTGTACCAATGGATATCCCAGATAATTTGCAAGATAAGCATGTTCAAAATAGGTTTCGCTATACGAACCGGGTGTAAGGATCACTACCCGGGGCTGGTCTGTTGTTATATGTCGAGCCAGATTATTTAATTTAAGACGCAACGTCTGAAAAAAAAGTGACAGTCTGTGTACATGACTATCGCGAAACAGTGAGGGCAGTACACGAGACATAACGGTGCGATTTTCTAATGCGTAACCGGCGCCACTAGGTGCTTGCGTGCGATCAGAGATGACTTGCATATTCCCGTCAGCATCGCGCACCATATCCGCAGCATGCAGAATAAGCTGGTGCTCACCAGGCAGGACAACCCCATGACACGCTCTTAAAAATCCGGGATGGCTGAACACTAACTCAGGCGGAATGACGCCATGGCGAATGAGTTCACGCTCACCATAGAGGTCTTTTAAAATCAGATTAAACAGCTCTGAACGTTCAAGCAGGCCGTCTTCAATAAGACTCCACTCTTCACTTCCCAATAAAACAGGAACGGGGTCTAACTGCCAAGTAGTCGAAAGTTGAGTAGAACTACTGTTATACGTAGCACCATCATCTCTTAAAATACGTTCGGCTTTAAGGTGACGTTCTTGAATTCCCTGAACACCCAACGTTTTCAAACCATTAAGCAAGTGCTGCCAATGATCGTTCATTATTGACTGGTTGCCATATACCTCATCATATCTATCATCCGAGTGCGGATAATCAAAGGTTTCAAGCATTTTTACAGTGGGTGTTTCCATCAACAAAGGGCCCCAAGGCTAAAACTAAGTGCTGCATTATACATGGGGCCCTACTTCCTTTTTACGCTATTCTAAGATTATTTTTGAATATGCCTGCGTAAATCCAAGGTATGCGGGAATTCATCAGAAGGTATTTCCATCGGCGGCTCCATCGCACGAGGAGGTTCCTCATTGACAAAAAACTCCCAGATATCATTGAATTCAGGCTGTGGTTCATGGCTGATTGGCGTATGCCCAAAGTCCCAGAATCGATTAATACGTCGCGATTCCGCTTCAAATGCATTCACCGGAAGTGTTTCATAACTACGCCCACCCGGATGAACAACATGATAGGTACACCCACCGATCGATTTACCGTTCCAGGTATCAAACAGATCAAACACTAACGGCGAATGTACACCAATCATAGGGTGCAATGCAGTTGGCGGATGCCAGGCACGATAACGAACCCCGGCAACATACTCACCATGCCGACCGGTAGAGCGCAATGGTATACGACGACCATTACACGCCAACACATAACGCCCTGGTGTTAACCCGCCCACTTTAACCTGCAAGCGTTCCATAGATGAATCTACATAACGGGACGTACCGAAGCTGCTCACCTCTTCTCCAAGCACATGCCAGGGTTCAATTGCCCAACGTAATTCAATACTCGTATCATCAATCTGCGCACGCCCATAATGCGGGAAGCGAAACTCCTCGAAAGGCGCCAACCAATCGAGCTGGAAAGGAAATCCGTGTTCTTGCAAGTCAGTCACAACTTCACGCAGATCTTCCCATACGTAATGAGGCAGCATGAAACGGTCATGCAACTCAGTGCCCCAACGTACCAGTGGTTTGTGATACGGATCTTTCCAGAAGCGTACAATTAAGCAGCGAATTAACAACGCCTGCACCAAAGACATGCGAGCATGCGGCGGCATTTCAAAACCGCGGAACTCTAGCAGACCCTGACGACCCGATGCAGAGCCCGGCGCAAACAGCTTATCGATACAGAATTCTGAACGATGCGTATTACCGGTAATATCCACCAACAAATTTCGCATTAGCCGGTCGACCAGCCATGGCTCACACACTTCGCCCTCTGGCATCTGTGAAAAAGCCACTTCCAATTCATACAACATCTCATCACGGCCTTCATCTACGCGTGGCGACTGGCTTGTCGGGCCAATAAACATGCCTGAGAATAGGTAAGAAAGACCGGGGTGATGCTGCCAATAAGTAACGAAACTACGCAACAAATCTGGTCGACGCAGGAAGGGGCTATCCGTAGGAGTCACCGCACCCAACGTAATATGATTACCACCGCCTGTTCCGGTATGGCGACCATCGATCATGAATTTCTCAGCGCACAAACGTGCCTGACGGGCTTCTTCGTAGATGATTTCAGTATTTTCGACCAAATCATTCCAGTTTGCCGCCGGATGGATATTCACTTCGATAACACCTGGATCGGGTGTAACCTTAAAGCAGTTCATACGACTGTCTTTAGGCGGCTCATATCCTTCAATCACCACCGGCAGATTCATCTCTGCTGCGGTATCTTCAATCAACTCGATCAACGCTACATAGTGTTCCAGATATTCTGTAGGCGGCATGAACAAGTAAAGCCGGCCATCCCGGGGTTCAATACATAACGTGGTACGAACAACCTCAACATCAACAGTAGACTTGGATTCACTTTTATCCGGACGTGCCTGTTTAACGCTTTCACCAGCATCGGCTAATGCATCGACAGGTTCGAACGGATCACGTGGCTGCGGGTCATCACGCTCGTCGGCCGCCACACGTGGCAAAGAATCCAATGGTAAGCGAAAGCCCATAGGCGAATCACCAGGAATCAGCGCTAACGTTTCACTGCGTAATGGCCACGGACTGGAAAGCCAGTGATTAGTCGAATAATTCCAACCAATAGGCAGGCAGTATCCTATCGGATCGCCCAAACCCTGAGTTAATACTTTAGCGAGTTTCTGCCGCTCAAGATCATCTTTAAGATCCACTTTACGCGGATCAACATTAGTCGGCAAAGACTGCTCCCGCCATAAATAGTAGAGAGTATCCTCGTAGGCGGGTACTAAATATTTAGAGCGCAATCCGGCACGTTTTGTCAGGCTACGTGCGAATGTTTCTGCTTCTTTAACAGTCACGCCATAGTCTTTATCGATTCGCGCTAACAGATCATTATTGCGCCATAAAGGCTGACCGTCAGTCCGCCAGAAACACCCTAGCGCCCAGCGCGGTAATTCCTCACCGGGATACCATTTACCTTGTCCATAATGAAGAAAGCCATCCGGAGCAAACTTATCCCGCATACGCAGAAGCAGATCTTTGGAGAGACTCAGTTTATCGTCACCCAATGCACCCGTATTCCACTGATCAGAATCCATATCATCAATGGAAACAAAGGTAGGCTCGCCACCTTGTGTCAGACGTACATCTAAATCGTTTAGCTGTTTATCGACCGCTTTACCGACGGCATCAATGCATTTCCATTGCTCATCGCTATAAGGCTTGGTAACACGAGGGTCCTCGTGAATACGAACAACCTCATTACTGTAATCAAACGCTACTTCACATTTATCCATACCACCGCTAATGGGTGCAGCAGAACCCGGCGAAGGCGTACAGGCCAGTGGAATATGTCCTTCACTGGCAAATAAACCCGAGGTAGGATCCATACCAATCCAACCAGCGCCGGGAATATAAACCTCACACCATGCATGCAGATCGGTGAAATCTTTCTCCGGACCAGACGGTCCATCTAGCGACTTAATGTCTGAAGTCAACTGCACCAGATAACCGGAAACAAAGCGCGCAGCCAGCCCTAAGTGACGGAAAATCTGCACCAGTAGCCAGCCAGTATCGCGACACGAGCCTTTCATGATCGTCAGTGTTTCTTCACACGTCTGAACACCAGGCTCCATACGGATGTTATAACCGATATCGCCCTGCAGTCGCTGGTTGATAGCCACCAGAAAATCGTTAATCGGCATCGGCTCTTGTGGAACCGTCTTTAGCCATTCCTTGATGAGCGGACCATCATCGGTAATCTCAAGGTAAGGGTGCAGCTCCTCTTTTAACGTTTTGTCATAGGTAAATGGAAATTTTTCAGCTGACTCTTCGACAAAGAAATCAAACGGATTAATGACCGTCATGTCAGCAATAACTTCGACTTCAATACTCAGGTGTCTGGTCTTTTCCGGAAACACGATACGTGCCAGAAAGTTACCAAACGGATCCTGCTGCCAGTTAATAAAGTGGTCTTCAGGGCTGATTTTTAACGTGTAGCCATGAATAGGCGTCCGGGAATGCGCTGCAGGGCGCAATCGAAGTACATGAGGCGATAACGAAACCAAGCGATCAAATTTGTATTCGGTTACATGATGTATAGCTGTGCGTATAGTCATTCTGTGCCTCTTTTAAGCATGGCGAACCAATTTTGATTAAAAACCTGATGCAAATTACCAAGATTAACCTGCTGTTGATTGAGGTATTCACGAAACTCGAACCCTAACCGCTTATCTGAATCCAGCTCAAATTCAACTTCGAGCATTGTATGTAGCGCTTTTTTAGCAGCCGCGTTATTAGGGAGATTTTTAATGCCATTAATCATACTGTCTATGCAAAATCGAAAACTACGCGGAAAGTCAGGATTTTCTAATAAAAACTCAGCCACATCTCTTTCATGAACCGCACTACGCATCGTCCGTCGATAACTTAATTCTGCAGAACTCGAACGCAACACATTGCCCCACACTACCTGGCTGATGTGCATATCCGTTTCGACTTCACCTTCAAGCTGAGCAGCGGCACCCGCATCCAACAAACGGGTTGTCATATCCGCTCTTTCAAGATTGCGCCCTAAGCGCAGAAACTGCCAGGAAGCATCCCGACACATCGTTCCCGTCAAAAGGCCATTAATCTGCTGACAGCCTTTAATAATATTAGTCAGAAACTCGTGACGGGCACTACGATTAATGCCCTGCTGTATATTTTTGGTGGCATAGATAGACAGCTCATTAACCATTTCCCAGCTTTCCTGCGGCAATACATCTCGCGTAGTTCGCACATTTTCACGAACCATTTTAAGTGCAGAAAGCATTGACGAAGGATTGGTATCATCAGCTAATAAAAATTTAACAACATTGCGCTCATCATGATTTTTATAACGGCTCTCAAATAACGCTTCTGCGCTATTCAGAGTCACCAGGTTATACCAACTGATATCGAACTCACCGGGAAGATCAAACAACAAACTGTCATACACGCTGACCAGTCGTGCTGTGTTTTCTACACGCTCAAGATGACGAGCGATCCAATAAAGTCTCTCTGCAACTTTAGATAGCATCAGCAGTACCTCCGTTAACAATCCAGGTATCTTTACTACCGCCGCCTTGCGATGAATTCACAACCAATGATCCTTTTTTCATGGCCACGCGAGTTAACCCACCCGTCGTGACATAGCTGTTTTTGCCTTGCAGTATAAATGGACGCAAATCAAGGTGCCGCGGTTCAACCACACCTTTACCGACCAGTGTAGGCGATGTCGATAAAGCAAGTGTCGGTTGCGCCACATAGTTACGCGGATCAGCCTTAATTAATTTAATAAAGTGGGCTTGTTCTTTTTTAGTAGAGTGAGGGCCTATCAGCATACCGTATCCGCCAGACTCATTGGCAGGTTTGACTACCAGTTCAGCGATATGATCAATCACATATTGACGATGTTCAGGATCATCACATAAATAGGTTTTAACGTTTTGTATCAACGGCTCTTCTTTCAGATAATAACGAATAATATCCGGCACATAGGCATATACCACCTTATCATCAGCAACCCCTGCACCCGGCGCATTAGCCAAAGCTACGTTGCCAGCCCGCCATGCACGCATCAAACCAGGAACACCCAACACTGATTCTTTTTCAAAAACTTCCGGGTCAAGAAACATATCATCGATACGACGATAAATGACATCAACACGCTCCAGCCCGGCGATGGTACGCATATACACGCAATCATCATCACCAACAACCAAATCACTTCCTTCCACCAACTCAGTACCCATTTGTTGAGCAAGATATGCATGCTCAAAATAAGCAGAGTTAAAGATACCAGGAGTCATAACGACAATTTCGGGGCGTTTAATACGGCGTGGAGAGATAGACACCAGCGTGTCAAATAACCTGGAGGGGTAATCGCCAATGGGCATAATACCCTCTTTCTCGAATAGCTCGGGTAATACCCTTTTCGTGATCGACCTGTTTTCCAGCATGTAAGCAACGCCCGACGGCACGCGCAGGTTATCCTCAAGCACATAAAATTCGCCATCAGAATCACGTACCAGGTCTGTTCCACAAATGTGCGCCCATACACCATGTGCGGGTTTCATACCGATGCATTCGGGCCTGAAGTTTTTTGAATCACGAATAATATGCTCGGGAATAATGCCATCTTTTATAATCTGCTGTTTATCGTAAAGATCACCAATAAACATATTCAACGCTTTTAAGCGCTGTTTAAGGCCGGCGGCTGTTGTTTCCCACTGCTGCTTTGAAATAGTGCGAGGAATAATATCAAAAGGCCAAGCTCGGTCAATATTGCCCTCTTCGGTATACACGGTAAAACTGACACCCATTTCATGGATGGTCGCTTCAGCCATCTGCCGCCGCGCTTCAAGCTCACCTTCGTCCAAAGAAGCCAGGTGTTCTACTAACCTCTCAGCCGATACTCTTGCTTCTCCATTCTCTCCAATCAGTTCATCAAAAAAATTATTAGGATCGTACTGATTCCAATCAATGCTCATATTAGATGCGTCCTATATCAAATACCAGTGGCAACCTATGGACTATTAAATGCACTAAAAAAGCGCAGCGAAGTTCATAAATTACATTTAGAGGGCAAAAACCATATATACAACACCCTTTGCGTAACATATAGCAATAAGCACACCAAAGAAACCAGTGAACAAATAAATCTATTTAAGTATTCTTAAAGATAACAATCGCGACTGAGAGAGACAGCATGATTAAGTATATACCCGCATTTTTATTGCTTTTAGCCAGCACGTTAAGCCTGGCGAATGAGCCCGTCAGCAAAAGTTATTGGGGGTCAAAAGCCATTGGCGGACACGACACGGTTGAGTACCACTCACCTGTGGTCAGAACTCAGCATAAGGAGGTCGCCGGAGATAAACGCTTTGCCGTTAAGTGGAATAATGCTTCCTGGCACTTCGCATCGCAGGCATCTGCTGATAAATTTGCTGCGGATCCCGAACACTATCGCCCTGAATATAATGGTTTTTGCTCAAATGCTCTAAGCCTTGGCGAAGGGCTGATCACAACCGATGGAACCGTTTGGGAATTTTTTGGCGATAAACTGCATCTGTTTTATGCCGAACAGGGCCGTCAGCGCTGGTTAAACGGGGATTGGAAAACCTATAAACAACAAGCGGACAAAGCATGGGTAGCGAAACTCAATAATGCAGAATACTAAACAATGGTTTGCTAGACGCTCTTTTTTGAAAATATAGCGGGTTTAAAAATAGATTTTTGTGACGTTATTCGATATCCATTAATCAAATGCCAGAAAATAGTGCTTTTATATGAGCAGCATTCACGTTTAATTGAAATGAACTCAGTAAATTCATTCGTGATTTGCTTTATCATATGCACCTTTATTTCTCGTATTGGATAGTATTCGATGGCTCAGACGATTTCACAACAACTCGAAGCAGCACTCCAGCAACGCATCATGATTCTTGATGGCGGCATGGGAACCATGATTCAGGGCTACCAACTGGAGGAAGCTGACTACCGGGGTGAACGTTTTGCCGACTGGGCTTCTGATGTCAAAGGTAACAATGACCTGCTGGTTCTGACTCAACCCAAGATCATCAAAGATATTCACCGCGACTATCTGGACGCCGGTGCAGATATCATCGAGACCAATACCTTTAACGCAACCCAGATTGCGATGGCTGATTACAATATGGAATCACTCAGCCATGAAATCAATCTGCAAGCCGCCCGGCTTGCTCGCGCCGCCTGTGATGAAGCCACCGCTGAAACGCCAGACCGTCCACGTTATGTAGCTGGTGTGCTTGGCCCGACTAACCGTACTTGCTCTATCTCGCCGGATGTTAATGATCCTGGCTACCGCAATGTCAGCTTTGATGAGCTGGTAGAAGCTTACACCGAATCGATTGACGGTTTGCTTGAAGGTGGTTCCGATATCATTCTGATTGAGACCGTGTTTGATACACTCAACGCCAAAGCCGCCATCTATGCCGTTGAACAATACTTTGATGATCACAACTTACGTGTACCGGTAATGATCTCTGGTACGATTACCGATGCATCCGGCCGTACACTTTCAGGACAGACAACAGAAGCTTTCTGGAATTCAGTTCGCCATGCTAACCCTATTGCTATCGGGCTCAATTGCGCACTCGGCCCAAAAGAACTTCGCCAGTATATTGAAGAGCTTTCGCGCATTGCTCAATGCCATGTTTCTGTTCATCCCAATGCCGGTTTACCCAACGCCTTTGGCGAATATGATGAATCCCCGGAAGAGATGGCCGATGAGATTGGCGAGTGGGCAGCTTCTGGCTTTTTAAACATTGTGGGGGGGTGCTGTGGTACAACACCAGAACATATCCGTGTTATTCGTGAATCAGTAGAGAAGCACTCTCCTCGCCAGATTCCCGACCTGCCCATCGAAATGCGCTTAGCAGGGTTAGAACCCATGCATGTGGGTGCCGACACCTTATTCGTCAACGTCGGAGAGCGAACCAACGTTACCGGATCAGCAGCCTTCAAACGCCTGATTAAAGAAGGCGATTATGAGACGGCTCTGGCGGTCGCGCGCCAACAAGTTGAAAACGGTGCCCAGATTATCGATATTAACATGGATGAAGGCATGCTGGATTCAGAAGCGGCGATGGAGCGCTTCTTAAAACTGATTGCCTCCGAACCTGATATCTCTCGCGTCCCTATCATGATCGACTCTTCCAAATGGGAGGTGATCGAAACCGGCCTGAAGTGCATTCAGGGTAAAGGGATCGTTAACTCTATTTCGATGAAAGAGGGTGTCGCAAAATTTAAAGAACAGGCGAAATTAGTTCGCCGTTACGGTGCTGCTGTTATCGTCATGGCGTTTGATGAAGTAGGACAGGCTGACACCCGCGAACGTAAAATCGAGATCTGTGCTGAGTCCTATCGTATTCTGGTGGATGAAGTGGGTTTCCCGCCAGAAGATATTATTTTTGACCCTAACATCTTTGCAGTTGCCACCGGTATTGACGAACACAACAACTATGCACTTGATTTTATTGAAGCAACGGGCTGGATCAAACAGAACCTGCCTTACGCCAAAATTTCAGGGGGCGTTTCTAACGTATCCTTCTCATTCCGCGGCAACAATCCGGTACGTGAAGCGATTCATTGCGTATTTCTTTATCATGCCATTCAACAAGGCATGGACATGGGGATTGTTAACGCCGGACAGCTGGCCATCTATGATGACCTTCCCGAAGAGCTGAAAGAGCTGGTCGAAGATGTTATTCAGAACCGCCGCTCAGACTCTACGGAGCGCCTGCTCGCCGTTGCTGATAAATATCGTGGTGATGGATCAGAAGAAAAAGCGCCCGAAACTCAGGAATGGCGGTCCTGGGAAGTTAACCAACGCTTATCACATGCCTTGGTTAAAGGAATTACCGACTTTATTGATGACGATGTAGAAGAGTGCCGTCAAAACTACGAGCGCCCTATTCAGGTTATCGAAGGCCCGTTAATGGACGGCATGGGTATTGTCGGTGACCTTTTTGGTTCCGGCAAAATGTTTCTGCCGCAGGTGGTCAAATCTGCTCGCGTGATGAAAAAAGCCGTGGCGTATTTGATGCCCTTTATTGAAGCCGGTAAAGCTGACAGTGAATCCAGCTCAGCGGGTAAGGTCGTGATGGCGACGGTAAAAGGCGATGTGCATGATATCGGCAAAAACATTGTCGGTGTCGTACTGCAGTGTAACAATTTTGAAATTATCGATCTGGGCGTCATGGTGTCCGCTGAAAAAATCCTGACGACCGCCCGCGAATCTAACGCCGACCTGATCGGCCTCTCGGGTCTGATCACGCCATCGCTGGACGAAATGGTACATGTTGCTAAAGAGATGCAGCGCCAGGGTTTTAGTATTCCGTTAATGATTGGTGGTGCCACAACGTCAAAAGCACATACCGCAGTGAAAATCGAACCCTCGTTTAAACGTGATCAGGTAGTGCATGTCACAAATGCTTCACGTGCTGTCGGTGTCGCATCCGCGCTGTTATCGAAAGACAGAAAATCATCTTATATCAAAGAGATACAAGAAGATTATCAAGCAACACGTGAACGTCATGCAGCCCGCCAAACGGATAAACGCCGCGTACCTATCAATGTAGCCCGGAGTAACAAGTTCAACATTGACTGGGATAACTACACACCGCCGGTACCAAACCAGCTTGGCATCCAGGTTATCGATAATCTGGATCTGAACATCCTGCGTGACTATATCGACTGGAGCCCGTTCTTCCACTCATGGGAACTGGCCGGACGTTATCCGCGCATTCTCAGCGACGAAGTGGTGGGCGAAGAAGCGACTAAGCTGTTCGCCGATGCACAGCGCGTATTAGATGACCTGATCAATAACAAAAAACTACAGGCACGCGCAGTCTACGGACTGTTTCCTGCTAACAGCGTCAATGATGACGATATAGAACTGTATACGGATGAGACACGCTCAGAAGTATTGATGACGTTACATCACTTGCGCCAGCAAACGGAGAAAATTGCCGGCAAACCCCATTTGTGCCTGTCCGACTTTATTGCACCTAAAGCAAGCGGCAAAGCTGACTATCACGGAGCCTTTGCCGTAACAACAGGCTTTGGCGTAGACGAATTGGCAGCGATGTATGAAGCTGACCATGATGACTATCATAGTATTATGGTTAAAGCTCTGGCTGACCGCTTAGCAGAGGCCTTTGCAGAATACCTGCACGCCGTTGTGCGTAAAGAAGCCTGGGGGTATGTGGCAGATGAAAATCTGCAGAATTCAGATCTGATCAAGGAAAAGTATCAGGGTATACGTCCTGCCCCTGGCTATCCAGCCTGCCCGGATCATACTGAAAAAGGTTTGCTGTGGGAGCTATTGGATGTAGAGGCCCGCACAGGTATTACCATTACTGAGTCTTACGCTATGCTACCTACAGCTGCAGTGAGCGGCTGGTATTTCAGTCATCCTCAATCCCAGTATTTTGGTGTTGCCAAGATTGGTGAAGATCAGGTTAATAATTATGCAACACGCACCGGCATGGAAATGCATGTTGCTGAGCGCTGGTTATCGCCAAATCTGGGGTATGAGCCGGAAGAGTGATCATCAGCATTCTTTAGCTTTCATTAGAAATATGCACCGTGGCTATTCACCTCGGTGCATATATCGCTTACGGCTTTTATAACTCTTATTACTTTTATAACTCTTATAAGGTATGAATGACTGTAAGAACTAAGTGCCAGGTGACGAGTATTGCTCAGACAATAGCATAACCGCTTGAGTGGCCAATACATTAAGCTTATCCCCACCTTCTTGAGCATAGGCTATAAGCTCTTCTTTCATGGAGCGGGCCCAGAATTTTTTTATATGAGTTGCGATAAACTCAACGGACTCAGCATCGGTATCCAGATGGTTATTATCAGCAATTTGGTTTGCCATGATAATTAGCTGATCTAACTGCGAGTGACTCATATTCTGTTTGCTCCAATACTGCCAAACTTATGTAATAAATAAAGTGATTCTGCTGTGTCGTTAATTATTAGATGCCACTTATTCAGAATCATATGTTCGCTCAGGGCTGTAACTCACATGCCGATGCGGGCGTGCAAAGCCAATCAGTTGTAACCCTGCTTCTCTGGCTAAGCGCAAAGCCAAACCGGTGGGTGCAGAAACAGCCACAAGCGCATTAATACCTACGGCTGTCACCTTCTGTACCATTTCATAACTTGCACGGCTGGATATCAACACAAACCCCTGCTGCATATCGATGCCTTCGCGCACTAATGCTCCGATAAGCTTATCGAGCGCATTATGACGCCCCACATCTTCCCGAATCATTAATATATCACCCTGTTTATTGCACCAGGCAGCGCCGTGACAAGCGCCTGTAAGCGCTTGCTGTGGCTGATTCTGATCTAGCTTCAGAACTGCATTTTGAATTGCCTGATCACTGACATGGCCAGGGCTTGTCAGTACTTTAATCGGCCTTACGGCTTGCTCAAGTGATTCAGCCCCGCACAGGCCGCATCCGGTGCGACCCGTTAGATTACGTCGTTGTTGTTTCAGCTGCATCATACGCTGCGAAGCAATATTCATCTGCACCTCAACTCCGGCATCGTGTTGTTGCAGTTCAATGCCATAAAGCTCATCTGCGCGGGTGAGAATGCCTTCTGTGATACTGAAGCCTAATGCAAAATCCTTTAAGTCATTTGGGCTGGTCATCATCACGACATGTGAAATGCCGTTATAAACTAAGGCGACCGCCACCTCTTCCGCGACGTTGTCATGCGCAAGACTCAGATCACCCCGCTCCCAGCGATTAACAGAAACGCTCGCATGCAGCTCAAGTTTCAAGTCTTCTTGCAAGCCTTGTTGCAAGTCTGATTCTGCGCCAGGTTCAACGTCCTTATGAATGACCATTGTCGGGCACGCAGCCATTACCGACTGACCTCTTCAGAACGATGGCGACGACCCTTTTTAAGGTAATCTTGTTGCTTTTTATTGAAGTCTTCAAAATTCTTCTGCCATTCAGACGGTTGCGTTACCTTCTCAACCTGAACTGCCGTGACCTTATACTCCGGACAGTTTGTCGCCCAATCTGAGCTATCCGTCGTAATTACATTGGCGCCACTGCCGGGATGGTGGAATGTTGTATACACCACACCTGGCTGCATGCGTTGACTAATGACAGCACGCAGTACCGTTTGCCCTGCACGACTACTGATCCCCAACCAATCGCCTTGATTAACACCGCGCTCTTCGGCATCATGCGGATGAATTTCCAGCACATCTTCATCGTGCCATGTTTGGTTTTCTGTCCGACGCGTTTGTGCGCCAACATTGTATTGCGAAAGAATACGCCCCGTTGTTAACAATAGCGGGAAGCGTCGGGTCGCACGCTCATCTGTTGCGACATACTCAGTAATTGCCAAGTTACCTTTGCCAATAGGAAAGTCTTCCACGTGCATAATGGGCATCCCGTCAGGATGCTGTTCGTTGCATGGCCACTGAATACTTCCCAGTTCTTCTAAGCGGTCGTAACTTACGCCGCTAAAGCTAGGTGTAAGACTGGCAATTTCATCCATAATTTCCGACGGGTGGCTATAATTCATCTCATAACCTAACGCGTTAGAAAGCGCTACCGTCACTTCCCAATCTTCTTTTCCTGCCAAAGGCGGCATGACCTTACGAACACGGTTAATGCGTCGCTCCGCATTAGTAAACGTGCCATTTTTCTCCAGGAATGTGGAGCCAGGCAACAAAACATGGGCAAATTTTGCCGTTTCATTTAGGAAGATATCCTGCACAATCACACATTCCAGCGCTTTAAGTGCAGCTTCTACATGCTGAGTATTCGGATCGGATTGCGCAATGTCTTCACCTTGCACGTACAAGGCTTTAAAGCTTCCAGCCAGTGCCGCATCAAACATGTTAGGAATACGCAAACCGGGTTCATCATCAAGTTTAACGCCCCATGCTGCTTCAAACCGGCCGCGCGCTTCATTGTCTGCTACATGCTGGTAACCAGGCAGTTCATGAGGAAAAGACCCCATATCACAAGAACCCTGTACGTTATTCTGGCCGCGTAGTGGATTAACTCCGACACCTTCGCGACCAATATTGCCGGTAGCCAATGCTAAGTTGGCAATACCCATAACCATGGTTGAACCTTGACTATGCTCAGTCACGCCCAGTCCATAGAAGATCGCGCCGTTACCGGCATTGGCATAGACCCGGGCCGCCCTTCGTACATCCCCGGCATCCACACCGGTAATGCTTTGCATGGCTTCGGGTGAGTTACGCTCTTCTCTGATAAATGCCTGCCACTTGAGAAATGCTTTATCGTCACAGCGCGAGGCTATAAACGCTTTATCTTCAAGACCTTCGCTCATAATGGTGTGTGCCAGTGAGTTCACTAAGGCGACGTTAGTACCCGGACGCAACGGTAGATGGATAGCATCTTTGAGATGAGGGGTTTTGAGTAGATCAATTTTGCGTGGATCAGCCACAATGAGCTGCGCACCTTCTCGCAAACGACGACGCATCATAGAAGCAAACACCGGATGTGCATCGGTCGGATTGGCGCCGATCACCAGCATCGTATCGGTGTGTCTGATTGAGTCAAATGTCTGCGTTCCGGCAGACTCACCCAGCGTAGTTTTCAAACCATACCCCGTTGGGCTGTGACAAACGCGGGCGCAGGTGTCCGTGTTGTTATTACCAAAAGCCGCACGAATCAATTTCTGCACGAGATAGGTTTCTTCATTCGTACAACGGGAAGAAGTGATACCACCAACACTTTCCCGCCCATACTTCGCCTGTACTTCTTTCAAACGTTTTGCAGCAAAACCAATCGCATCTTCCCAGCTTACTTCACGCCATTGCTCATCGATATTGTCGCGGATCATCGGGGTTTTTATTCGATCTTTATGGGTTGCATAGCCAAAAGCAAAACGCCCTTTAACACATGAATGCCCCTGATTTGCTTCGCCGCCTTTATAAGGCACCATGCGCACGACCTGGTCACCTTTCATCTCCGCTTTAAACGAACAGCCAACGCCGCAGTATGCACATGTTGTTACGATACTGTGTTCTGGCTGCCCCATCTCAATGACGTTATTCTCCATTAACGTCGATGTTGGACATGCCTGCACACAAGCACCACAGGATACACAGTCCGAATCGAGAAAGGAGTCATCCTGCCCTGCTACAATTTTTGATTCAAAGCCACGCCCGTCAACGGTTAGCGCAAATGTACCCTGCACCTCTTCACAGGCACGCACACAACGCGAACAGACAATGCATTTACTCGGATCAAAGGTAAAATAAGGGTTGGATTTATCCTTTTCAGCATCCAGATGGTTATGGCCATCAAAGCCATAGCGCACTTCACGCAAGCCGACAGCACCCGCCACATCCTGTAATTCGCAATCGCCATTTGAAGGGCAAGTTAAGCAGTCCAGCGGATGATCAGAGATGTATAATTCCATAATGTTGCGACGCAGTTTGCCAATTTTTTCATTCTGCGTTGTTACTTTCATACCGGCCTCGACCGGTGTTGTGCAGGAGGCCGGAAAGCCGCGACGACCTTCAATTTGTACGGCACAAAGCCTACAGGAGCCAAATGCTTCTAGATTATCGCTGGCGCATAGCTTTGGAATATTAATATCGGCCAGTGCTGCCGCTCGCAGTACTGAGGTCCCTTCTGTAACGGTGATCTCAACACCATCTACCTGTAACGTAATCAGGTTTTCTGACAGGCGCTGCGGCGTACCATAATCTTTATTGAAATCCATGTGCTCAGGATTCTGCTGCGTAGCGCCTTTTTGTTTTGGATCATAATGCTGCAACATCTTATTTAGCCTCCGTCTGGGTAGACATTCTGGAATGGGCCAGCGCAATATCTTCAGGGAAATACTTGAACGCACTCTTTACCGGAATCGGCGTCATGCTACCCATGGCACATAAAGACCCGTCGATCATGGTTTCGCAAAGATCATCCAGCAGCGCCAGGTTAGCTTCAACTTTGTCACCCGCTCTGATCTTATCGATCACCTCAACACCCCGGGTGGAGCCAATGCGACATGGCGTACATTTTCCGCATGACTCCTCGACACAGAACTCCATAGAAAAGCGCGCCTGCTCTGTCATATCAACCGATTCGTCAAACACAACCACGCCGCCATGCCCCAAAACCGCACCGATCGCAGCAAAGGCCTCATAGTCCAGTGGTGTATCCCAGTGGCTTTGCGGTAGGTAAGCACCTAATGGCCCACCGACCTGGATAGCCCGCATTGGCAAACCTGTTTCAGTACCACCGGCAAAATCATCAAGTAATTCGCGCAGAGTCGGACCAAATGCAAGTTCGACTAAGCCACCCTGCTTGATGTTACCGGCTAACTGGAATGGCAGAGTTCCGCGTGAGCGCCCCATACCGCAATCAGCATACGCCTTACTACCGTGCGCCATAATGAAAGGCACGGCAGCCAGCGATAGTACATTGTTAACGACAGTAGGCTGACCAAACAATCCTTTTATAGCAGGCAATGGCGGTTTAAAACGCACCACGCCTCGCTTACCTTCCAGACTTTCAAGTAATGATGTTTCTTCGCCACAGATATACGCCGCCGCACCTAAGCGCACCTCAAGGTCGAATTTCTTACCGCTGCCCTGGATGTTTTTACCGAGATAACCCGCTTGGTAAGCGTTAGCAATTGCCTCTTTCATAATCTGATGAGCGACCGGATACTCTGAACGCAGGTAGATATAGCCCTGAGTTGACCCGACCGCTAAACCGGCAATGATCATTCCTTCGACCAGCATCAAAGGATCTGCCTCCATAACTAATCTGTCGGCAAATGTACCCGAATCACCCTCGTCCGCATTACACACAATATATTTTTGATCAGCAGCACAGTCATGCACAGTTTGCCATTTGATACCTGTTGGAAACGCTGCGCCACCACGGCCACGTAAACCCGACGCTTTCACTTCATCAACAATCATCTGACCGCTAAGCGCCAGACTGTTTTCCAGGCCTTTAAAGCCATCATGTAGTTTATAGTCAGCTATAGAAACAGGGTCTGTAATACCCGCACGGGCAAACGTCAGACGCTGCTGTTTTTTCAGATAGGGGATCTCTTCAGGATCACCCAGTGCCAGGCGATGTGTACTCTTGCCTTCAGGCAAACCCGCATCAAACAGGGCGGCAACATCCCTTGCTTCGACTGGGCCATAAGCCACACGGCCATTACCAGTTTGTACTTCTATCATGGGCTCAAGCCAGAACAAACCACGTGAACCATTTCGCACTAACTCAATATCAATCCCACGAGCCTCAGCTTGGGCCAAAATCATACTAACGACTTTCTCGCCGCCCAAGGCCAGCGTGGTGGTATCACGCGGAACATAAATCTTGATGCTCATGATCTGATCTCCAGCGCTACCGTTGTTAACTCATCAACAAGCTGATCGAATTTTTCGGGGGTTACACGACCAATAATATCGTCACCTATACGTATGGATGGACCACAGGCGCAGTTACCTAAACAATAAACATCTTCCAGACTAAACTCCCTGTCCGTCGTTGTTTGGTGATAATCGATACCCAGCTTTGCCTTAACATGTGCTTCTAATGCACGAGACCCACGCGCCTGGCATGCTTCAGCCCGACACACCTCCAATGAATGCCGGCCCGGTGGCGTCATTCGAAAAAGATGGTAGAAGGTAACAACGCCATGAATTTCTGCGCGGGTCTGATGCAACGCATCGGCAATCAGCGGTAACGATTCTGCGGGAATATAACCGGCTAAATTCTGAATACCATGCAAAATCGGAAACAAAGCTCCGGGCTTGTGCTTTAGTGATGTAATCACCTCTTGCACGTCTTGAAGGTCCCATTGCACTAAATCATTCATTGTTGTTGCACCTGTTTTTACTGGCTCTGTGTAGAGGCTGCTTACTGAAAAGTCTTCCGGCTAAAAATCATCAACTACTAACGAGTCAATCTCTACTACTCGGCAGTCGCTTTGCATAAATTCGCATCAGCAAGGATAGTTTTATTATCTTCATGCCTAAAGTTACCATTATCAGGCGATTGTACAAATATGCATTTTTATGCCTATTATATTAAACAGAGTAAAAATAGATAAAATAGGCTATATTTTTTCAATAACAAGCACATATATGTAATTGCATGCCTATTTAAATTATGATTTTTGAATAGCTTCCGGGCACAGAGAAATCAATATCATGACCACTAAACGAATCCAGATTGACCCTGCCTGGGTCTTCCGCGATGAAGCGGGAAATACACTTGATCCTCAGTTATTCCGGCTATTAGCAGAAATACATCAGTTCAAAAAATTAACCTCCGCAGCCAAGGCAGCAGGAATCTCTTATCGTCATGGCTGGAACCTGCTCAACAAATGGGCCGATTTTTTTGGTACTGAGTTAGTCAGACTGGAGAAAGGACGTGGTGCCACATTGACGCCCTTAGGTGAAAAACTGCTCTGGGCAGAACAACGTGTGATGGCCCGTTTTCAACCGCAGATGGCTAACCTTGCATCTGAATTGAATGTCGAAATTCAAAAAGCACTGGTTAATTTAACGCCACTGTTACGTATCCAGGCAAGTCATGGTTATGCCGTCGCGCTACTGCCGCAGGTATGCATTAACCTGCAGCTGGATCTGCAATACAGCAGTCCCTTGGAAGCACTCGCTGCGCTTAATCGTGATGCATGTGACATCGCAGGATTCCATATGCCAACCGGCATTGTTATTCCTCAGCTTCTTGAGCGCTATCAACAACTGCTAAAACCCCGCTCCCACAAAGTCATTCGTTTTATCTCTCGCCAGCAAGGACTGATGGTTGCTAAAAACAACCCGCTGCAGATTGAAACATTAAGCGACTTAACCCGCAGCGGTGTGCGCTTTATCAATCGACAGGAAGACTCAGGCACCCGCGCCCTCTTCGATCAACTCATTTGCAACGAGGGGATTGCTGCTGCAAACATCGACGGATACAGTAACCGGGAATTCACACACTCGGCTGTCGCCGCTTATGTCGCTTCTGACATGGCGGACGCAGGCTTTGGCGTAGAGCAAGCCGCTCATCAGTTTGGCCTGGGGTTTATACCCATCTGCAGCGAAGACTATGTTTTTGTATGTCATCAGAAAAATCTTAAGAAAGCAGCCGTCAACCAATTTATCGATATAATAAAAAGCGAAGCATTCAAGCAGAAAGTACAAACCCTGGCGGGCTATAGAAGCGAACTGAGCGGAACAATCGAGACAATAGAAGAATTAAGCGGCTTTATGACCCTGTAAGCCGCTTTACTTAATGAGAAGAGAAAAGTAAAAATCGCCAACCCCGGTGCCAGATCAAAGTGATGTTAAAGGGATGACCAAAGGTGCCAGCGCCAGCGGGATACCTGAGCGTGCCTTTTCTGTGTCAGGTAAGACATCTGCACTTGGCCAGATACCAGTTAATAACGCCGTTTTATAGGCTGTATCCAAGCCTGATTGACTCATCGTATCCGCCGTGTTTTGAGCATCATATGTTAAGCGATGCCAGCTGATTTCTATAGCATCGGCCAGAGTTGATATCAGCATATACCAACCATCCTGTGTCCCATCGTTAGCGGGCATGCCGATAACGCCCGCATTAAGCCACGCTTTGTTTACGGCTGTTTTAGCAAAAACGCTCTTGCCAAAGACTTCCTTACCAAAGGGAATGCCACCATGCCCACCAATGATAATTCGGGCGTGTGTGTCAGCCAATTGTGCGCTGATCTGTTCAACATCTGACGCGTAGATAAACTGATTTATCTGTTCTGTTCCGCCGTGAACCGCTTCAAACTCAAAACCCGCATAATGAAAACTGATACTGCGTGGCAACTGTTTCATCCACTGCTTATTGTCCCGGCTGATTCGCGGTTTAGAAAAATTAAACCAACCGGCTGATAACAGATCGCAAGAGGTACCTTCTTCAAAACCACAGCCACAATCATCTGCGTCATTACCGAAAGACTCTTCACAGTTCCCCATCACCACGGCAATATCCCATTGACGAATGAGATTAATCGTTTCTTGCGGCGAAGCGCAGTAGGCAACCAAGTCTCCGCTACACAGAACATTAGTGGCAGGAATGGCTAATCGAGTTGCTTCAGCAAGCATAGCTTTGGTGGCTTCAGCGTTACTATAGGGACCACCAAAAACCAATAGAGGATGGCTCTGAACTGGATTAAACAATGTCATGACAAGGTCGCCTCCATAAGATTTTTTTCAGGCTCTTTTGACATATCCTTCATCAGACCTATCCAAAAAAACAAACAACCCAGCATGAGGATAACTACTGATATCGCCAACAGTTTTGTATATTTGTGGTATTCGCCCAATAGCTGTGTGTGCCCGGCTGATTCGACAAAATAGAGTAGCGCACCGGCTAAAGCCAGCATAAAAGTAGCCAGATAACTCCACACAGGAATATTAGTTTTTCCACCCCATAGCGAGAAAAAAATAACAGGTGCAAGATACAGTGACGCGGTACCACTCACGGCAACCGCGCTAAACAGATCTTTGTTACCTAAGAAGACACACAGCAAGCCCATGAGCATAAACAGCGCCATGCTGATACGACCATTGTTAACGCTGGGATTAGCCCACTTCATATCCACGACAACTAATTTAGCAGAGCTGGACAAGGTACTATCCAGTGTCGACATTGCTGAAACCACCAGAGTAATATTAAACAGCAACATGGGAACGTCACCCAGAATACGCAGTAAGACCGCGTTCATCGCTTCGCCAGAGAGCGCTTGTGATCCGGCAATCACACCAAAGGAACCAAACAGAATGATGCATAAAACGCTGATCCAGGCAGCATGTACAAAGCTTTTTCGTGTTGTTTCTCTATCGGCAATAAAACCGCGGTCCATCATCACAGGATCATGCATCGGATAACTCCATACCTGCAGCAAAGCGACTACAAGCAGAATGGGACCAGGATCGGAAATATTAAAGGGTTTAAACAACAGATGCCCGACAGTGGCATTGCCGCTAATGATCACCCATACCGTCAGAATCACCAGCACTACTAAAAACAAGACCATCTGCATCAAGTCAGTACGTAAAGAAGCATGCAAACCGCCCAGCATAGAATAAACCAAAGTAACCACAGCAAACGCTATAACAGCGAACGTATAGGCGCTACTGCCCGCCACACCAAACAGAATGCCAATAACCAGAATATTGGCAAAAATTTCACTCACTAATCTGATACCAATGACGAAGTTATAGCAGCGCGTACCCCAAGCGCCAAAGCGGTGATCAAGGAAAGCCTGAATGCTGCTAAAACCATGTCTGAACCGCACAGAATCAATAATTTTAGCGCCCGTCAGGAACGACAGATAATAGGCAGCATAGGCCAGTGTGCCCCACAGTCCATAGTAGAAGCCGAGTATTGCCGCATTCAGTAATGAACGGGCAAATATCCAGGTAGTCACTTGCGAGAAAACGAGTATCAGTAAACCAGGCTGCTCGCCTGTAGGAGAAAGCCCTTTGAAAAAGGCTGCATCACTTTGAGCTTTAGGGGATAACAGCAGTGATAATACTGCAACAAAACCAACAACAATCGCCAGCGATTGCTCCATAAAACATCCTCATGGAATCAAAATAGGTATCAGATAGTCTGCTTCATGAGTCTGATTACATGAGCATCCATTAGTTCCGCCAAGCAATAAAGAGTAATTTTTTTATAATCGAAACAGATAAAACACGTCCTACCTCTATGAAAATTATCTTTAAGACAGAATGTCAATAATTCCAGCTTCACATAACTTTACATTTCTTAGCACTTTCTCATCTATTTATTCAAAGCTAAGCAGAATAGCATAAAACTTAACTGACTCGTTGAGGAGTACACATCATGCGTGCATTAATAAGAATACAATATGGACTGGCTTCAGCATTACTGGTACTGCTGACCCTTTCGGCAACGGCCAGGGCTGATACTGATATCCGAGCTCATGGGACACTGAACTTTTTCCTTCCTCATGGCTCTGTGTCGCTCGCCATCGGAGAGCCGCGGCATCGACACTATGTCAACACCGACTACCTCTATGAAAAGCGTCGCTACGCGCCTGAGTACAGAAAAGGTCATCACAATTACCAGCATAACCATTACCAGCAAAATAAAAGCTATTACAAAAAAGAGCCTAAACACTATGTCGTTATACAGCAGCCTCATAAACACCATCCGGTATTTATAGATCATCCAAGAAAAGATAATCATGCCAGGCATCAACAGAAGAATGAACGCCAATACTCAAAACAGACCAGGCATGACCACAGCGATGGATCAAAGAGAGACCGTGATCACAAAAGAGACAGGGACCACAAAAGAGACAGGGACCACAAAAGAGAAATGAAAGGGTCTGGTAATAACCGCAATGAGTACATTAACTACAGACACTAGATTAACACTAAAATAGTGGTTGCATTAGTTCACATAGATGACGATTTTTCTGAGCAGTCTCTATGTGAACCCTTTTGAAAAACTTGATATAGATACTTACTTAGCTTAGATGTAGTAGCTCAGACTTGATCTGACAGTTACCCGTTTTCAAACGATGCCTGTCAGTTTAGATCTGAATAAATTATTACTTAAATTGCACGATCAACGATAAGGTTAAGACATGATTTTTTAGCCGCCGGCTTAAATCAGCAGGCTTTCATGTAATGAATTTAATTATGGACAGACTTCACTGATTACCTTTCTGAATCATTCTAATAAAATATATTAATTCAAGAACACTGGCGAACTTAACCTTTTCGGCACTTATTTCAGATACGACAGGATCGCTTTTTTCTTCTGTCTCCTGCTTATAGCCTTTTTTCCAAACGGGCATATCTCGACTATCTTCACCGGACGCTTCACCGGACGCATCACTGGACGTTAACGTTCGTCGATCAATTATCTGAAAAGCGCTCTCAAAGGGACGCTCTCTGACATGAAAAGCGGGGGGTATATCAGGTTTATACCTTAACATGAGAGGCACATCTGTACCGATTATCTCTACCGCTACTGCCAGATGACTGTAAAAAAATGACATAATAAAAATAAGAGGCACGCTGGATCTTTTAATAAACATTTTCAATTGAAAAACATTAAACATCATATCCCCCTAAACACATTAGCTTCGGCTCGGGATCTCTCTCTATACTCTCTCTATGACCCCTTATTCATCGAAGATTTGTTCATTCAATATCCCTGTAAAACAAATATTACTTATATATAAATGATTACACTTATATTTAATTTTTGTCAATTGAAATGAGTACGTCTTGATTTTTTTTGATATGGTAATGACAGTGCTTAATTGCTAAGCACTATCAACAAGCCAGATAAGCAAGAAGCCAGATAAGCTAAGTATAATCAAAAGAGCACTTTTATGAGTGCTCTACTAACACCTCATCTTCAGTATCCAGCCCCAGAAAACCGCCGGTCTGATGCGCCCATAATTGCGCATAGATACCACCCAATGCAACCAACTCCTGATGCGTCCCCTGCTCCACTATCTTGCCCTGATCCATGACAATTAAGCGGTCCATCGCGGCAATCGTAGACAGCCGGTGAGCAATGGCGATAACCGTTTTTCCTTCCATCAGTTTATTTAAACTATGCTGAATCGCGGCTTCTACTTCTGAATCCAATGCAGAGGTTGCTTCATCCAGAATCAGGATGGGTGCATTTTTTAATAAAACGCGTGCAATAGCTATGCGCTGCCGCTGGCCACCCGATAGTTTCACTCCGCGCTCACCGACCTGAGCATCTAAGCCAACTCGTCCACCCGGATCCGTGAGTTTTTTGATAAAGTCGCTGGCTTCTGCTTTTTCTGTTGCAGCCTGCAGCTCTGCTTCAGAAGCATCTGGTCGACCATAGAGAATATTATCACGCACAGAGCGGTGTAGCAGCGAG
Organism: Neptunomonas sp.; assembly: GCF_041601355.1. Classification (GTDB taxonomy): domain Bacteria; phylum Pseudomonadota; class Gammaproteobacteria; order Pseudomonadales; family Balneatricaceae; genus Neptunomonas. The sequence goes on from NZ_JBFIIH010000002.1 coordinate 39,619, forward strand.
GTATCCTGGGTCACCATGCCGATATGCTGGCGAAGAGATTCCTGCGAAACCTGGCTGATATCCTGCCCATCGATCAGAATACGGCCTGTTCCGACATCATAAAAACGCATCAGCAAGTTGACCAGCGTGGATTTTCCTGCACCGGATCGTCCGACGATACCAATCTTTTCACCGGGTTTAATATCCAGATTTAAGTGATCAATCACACCCGTGGTTTTTCCATAATGGAATCCAACACGCTCAAACATCACTGAGCCTTGTGTCACCACGAGCGCTTTCGCATTTGGGATATCCGGTACTTCCTGAGGGCTGGATAAAGTTTTCATACCATCGGCCACTGTACCGATATTTTCAAACAGTGCGCTGATCTCCCACATAATCCATTGGGCCATACCATTAATACGCAGTGCCAGACTGACAGCTACCGCAATGGCACCGACAGTAATCGCGTTATCTTTCCATAGCCAGATTGAAAATGCCGCCACACAAAATGCCAGAAAATAATTGATAAACTGCACACAAAAATTAAGACCGGTGACTAAGCGCATCTGCCGGTAAACAGTGTCCAGAAAGCCACTCATCCCCTCCTCGGCATATGCCGATTCCCTGTCAGTATGAGAGAAGAGTTTAACGGTTTGAATATTGGTATAGCTGTCGACGATACGCCCGGTCATCATGCTGCGCGCATCGGCTTGCTCGGTAGAGACACGCTTTAGTTTAGGTACAAAGTAAGCTTGAATGCCAATATAACAACCCATCCACAGCAGCATAGGAATAATCAGGCGAATATCAGCTTGCGCTACCAATACAACGATCGAGATGAAGTACACCAATACAAACATCATGACATCGAGCAGCTTCATGACGGTTTCACGGATCGCCAACGAAGTTTGCATCACCTTGGTGGCAATACGCCCGGCAAAGTCGTTACTGTAAAAAGAGATACTTTGTTTAAGCAGGTAGCGATGCGCCATCCAGCGTATCGCCATTGGATAGTTGCCTAATAAAGTCTGGTGAACAATCAGCCCATGCAGCAAGACTAATAAGGGAAGAACCACCAACACCATCAGGCTCATGGTCAGCAGTCGCCCACCCTCATCCTGAAAGAGCGTTTCGGGGGTTTTGGTCACCAACCAGTCAACCAACTCACCCATAAAACCAAACAGAGTAACTTCAGCGATAGCAATTAAGGCAGTGAGCACAGCCATCATTAACAGATAGATCTCACTGCCTTTGGTGTAGTGGCGGCAAAATTCATACACGCCTTTGGGCGGTTGCTGCGGTTCCTGGGGTGGGAACGGTGCGACCAATCGCTCAAAAAATGCAAACATGGAGTGTCCTTATTATGTTGTCGACTAAGAAGATTTCAAGGCGACAAATAATACCACTAATGCAGTTTCATTTTCGGTTTTACACTACTGCCAATTTTCTGCGCCAACATCACACCGGAGGCTCTCAGCCAGCCATGAATCGCTATCTGATGCATGCGATACAGAGAGATATAAACAAAGCGTGCGATACGTCCTTCGACAAACATTGTGCCTTTATTCAAATTCCCCATCAGGCTGCCTACCGTGCTGTACTTACTCAGGTTCACCAAAGATCCATGATCTTTATAGTTATAAGGCTGCAGTACTTTATTTTGCATCTGTAATTTGATGTTCTTGCGTACCAGGTCGGCCATCTGATGAGCTGACTGTGCTCTGGGCGGGACCCAGTTGCCATCCGGTTGCTGACATGCACAACAGTCACCAATCACAAAGACCCTATCATCAGTAGTACTCTGTAAGGTCGGTTTAACGAGTATCTGACCAATCCGGTTTGTCTCAAACAGTGGCAAGGATTTAACAAAATCCGGCGCTTTAACGCCCGCCGCCCATACGGTTAAATCTGCTGTTACACGGCTTCCACCTTCGGTTTCAAATCCTTCCTGATCAGCACCAATGACCCGGGTGTTTTCCAGAATCTGCACACCGAGTTTTTGTAACTCACGGCGTACCGAGGTCGCGATCCGCTCAGGTAAAGCAGGAAGCAAACGCGGGCCCGCTTCAATCAGCGAGATTTTTAAGCGCTTGGCTGACATCTGCGGCATTCCATACACTTTAAGCAAGTCTGCCACATGATAAAGTTCGGCTGCCAGTTCTACGCCTGTCGCCCCGCCTCCGACAATCGCTAATTGAAGCACACTTTGATCAGACTGCTGATTAATCCTGAGGAAGTGATTTAGCATTGACCGGTGAAAACGCTCAGCCTGCTGGTGAGAGTCCAGATAATAGCAATTCTCAGCCACCCCCGGCGTGCCAAAATCATTACTCACGCTACCCACTGCCATGACTAATATGTCATAGGCAATTTCTCGTTCAGGTAGTACCTCTTTGCCTTCTTCATCATTCAGCGCCTGTAGATTGATCACCTTTTTAGCATGATCTATACCGATCATCGTTCCTTGTTGGAACTGATAATGGTGCAAACTGGAATGGGCGCGATAATTCACACCATCCGTATTGATATCTAAAGAGCCGGTAGCGATTTCATGTAATAACGGCTTCCAGATATGCGAGCGGTTTTTATCTACCAGAATAATTTCAGCCTGTTTATTTTTAGCTTTGCCCAGTTGGTGACCTAACCGGCTTGCTAGCTCAAGGCCGCCTGCACCGCCTCCGACAATTACAATAGTTTGCATGTTATGTCCTTAAAATAGTATCAGGCGAATATTCTCAAGTAGAACATTCGCCTGATCTATCTAATGAGACCTCTAAGAGCTCATGAAACCATATTAACCTCATCAAACCTCTGCCGGGATGGCCAGACTAGCGTTTAATAGCAATGATCAACTACTAGCCCTTAAGACCAAACACCTCATACTTTGGTAGCAACACCATACACAAGTTTAATGAATATTAAAATAAAGTGAGTCTGCTATCGCAGATGGCCCCATCAAATAGGCGAATTCATATCTGCACGCGTTTGAAAATGCTTCGACTATACTTCATTTATACTAAATCTATGGATGAACCTTTGTTGTCATCTCGCTAACAGTAACATGCGCTTAACATTCATCTTGCAACAGCAGGATTCAAATAATGGATATAACAGCGGAATCAAAAACAAGTTTTACCATGCCTAATGAAATGACACCCGCTTTCATCGTGCCAGTATTAGCGGGCGGGGGGAGCAGGCTTTCTGCGCATATTGGTGTATTAACGGCGCTTAAGGAGATGGGGCTCCGGTTTCCATCACTGGTCGGAGTTTCAGGAGGGAGTATTGTTGGCGCCTTATTTGCAGCAGGCTATTCTCTTAATCAGATCAGAATTATCGCTGAAGAAACCGATTTTAGCCAATTCCTAGGCCAGTCACTCTATCGGTTATTACGCACAGGAGGGCTGTCGACAGGAAATCGTTTCGAAGAATGGATGGACAATAAACTCAACGGCGCTACTTTCGCCGATCTTGAATATCCTTTTCATGTGGTAGCCACCGATGTTCGTTCCGGACTACCCGTCGTTTTCGATAAAAAAAGAACACCCCATCTTAAAGTTTCGTTGGCCGTGCGTTTTTCGATGTCAATTCCGATTATTTTCAGCTTCAAAGAATTTGAAGGACACCTGATGGTGGATGGTAGCATTCTATCAGAGGAGTCTTTGCAACAAGACTGGGCCGGAGACGGATCACCGGTGGTGGTGTTTCGACTAAGTAGTATTCAAGAAAGAGCGGAGACAAAGAAAATCAGGTATTTTCCGCTGATTGGCTATTTGTCATTATTAATCCGGACATTTATGACGACGATGTCCAGAGAATACATTAGTGAACACTTCTGGCATTCCACAGTTGTTATTCATGCCGGTAGTATCTCGCCTACCGAGTTTCGCCTCAATGCCGAACAAAAGAACGCGCTTTTTCAGGTCGGTTACGCAACGACACGGCGCATTGTCCCCATGAAGATGGCAAAAATCCTGCCGGTATTTTCACGCTAATCAGACAACGCCGCCGATTTTTACGACTAGCCTCCTGTCATATTCATAAAGCGAACTATTTGAACATCCCCATCCGCGGTAAAACGGTGCTCTTCAGGCTTATGCTGCATGGCTTTACGTATCTCCTCTTTTAAACGCTCAAGATCACCCGGATAGCGGCGCAGTATCGCTTTAAGATCGACTGAGTGTTCGTTACCCAAACATAAGAGCAGCATCCCTTCAGCCGTGACCCGAACCCGATTACAGTCACCACAAAAATTATGGCTATGCGGGGAGATAAAACCGATACGGCTATGACTGTCTTGCATGCGCCAGTACTTTGCCGGGCCGCCACTCGACTCTGTTGTCGGCATCAGAGGAAACTGCTCGGTGATCAAGGCTTTTACCTGATCACTACTAAAATAAGTTTCTGCACGATCATGCTCAGCAATCACACCTAACGGCATCTCCTCAATAAAGCTAAGATCGATCTTTTTTTCGCGCGCGAATCTTACCAGATCAACAACTTCATCATCATTGCGGCCATGCAACACGACGCTGTTCAACTTGATGCCTTTAAAGCCAACATCACAGGCCGCATCAATTCCGGCAATGACCTGCTCTAAATTACCGGTGCGTGTCAGCGTTTTAAAACGATCTTCCTGCAGGCTATCTAAACTGATATTAATTCGTGTTAACCCAGCATCTTTAAGCTGTTGAGCATAACGGGGCAATTGCGATCCATTGGTGGTTAAGCAGAAGTCCTTTAAGCCTGGCAATGCACCGACCCCTTTAAACAGCTTAACAACATCTCTGCGTACCAGCGGCTCACCTCCGGTAAAACGAATTTTGTTAACGCCCAGCTCAGTAAATGCCCGCGCTATCGCATGAATCTCCTCCAGCGATAGCACTTGTGCGCGTGGAAGGAAAGTCATCTTCTCACTCATACAGTACACACAACGAAAATCGCAACGATCAGTTACTGAAATCCGTAAATAAGTGATCTGTCTTCCAAACCGGTCTACCAGTTGCTCGCTAGCCATTTTCCACCTTCGTTTTATAGCCGGTCACTTCACAGCAGATCGCTGAAAGGCTGAATCAAGACTCGATCACCCGCTTCAACCTGGCTATATTGCTCCCCGATCTCGATCAGACAATTGGCCTGCACCATCGAGGTTAAAATTCCAGACCCTTGTGCACCGGTGGTTTGCACCACCAACTCACCCTGATCATTAATACGATAGACGCCCCGACTGTAATCGATACGCCCTGCACGTGATTTAATCTTTTCTTCTGCTACAGCCATCATTTTAATGGGCTGCCATCCCTTCTGCCCCATCATTTTTCTAAGGGCTGGCTGCACAAATTGCAAAAAAGTTACCATCACGGCAACAGGATTTCCTGGCAAACCAAAAAACGGGGCCTGGCCCACCTTACCAAAAGCCAATGGCCGACCTGGTCGCATTGCAACCCGCCAAAAACCTATATCACCGACAGCTTCCAGTGCTTGTTTGATATAATCTGCCTGGCCCATCGACACTCCACCCGATGAGATTACCATATCAGCTTGCTGAGATGCTTCACTTAATACGCGTTGCATAGTGACTTGCGAGTCTTCAATTATGCCCAAATCGACAACAGAACATCCCATTCGCTGCAATAAGCCTGTAAGCGTAAAACGGTTAGTATCATAAATGCAATTTTCCGGTAAGGCTTGCCCTTGGGCGACCACTTCGTCACCTGTCGAAAAAATGGCAACACGCAAAGGCTTAAATACGGCGACGTTCTGCATGCCTAACGAGGCCAGCAGACCTTGTTCTTGAGGTCGAATTAAACTCCCGGCAGACAAGGCTACCGAACCCGATTTAATATCTTCACCTTTGAGGCGTACATGCTGCCCTGTTTCCACGCTACCGGAGAAGAATATTTGCCCGCTCTCTCGTGTCACCGCTTCACGAATAACGATCGAGTCTGCGCCGACAGGCAAAGCAGCACCGGTCATGATCTCAACGGCTTCACCTGCAGCCAAAGTGCCGGCGTAGGCTCCGCCTGCTAATACCTGACCAACAACTGTGAACCTGTGCTGCTTCTGAGAGGCGTTTTTTTCAGAGGAAAGTTCTGCCGCGCCAATAGCATAGCCATCCATCGCTGAATTAGTCTGTTGTGGAACATCAAAAACAGACACCTGATCTTCAGCCAGAACCCGATTGATGGCCTGCGAAAGGGGTATCGTTTCAACCTGTTCCGGCGTGGCTATTTGAGACAGAATACGTGCAACACTCTCTGCAACCGTTAACATCCCGCCAGGATTCGCTACCGGATCAAAGCAATTAATGGCGTCGCTCATGATCTCTCTCCTTTTAAATAGTGCTGAATAAACGCGGCAATTTGCTGAATATTATTCAGATCTAATAACGGAATATCACTGTCCAATGAAATAACCTCATCGCAGGCAACCGCGATAATATTTTCATCGTTCACATGAAGTTGCGGTTTATTAACCTCTTGACGATAAAGCTCAATCTTCGGAAAACTGACTTTTTTGAAACCTTCGACTAACACCAGATCCAATTTGGAATGATCTAACTGGTGCAGCATTTTTGACAGCGATGGCCTACCCTCCTGATGTTCTTCAACCATTAGCGCCCAGCGTTTAGAAGAACAGATCAGCATCTGATCAGCCCCGGCATGACGAAGCTCGTAACTATCCTTACCTGGGTGATCTACATCAAACTGATGATGAGCATGTTTTATTACACCCACCCTGATCCCCTGTGCTTTAAGCACAGGTAATAACTGTTTGAGCAAGGTCGTTTTACCGGTACCACTCCAGGCAGCCAGTCCTAGTAATTTGGGCATCTGCTGTAATTCGTCAATATCGCTTTTACGGTTTACATTAACAAAAGCATCCGGGTAATCTGAAAAATCAACATCAACCATACGTTGCTGCGCATACCAACGATCTATCTTGCGCTCACCTTCTGCCAATATAGCCTGTACGCTTTCCAGCAAGTTTCTTTTTATTAAAGCCACCACCGGCTGAAGACGCTTGCCATCATGAGCCACGGCTATGTCTGCACCCTGCTGCATGGCTCTGTCCAGCATTCGTGTGGCCAACGTTTCTGGTAAGAAAGGCCCGTCACAAGGAACAAATAATACCCAATCAGTAGTCGCATGATGCAAACCGGTAGCAATCCCCATCAGAGGACCTTCAAAACCAGCTTCAAGGTCTGTTATGACCGGCAAACTCAATGTGCCGTATGCATCCAAGCTACGATTTGCATTGATCAGGCAACGAGAAACCTGTGGCAATATTCTATCCAATACATGATGAATCAATGGTTTTCCGTTTAGATCCATCCACCCTTTATCGACACCTCCCATTCGGCTGGCCTTACCTCCGGCCAGCACCACCGCGGTTATCTGCTCAGTGCTGGACATAGCGTTGCAGCTCCATCTGGGTATCAACTTCATTGGTAACAACTTCATGAACCACACTTTCGAGAGAAGAGCTTTCGTGAAGAGCACCACTTTCCAATAGGAGGTGACGCGTACAGAGTTCTGTCACCCGATTACTCTGATGACTTGAAACCATAACGGTGGTTCCCTGCTCCAACAGCTGCCTGACCAGTTCTGCTACCGTGCTGACTGAATGACGATCCAGATTAGCGGTAGGCTCGTCGAGTAAGAGTATACGCGGCGCTAAGATCCATGCACGCGCTAGCGCCAGCCGTTGTCTTTCACCACCGGAAAGCGAACAAGCGGGATGCTCTGCAAGATGCCCTAACCGAGCCCATACCAAAGCCTGCTGCACTTTGGTTTTAACCTCTTGCCGGCTCCCCCCGCGAAGCTTCAGGCCATAAGCAAGGTTATCAATAACTGTGCTCATAAAAACATACGGGGTCTGGTGTAAATAAATCACATCTGGATGAATCCGGTTTGACCACCAACGACGCTGTTTTGGCGTTACCATTACCTTACCGCTGCAGGGCTTTTCCAGCCCCGCCATAATTTTCATCAAGGTGGTTTTACCCGCACCATTTTCACCCTTTAAGTGCAAGCTTTCACCTTCCGTGATCCGCAGCTTCTCAATAGTGAACAACTCACGAGTTGCGAAGCGCTTCACAAGATTATCTATGTTTAATTCAAGGCCCACGCGAGTTCCCTCATAAAGTAATTGATGACTTCTCTCTTCAGACCGACACCTTCAAACCTAGTTGTTCAGACCAGCTGCCCTTTACCACGCACTGAGGCCAACGCAAAGTTCAATACCAGCGCTAAAAGCAGCAACACCAAGCCTAATGCAATGCCCTGAGCGAACTCCCCTTTACTGGTTTCCAGTGCGATGGCTGTCGGAATATTACGGCTATAACCGAGAATATTTCCGCCCACCATCATTGAACAACCCACTTCAGATATAATCCGGCTAAAGCCAGCCAGCATAGCGGCCAATAAAGCGAATCGCGCTTCACACGCCAAGGTAATCGCGGCCCTGCCGCAATGCGCGCCAAGTGTGCGTGCCGTTTCCCATGCGCGCCGGTCAATACCCTGAAAGGCGGCATGGCTCATACAAACCAGGATAGGAAAGCACAGAAGGATTTGCCCGATCACCATCGCCGGCTGACTGAATAACAGGTGCAACTCACCAAAAGGCCCGTTACGTGATAACAGCAAATACAGCGTTAGCCCTATAACAACGGTCGGCACTGACATTAGCGCATTAAACACCGCGATCAGCACCCAGCGCCCCGGAAAATCGATTATCGCTAACAAAAAACCAACAAGTATGGCCGGTATCGCCGATAATAAAATGGCCATAATAGATACCCTGAAAGAAACACCAATAATGCTCCATAACTCAGCATCCAGGTTGAATAACAACGCCAGAGCTTCTTTACAGGTACTCAACAGACTCATGTCCATCAGTAGTCCATACGACTAGTTACAACTGATGTACTCTGCATGGTTATTGATTCGTTACCACTTGTTGAGCCGATCCATGAAACAGCACTTCGCCATTGATACGAAAATTATTGATCAATGTTTGCCCTTCTGCTGAAACCAGCCACTGCGCCAATGCCCGGGCACCTTCGGTATTAAGACCTTCATAGCGCGCAGGATTCACCAGAATCACCTGATAAGGATTAAATAAGCGTTCCTCACCCGCAACCATCATTTTGAGTTGCAGACGATGCTGATAAGCCAACCAGGTACCACGGTCAGTCAAGGTATACCCCTGAAGTTCATCAGCGACCTGGAGCACTTTACCCATTCCCTGGCCAATCTCTTTATAACCGTCAAATCCCGCCGCAACACCCGCTGACTCCCATAACGCTAATTCTTTTTTGTGAGTACCCGAATCATCACCGCGGGAAATAAACACAGACTGGCTTTCAGCAATGGCACGCAATGCACTGACAGCATCAGAGCCGCCTTGTATACCAGCAGGGTCATTGCTTGGGCCGACCACAACAAAGTCGTTATACATAACGCTTTGTGCCTCGATACCGTGCCCCTGTTCAATAAACGTTCTTTCTGCTGCCGGAGCGTGCGTCATCAGTAAATCCACATCACCATCGCGACCCATACGCAACGCTTTGCCTGTGCCGACAGAGAGAACATGAATTTTAGCGCCATATTTTTGCTCGAATACTGGCAGTAATTCATCAAGCAAACCGGAGTTATAAGTGCTGGTAGTGGTTGCCAGTCGAATAATATTTTCTGCAGCACTAACCGTTAGTGACAGACAAAATAGCAAAGTAATTGAAGACAAACATGAGATCCATTTTTTCATCGTTTTGTGCCCATAAATAATATTAGTGTCGCTATAGCCTCAAAAGCAATTAAAGTGCCAACCTCATAGTAGTTAAAATCCGGTGTAAACAATCACTTCAACTTGTTGATTTTATTATTTTTTAATAAAAAGAGATCTTGACTCCTGCTCTCTGTAAACACTGACCAAGACAATAGTTCTAGCTACAAAACAAATACACATGGGTCATAATGACCAACCTTAAGGTCTATCGGGTCAATTTGACCCTTATGCATAGGCGTTTGATCAACCGCTTACCCGTAAGGGTCACGCAGAGAGACTTAAATGAATCCGGATTCAGATAAATCCAGCGCAAAGCCTAAAGCCGTTTCAGTCTTAGTCGTTGATGACGAGCCAGGGATGTGCAGTTTTCTGAATAAAGCACTCAAGAAGAAATTTGCGTTAGTAGAGACGGCCGGAAGTGTCGAAGAAGCAGAAGAGTTACGCAAACGCTGCCATTTTGACCTCCTTATTGTCGATATCAATTTACCCGGCCGCTCCGGTATGGAATGGCACGAAGCGCTGCAGCAAGCACAACACAATAGCGACATTATTTTCATGACGGCCTTTGCTGACCTTGAAATTGTCATCAAAGCGTTACGGGCTGGTGCCAGCGACTTTATCCTCAAGCCTTTTCGGCTGGAGCAGATGATGAATGCGGTTGAACGCTGCCTTCAACGCCGCGCGATGGCCAGAGCCAACTTCGTCTTACAACGAGAGATCGAAAAAGCATTTCCGATTACCGATATGATGGGAAACAGCCTATCAATCCGCCAGGTACAGGAAGTCATTCATCGTGTCGCTCCGACACCTTCTGCCGTCATGATCGAAGGTGAATCGGGTACCGGCAAAGAACTCGCTGCGCGTATGCTGCACCAGTTCAGTAATCGCAGTGGCGCTTTTGTTCCTATTAACTGCGGCGCAATCTCACCTGATTTATTAGAAGCAGAACTGTTCGGACACACGAAGGGCTCGTTCACCGGAGCGGTAAAAGCACGTGATGGCTTATTCAGTTTTGCCAACGGCGGCACGCTGTTTCTCGATGAAGTGGGTGAAATGCCGGTTTTGATGCAGGCTAAACTACTACGTGCCTTAGAACAAAAAGCGGTGCGCCCCGTTGGCAGTGAGCAGGAGATCAGTATTGATGTGCGTATTATTGCGGCAACTAATCGTCATTTAAAGGAAGAGGTCGCAGCGGGACGCTTCCGTGAAGACCTTTATTATCGTCTCAACGTACTAAGTATCACCTTACCTCCGCTGAGAGATCGTCGCGAAGATATTCCCGAGCTGATTCATCATTTTTCTAATACGCTGTCACGAGAACTCGGATTGGCAGCCATTCCTTTCAGTCATGACGACCTCAGAGAGATGCAACATTATCATTGGCCTGGCAATATCCGAGAGCTGAAAAACCTGATTGAGCGTTGCATTTTATTAGGAAAACTACCCGCTGAATATTTCCGCGAGCAAAACGCAGACGACGCTAAATCTATAGGTAACTTTGCTGGCTGGTCGATGGAAGCCGTCGAAAAACATCATATCCTGCAAACACTCGCGCAACATGACGGCAATAAGTCTTCTGCTGCCCGGACCCTTGGCGTTTCAAGAAAAACACTGGATCGGAAGCTGACCAGTTGGGCAGCAGCAGAGCACTCGCTTGCTCATGCTGAAGTCGAAGTCGAAGTTGAAGTTAAAGTTGAAGTTAAAGCTGAAGTTGAAGTTGAAGTTGAAGCTGAGCCAGTCACATGATCACTGCCTTGTGGCATAAAATTAATAGTTCACTGCGCAACAAGCTTTTGTTGTTGACCTTAGGTCCACTGGTCCTCACTGCCATAGGTTTTGCGATGCTCTCAGCCTATTGGACCAGTAGCTACACTGACCGGCAGCTGTATATGAAAGTTCGTGCTGATTTGTCAGTGGCTCAGGGGACGCTGGACATCATGCAACAAGCGCAGCTCAACACACTCACCCAGTTGGCAAGTAGCTTTGAGTTTCGTACCAACCTACAGCTTGGTAACCAACGCGACATTCAGGTGCAGCTCATGCAAACACGCCAAGGGCGGCAACTGGATTTTTTTCGTTTTCTACCTACAATGCTGATTGCTGATATCAAAGATCCTGCACTAGCCCCGTTACTGCCTCGCCTATACCAGGGAGAGTCTTTAACAGGCCTGACCGTACTCGATAAGAAAATGCTCGACCTCATCAATGCAGACCTCGTACAGCAGGCGCAAATAACACTCACGAAAACGCCCAAAGCCATCCCGAGTAATCGCCTGATTGAAGAAAGCGCGATGCTGATCAGAACCTTATTACCGGTTAACGATGAGTTAGGTAAACTGATCGGGATTCTGGATGCCGGCAGAATCCTTAACAACACCACTGAGGCAGTCGATACCATTCGGGATTTGGTCTATGGGCCGGGTACGCTTCCCGAAGGCGGAATCGGTACGGTCACCTTATTTCTGGATGATGTGCGCATCAGTACCAACGTCCCCCAGAACCCGGGCATCAGCGATAACAAGCAGATCTCTTTGCAGGAGCGCGCTATTGGTACCCGTGTATCTGCTGAAGTCCATCAGCATGTGATGACGCAAGGACTCACTTGGATCGATCGGGCATTTGTGGTCAATGACTGGTATATCTCGGCTTACAAACCACTGCTTGACTTGAATAATCAACGTATTGGTATGATCTATACCGGTTTTAATGAAGCGCCGTTCAATACCATTTATTATAAAACGCTGTTCGAATCAGGCAGTCTGATTGGCCTGATTATGCTGGTCTCTGGGTTTATCATACTACGCCATACGCGCTTATTACTGCGGCCTTTAGCGCGCATTCACTCGGTCGTCACCGCGGTACGCGATGATGGCTCGATTCATCAGCGCATCGGTAAGTTAAATACCTCTGATGAACTGGTTGATCTTGCGCAGCAATTTGATGCCATGCTGGATCTGCTGGAAAACCGTGAACAAGTAATTTTACAAGCCCACGACCAGTTGGAAGTCACTGTAGAAAAACGCACCCGCTCACTGCGCAACAGAACCGAAGCACTAAAACAACATATTCGCTTACTCAAAACCACCCGTAAAAAGCTTTTAGCCAATGAAAAGCTGGCTGTCTTAGGCGAACTAACAGCAGGTATTGCACATGAAATAAATAACCCCGTTGCTGTCATACTCGGCAATATCGATTTGCTGGTGGCCGAACTGGGTGATGCGGTTGAACCCGCTCAAGAAGAAGTCGACATGGTGATCCGGCAGGTATACCGCATCCGTTCACTGATCAATAACTTATTACAATACAGCCGCCCTGATCATTACGTCGACAACTATGAAAGCTACCCGATTAATCAGGTTATAGATGACACTCTGCTTTTAGTTTCTCACGCACTCGACAAACAGCAGGTAAGTATAGAGAAATATTACACTGCCAACTGCCCGGTACAAGTCAATTATCAGCAGGTACAACAAGTGTTAGTTAACCTGATCATTAACGCTTCTCATGCGCTGACTGAGCCCGGAAAAATCCAGATACACACAACGGACTGGATTGATAAAGAGAATAAACACGATGAATCAAAAGGCGGATTAAAAGGTGATGTAAAAGGTATCGTCATACAGATAAAAGACAAAGGACAGGGTATAAAAAAGGAAGACTTACAGCATATTTTTGATCCGTTCTTTACAACCAAAAAGGGGGGTACCGGCCTCGGACTCTCGGTCAGTTACGGCATTATTCGTCGCCATGGTGGAGACATCAGAGTATCCTCCATCCCAGGCGAAGGTACTGTGTTTTCAGTGTACCTGCTCCGACAAGCTAACCTATCTGAAGACAGTGAGTTAGAAGCAATACTCGACGGCTTAACCTCGGCTCAGCGTATCAATCGTCGCAGCATACCCCACTCACAAGCCAATGCCGCTCAGCCCAGCTAAACACTCAGGCGCTATCACCTCTAGTCATTTGTTATTCGCCATCTGCATTCCACAATAATCGCCCGCTACGATTGAGGTTATACCCTTGCAGTCGATTTGCCAGCATCATTCCTTCAGGGCCCCGCAGAAACTCAAACAACTGCTGCAACAAACGCCGAAAATAAACGCCTCTGGGTACCACCAGATCAAAGCTTTCCTCGCATACCGGAATAAACCCTAAACCAAACTCTTTTGCAGCACTGAGCGTACCCGGACCGATATCAGCCTCACCTGTCGCGATCATGGAGACCATCTCTCGTTCAGAGTAAGCCGTATGACTTACTGTCAAACGCTCAAAGGGACAGGAATACGACATGAGCCATTCTTTAAGGAAACGCTGCGAACCGGCTCCCTGCTGACGAATGACCCAGCGAGTACTCTGATGCATCGCTACGTCAGGATCTTCAAAACGTGACTGATCCTGCGCACGCACAATCAAACCCTGACTACGGCAAAAAAGATGCACAAGAATCCAGTTTTTGGACGGGTTGTATTGCTGTATTAATGCAGGATGACGCACTTCACTTTCTTCAGCTCTTCCCCAATGGATGACACATGCATCCGCATGACCTTGTGCTAACAGCTCCAGCCCCATGGTTGTTCCTGATACAGTATAACTAAATAACGCCTGCGCCCTGAGCTGCTGAGTAAGGCGAATAGCCACCGCTTGCAGTAGCGGGTCATCACTGCCGGCCAATATAAGACGGTCTGTCAGTAAACCACCGTGGCAACTATCCAACAACCAACGATCCACCAGTACTTTTGGAAACAACCATTTGCCGGTCAGTTTAGTTGCAGGGATTTTACCTTCTGCCGCCATCACATAGATTTTTTTCTCATTCAGATGGAGATATTCTGTCAGCTGACGCACGTTTAAAAAGGCAGGAGGCAATTCACTCACGAGACAACATCCGCAACGTCAGTTTTACGTGACGGCAGCGCATCCAGTATCAGCGAATCTTTACCACTAAATAATAAAAAGTGCTTTCCTTTAGCACGGGCTAACATGGTGATACCCAGCTCTATGGCCAATGCTAATCCCATCTGTGTTACACCCGAACGGGATAACAACACCGGAATTCCCATCTGAGCTACTTTAATCACCATCTCAGATGTTAAACGCCCCGTAGTGTAGAAAATTTTATTCTCTTCACTGATGCCATCCAGCCACATCCTTCCTGCCAACGTATCTACAGCGTTGTGCCGTCCAACATCTTCGACAAAGGCAACCACCTCGTCACCTTCACAAATAGCACAACCATGCACAGCACCCGCATTTTTGTAGGTTTCATTGTGCAAATTAAGGTTATTTAGCAACGCATAAACAGTGCTTTGTTTAATGTTTGCTTTGGGCAAAGACACTTCCGCCAATTTATCCATCAAACTGCCAAACATAGTGCCCTGCCCACAGCCGCTGGTTACCGTACGCTGCTGTAACTTCTCCTCCAGCCCCGGCGGTTCCCCCTCTGTGACGACCACCGCCGCCTCAACATCCCAGTCCACCTGGACAGCGAGCACTTCTTCCAGCGCAAGAATAAACCCCTGATTACGTAAATAGCCGAGCACTAATGCTTCAGGGTCTCCGCCCAATGTCATCAGGGTGACTATTTCACGCTTATTAAGATAAATCGTCAGCGGGCGTTCACACGCTACCTCAATATCACGAAGCTCTCCCTTTTCATCAAACGCTTGCACTGATTCCGTTAAATGAGTCGCCGCTTTACTCAGTACCAACGCCGTATTTTTCTCTTGATGGGGACTCTTAATATTCAATATAGAGGAACTTGTCATGAGAATGCTCGCTAATTTTTTATTCACTGATACTGACCAAGCAATTTCTGTTCCTTCCTAACAAAAGCCAGCAGATTTACCACAAGTACCAGAATATCCGGATCAAATCAGACGGGATTGGATGACTTCGCACTAATACAATAGGCCAAAATGTCCCACATGCTGTTCTGACTGTCCCTTTTTTGCCAATATTACCCAGGCTAAATAGGACGCGGCTTCAAAACCATTCCCCTGACGCCCCCCAATATCTCCCTGATGCCTTTTAAAACAACACCCATTCAGTTCTATGGCTTTCTAAAGACAGTAATGGCCCGCCCTTTGCTAAGGCTTTAGATAGGTTTATTTTCACTGAGAACGGGAATCGAATGATGACAGCTGTCAAAAGCACTGATCGTTGGCCCATGCAAGTTGCGCTACAGCATGAATCAATACTGACGCGCGGCTGGGAAACCGAGCGCTGGAGCATTAAGGAATTAATGCCTGACGAAGCCAAGCGCGAAGGGTATGTCAATGTTGAACTGGAGCTTCACAAAGATGAACGCAGCGCCTATCGCTTCAATTTAAACTCGGCCTTCCCGCATCTTTTCGTACTGTGTAACGAAGACGAAACCAACAACACATTAACAGCAATACATATTACTGCCAGCCAGGACAAAGCCGCCTCTTTTATGGATGGAGAACACACAATACTGGAAACACCGATGCCTGCTGCTGTGCAGTGCTGGATAGATAGCTACCTTGGAATTCACGGAGAACTGATAGACGAAGGTAAGAAAAAGAAGAAAAAAGGTAAGGGGCGCAGCAGTGAGCGATAAATCATTTATTTCTCGCTGGTCTCGTCTGAAATCTGAGCGGGCCGCTGAGGCACAAACACCCGAAGATTCAACCAGCAAAACGGATAGCCGCGTATCAACAGCAGACAACATCACTTCTGATCCATCTCCCTCTGACCTGTCTGTTTCTAACCTATCTGCCTATGACCCATCTACCTCTGACCTGTCTGTTTCTAACCTATCTGCCTATGACCCATCTACCTCTGACACAACTGCTTCCGGGGCATTTTCTTCGAATCTCGCTGAGCCCTCGACAGCTTTCCCGGAGGTACTGTCCGACGAGCAACCTTGTGAGCCTCACAGCATCAACGAGGACATCAAGGACAACGACCAGAGCCACCAACACAACCAAGCACACGAACAAGAGTTAGCCCCCCTACTCACCGATGAAGATATGCCTCCCATCGAGAGTCTGGGCGAAAAATCAGACTTCAGTCAGTTTTTATCTTCCGGCGTCAGCGATGAACTTCGCAACTTAGCCTTGCGCAAACTGTTTAATATGCCGCAATTCAATGTCAGGGATGGACTCAATGACTATGACGATGATTTGAGCAAAATCCCTGTGTTGGCCCAAGAAGTAGCCGCCAAAATGCGTGGCTGGCTGCATGAAAAGCAAGAACAACTGACATCAGAACTAAACGAAGAACTAAACGAAGAGCTAACACAAAAACCCTCCATAGATTCAACTGACGCATCCGATGCAACTGAACAGCTACAGAGTGATACACAAACAGATACCAGCCAGGAAAACGCCGGCAAACCGGACAATAATCAAAAAGCAAACCGACTCGCTGAGATCAAAAACCAAGACTTTACTGAGATCGATGACGACCTGGGTGACGCTGACTTACAAGGCTAGCGCGCCGAATTGATACACAGGCCATGGGACAGGCAGACAATATGTCCCGCTCTTAAGCAATTCGAAACAAAGCGCCCTGATCTATACCCACTTCAAGTCGCTTTTTTCAGATTTTTCTGGTTTCGCTTTTGCTTTATATATAACAGTGACAACAACCTGTCCGGGTGAGAACAGGTTGTACCGCTAACAACATGAATAATAAACAGCTGTCGATACCAAAGACAGACTGTCCGTAATCACTAAAGGTTGCACATGTTGTGAGTGGTCAGGTGAGGTATTAAATGACAAACGAGCAATCCCTGAACAATCTGGCACGACAAGCGGCACAAGCTAAGATCACGCCGCCGCACAATTTGGCACCTGCCACGGTGAGCTTTAGCACCCAGGGGCATCTGCTGATTACCGGCTCTGAAGATATGATTCGTCTGGCTGCCGGGCAGCTCAAAGAAATGGCCAGCATCACCCTACTTTGCACCGAAGCTATTCGTAATACCGACAGCGCTCATATTGAACAAGCACTGCAAGCGGCAGCTGAACTTCCGGTTTATCAGACAAAAATAGAGGCTATCAAGGGCTTTTTAGGGCAGTTTCAAGTCACCGTTCAACACGAAGAGCAATCGATCGAGTTGGCAAAACTCACTCAGAAGCGCGCCTCATTTGATTTAATTCTGAACCTGGGTGAAAACTCACTGTTTAGCACAGAACTGGCACCTGCCGGTTATTTCCACCTGGCACCTGACGCCGACAATTTTAGTGATGTCATAAGCCAGCTTCCCGACTACATCGGTGAATTTGAAAAACCGCGATACTTGCAGGTAAATAACGATATCTGCGCGCATTCCAACCGTGGCCAGACCGGCTGCACCCGATGTCTGGATGTATGCCCTGCCGATGCCATTAGCTCAATTAAAGATCTGATCAATATCGACCCGTACCTTTGTCATGGTGCAGGCGGCTGTACTACGGCCTGCCCAACCGGTGCCATCAGCTACACGCTACCTAAGCCAGTTCGTCTTCTGGACTACATGCAGAAACTACTGCATGCCTATAAAGAAGCCGATGGTACTCAACCTGCTCTGTTATTTCATGACCACGAACAAGGGCAACAGCTGCTTACTCAACTGTTACCCCAAATGCCAGGCAACCTGATTCCCATTGAGCTGGAAGAGATTTCCGCCGCTGGACAGGAAATATGGCTGGCAGCGCTGGCAGCAGGTGCTACTCAAATACTGCTATTGGATACACCGGCTGTCCCTGAATCCATGCGTACATTGCTCAAACGCGAAGTTAAACTCACGCAAAGAATGCTGAGCGGATTGGGCTATAACGAATCCCAACTGCAATTCATTGGAGCTGAGGAATTAGCGGCAGCCTTACCGGCGCAGCTAAACAGCCTCTTTACAGTCATCCCTGATCCTGTAACGTCAGTAGCAGAAAATAAACGTGACGTGCTGTTTGTTGCATTAGACCATCTCATTAAACATGCACCACAATCCTTACCTGAACACCTCACCCTGCCGGCGGGCTCTCCTTTTGGTCAAGTGAGCATCAATGCCTCAAGCTGCACATTATGCTTGTCCTGTGTGGCGGTTTGCCCGACGCAAGCCCTGACCAGTGGAGGAGAAAAGCCGGCGCTTAATTTTACCGAGCAGAACTGCGTGCAGTGCAACCTGTGCGAACGAGCCTGCCCGGAAAACGCCATTCAACTCGAATCGCGCCTACTGCTATCAGACACGCGTAAACAACCCATCGAGATTCATGCAGACGTGGCCTTCGAATGCATCACCTGCAGCAAGCCTTTTGCACCGCGCCGCACTGTCGAGAAAATGCTCGACAAGCTCAGCGAGCACCGCATGTTTCAGGGAGAGGCGCTTAATCGTTTAAAAATGTGCGAAGACTGCCGGGTGAAAGATATTTTTGTCGACCTGACTCAGAATCCTGAAAAACAACTTGAACTGTAAGAACGAGGAGTCATACACAATGAACATGATCAACACGACTCCTGCTCTGCAGGAAACCGACCAGTTAAGAGCCGATATCTACGCATTACTGGCGACATTACTACGCCGCACACCGGAAAAAGATCTATTAGAGTGGCTGGCCAGCCTCGAACCCGATCAGGACGAGGATACGCCCATGGCAAGAGCCTGGAGCACGCTGGCACTGGCCGCCAAACACAGCAAGCCACGACAATTAGATGATGAATACCACCACCTCTTCATTGGGGTCGGCCGGGGTGAGTTGATGCCTTTCGCCTGTTGGTATCTGACAGGCTCCCTGATGGAAAAACCCTTGGTTCTGTTACGCGAGGATTTAAACCGACTCGGGTTTGAGCGCCAAACCAATGTTAAAGAACCCGAAGATCACATCGCCGCACTGTGCGAAGTGATGAGCCTGTTAATTACCAAGGGCCACGGCTATGCCACACAACATCAATTTTGGCAGCAGCACTTACAGAGCTGGGCGAATCGATTTTATATCGACTTACAAGGTGCAGATAATGCCGTTTTTTACACCGCGGCAGGCCTATTGGGACACGCTTTTATGCAACAGGAAGATAACTGGTTTATGCAGCTGACACCAACGGCACGCGAAGGCGCACAAGAATAAAAACAGATTGCTTAACAACTAAGCGACTTACAGAACGATTATAAGAACGATTAAAAGAGCGGAGATAAATTATGAGCCAACAAGAAAAGCCTGATACAGGGCGCCGCGGGTTTCTGAAAACACTGGGGCTGGCAGGAACAGCAGTTGGCGCTGCTAGCGTTGTCGGCAGCGTTAAAGCGCAAGTTACAGCAGAAGAACCAGAAGCAAAAAAACAAAGTGCTGGTTACCAGGAAACTGAACATGTTCGTAGTTATTACGAAACATTACGTAACTAACACCCGTACAGGTGAGGATCTGAGAACATGAGACTAACAAAAAAATCTGATCAGTCCGCCGCTACGTCTTCGACGTCGGGACTGGGCCTTAGCCGCCGGCGCTTCTTGCAAAATTCCGGTATTGCTGCCGGTGGTGTAGCAACGGCAGGCATGATGGCACCTGGCATGATGCAACCAGCAGAGGCCGCCACCGCACCCACAGGTGCAGCGATTGAGATCAAACGTACGATCTGTTCACACTGCTCGGTTGGTTGCGGCGTTTACGCCGAAGTCCAGAACGGTATCTGGACTGGCCAGGAGCCTGCTTTTGATCATCCTTTCAATTTAGGTGCTCACTGCGCTAAAGGGGCTGCACTGCGTGAACACGGCCATGGTGATCGTCGTTTAAAATACCCAATGAAGCTGGTTGATGGCCAATGGAAAAAGATCTCCTGGGAACAGGCAATTGACGAAGTCGGCGATAAAATGCTGCAAGTTCGTGAAGAATCCGGCCCGGATTCTGTTTACTGGTTAGGTTCCGCTAAGTTCAGCAATGAACAAGCCTACCTTTTCCGTAAATATGCTTCGCTTTGGGGAACCAATAACGTCGACCACCAGGCCCGAATTTGTCACTCTACGACAGTAGCAGGTGTAGCAAACACCTGGGGCTATGGAGCAATGACTAACTCGTTCAATGATATCCATTTCTCCAAGTCTATTATCCTGATCGGCGCCAACCCTGCTGAAGCGCACCCGGTTTCCATGCAGCATATTCTGCGTGCAAAAGAGCGTAACAAAGCACATATCATCTGCGTTGATCCTCGCTTCACCCGTACCGCTGCTCACGCCAATGAGTATATCCGCATTCGACCGGGCTCTGATGTCGCATTTGTCTGGGGAATGTTATGGCATATCTTTGAAAACGGCTGGGAAGACAAACAGTTCATCCAGCAACGCGTTTATGGCATGAATGAAGTACGCGAAGAAGTCAGTAAGTGGACACCTGACGAAGTTGAGAATGTAACAGGCGTAACCGGCGAGCAGATGCGACGCGCGGCTAAAGAACTGGCTGAAAACCGTCCTGGTACGGTTATCTGGTGTATGGGTGGAACCCAGCACACCACCGGTAACAACAACACTCGTGCATACTGCATCCTGATGCTGGCACTGGGCAATATGGGAAAATCCGGCGGCGGAACGAACATCTTTCGAGGTCACGACAACGTACAAGGCGCGACTGACCTGGGGGTATTGTCACACACCTTGCCTGGCTACTACGGTTTATCCGACGGCGCCTGGGCACATTGGGCTAAGGTCTGGAATGTAGATCTGGAGTGGATTCAAAACCGTTTTGATCAAAACATCTACCGCAAACTAAAACCCATCAACGACCAGGGTATTCCGGTGTCTCGCTGGATTGATGGTGTACTTGAAAATAAAGAGAATATCGACCAGAAAGACAATCTGCGTGTCATGGTCTGTTGGGGTCACGCTGTTAACTCCCAGACGCGTGGCGTTGAGATGAAAAAAGCGATCGAAAAACTCGATACGCTGGTCATAGTTGACCCCTATCCAACCCATGCGGCCGTTATGTCCGACCGCAAAGATGGTGTTTATCTGTTGCCTGCCTGTACCCAGTTTGAGACTTACGGTTCTGTCACGGCTTCAAACCGCTCGCTACAATGGCGTGACCAAGTCATTGAGCCACTTTTTGACTCAAAGCCTGATCACGAGATCATGAACCTATTTGCGAAAAAACTCGGTTTTGCTGAACAGCTTTTCAAAAATATCGAAATCAAAAACGACCAGCCGGTCATTGAAGATATTACCCGCGAGTTCAATAAAGGGATGTGGACGATTGGTTACACCGGCCAAAGTCCTGAGCGTATGAAGTTGCACCAGAAAAACTGGCACACCTTCAACTACGATACGTTAATAGGCGAAGGCGGTCCGATATCAGGCGAATACTACGGCATGCCCTGGCCATGTTGGGGAACAGCGGAACAAGGCCATCCTGGCACGCCAATCTTATACGATACCAGCAAGTCCGTTGCTGACGGTGGTTTAACCTTCCGCGCCCGCTTTGGTGTGGAACGTGAAGGCGTCAACCTACTGGCTGAGAATTCTTTCTCCAAAAATTCAGATATCAAAGATGGCTACCCTGAATTCAGCGGTAAGTTACTGAAAAAACTCGGCTGGTGGGACGATCTAACCGCTGATGAAAAAGCTCAGGCTGAAGGTAAAAACTGGAAAACTGACCTCTCAGGCGGTATCCAGCGTGTCGCCATCAAACATGGCTGCTCACCTTTTGGTAATGCCAAAGCCCGTGCTGTCGTCTGGACCTTCCCGGATAAAGTACCGCTGCATCGTGAGCCCTTGTACACCGCTCGCCGAGACTTGGTCAGCAAATATCCTACATGGGATGACGCTGAATCCATCTATCGTTTACCAACCCTGTACAAATCAATTCAGGATAAAGATGTCTCTAAAGAGTACCCGATTGTCCTGACTTCTGGCCGCTTAGTTGAGTACGAAGGAGGCGGAGAAGAGACCCGCTCTAATCCTTGGCTGGCAGAGCTTCAACAAGAGATGTTTGTAGAAGTAAACCCGGTAGATGCCAACAACATCGGCTTCAAGGATGGCGACGATGTGTGGGTGGAAGGTGCCGAAGGCGGTAAGGTGCGCGTTAAAGCATTGGTTACCCGCCGTGTTGATACAGGCGTTGTATTTATGCCGTTCCATTTCGGAGGCCGCTTCCAGGGTAAAGATCTCACCGATAAATACCCTCAAGGCGCCGCACCTTATGTCACTGGCGAAGCAGCAAATACAGCCACCACATATGGTTATGACCCAGTCACTCAGATGCAGGAAACGAAAGTTACCTTGTGTCGTATCAACAAAGCTACCGCATAAGGGGTAACAGATTATGGCTAGAATGAAATTCCTCTGTGACTCCAAGCGCTGTATCGAGTGCAATGGCTGTGTCACCGCATGTAAAAACGAAAACGAAGTCGAATGGGGTATTCAGCGTCGCCGCGTTGTTACCATCAATGATGGCGAGCCAGGTGAAACCTCCATCTCGGTGGCCTGTATGCATTGCTCAGATGCGCCTTGTATGGCCGTCTGCCCTACTGATGTTTTCTATCAAACCGAAGATGGCATCGTGCTACACAACAAAGACGGCTGTATCGGCTGTGGTTATTGCTTGTTTGCCTGCCCGTTTGGCGCACCGCAGTTCCCCAGCGATGCTGCTTTTGGTGAGCGTGGAAAAATGGACAAGTGTACCTTCTGTGCGGGTGGTCCTGAAGAAGACAACAGCCCGGAAGAGAAAGCAAAATACGGCTCCAACCGTATTGCCGAAGGTAAGCTGCCCATGTGTGCTGAAATGTGCTCCACCAAAGCGCTGTTAGCGGGTGATGCAGCGGAAGTGTCTGACATCTTCCGTGAGCGCGTCATCTACCGTGGTCACAATGATGGCGCCTGGGCACAAGCACCGACGATGCAGAAGACAGGAGCCGACCTGGCTTACGATGCAACCCAGTCTAAAGCCTAAGCCTTAACGCTTAAGGCTTAATCCTTAACGCGCCGGAAACTTCCGGCGCCTTATTCTTAGGGGGATCTATGATTCCACTTAAATGGCTCAGCTTTAAACTGCCATTTCATATCTTACTGCTGCCCTTGCTGGCACTAACGTTAGCATTCTCCTTGTCGTTCTCTGGGCTTACACAGGCGGCCGGCTCTGCTGAAGAAAAAACATCACAAGCCAGACCCGCTGAAAGAAAAGTTGCTAGCTTTGCTGGCCCGGAATACTGGAAAGCCATACAACAGGGCGAAACCGGGCGAACACAATCACAGGCCACTGAAGCCAACCAACTCATCAACGTACAAGGTGAAGAGTGGCGCATATGGCGTAACCAATGGGTAACGCCCGCAGGCGCTTATGCCATGGGAGGCACACTTGCTGTACTGCTTATTTTTTATATCTTAGTGGGCCAAAATAAGCTCGACTCCCCACGCACAGGCAATACAGTTGAGCGCTGGAAGCGTTTTGATCGCGCCCTGCACTGGACCGTCGCTACCCTGTTTATCATCTTAGCGATTTCAGGCTTAACCCTGCTCTACGGAAAGTTTTTCCTGCGCGCAGCACTCGGTGATTCACTCTGGGGTAACTACGCAATAGCCTGCAAATTAGCGCATAACTATTTAGGACCTCTGTTTGTACTGGGGCTGTTAGTCATGATCATCAAATGGATGAAAAATAACTTCTTCAACCGCACAGACATAAAATGGTTTATGCAAGGCGGCGGTATGGTGGGTAAAGCCCACCCAAGCGCTGGCTACATGAACGGCGGCGAAAAAGCCTGGTTTTGGGTTCTGACTACCGTCGGATTGGTTGTTTGTATAAGCGGCTTAGTGATGGACTTTCCAAACTTTGGCCAATACCGTGAAACCATGCAGCAGGCTAACCTGATTCACGGCGCTGCTTCACTACTGCTGATAGCAGCATCCTTTGGCCATATCTATATCGGCACCGCCGGTACAGAAGGTGCGCTCGAAGGCATGACAAACGGCCACGTCGATGAAGCATGGGCGAAACAACATCATGACCTCTGGTATAACGAGGTGAAGAACAAAAAGTAAACGAAACAGCCAAGATGCAATAATAAGGCTCTCTTGGCTATATGTTCCACTGAAAAAACCAGACCTGTATCGACTTTACATAAGCAGTTACAGCTCTGGTTTCGCTAATTAACGTAAGACCGGGCGCAAAACAGTGCTCTATCGTCCATACATTTCTATTCTATTTCGCGTAATCAAATACTTTTATACATCTGCATATTCCTCGCAAGACAGTGCCGACCCGAGGCGGACGTTTTCTTAGGACTCCGCTAAGCCAACGAGTAAGTACGTAACCGGCCCCTCTCCTTGCTTAAAACGAACACTATGATATAAATAATAAGAAATATCGTTCTAAGCGTTTCAAAGTTTCCAAGCATTTTCTCCATTAGTACGCACATATCATCGAGCCTAATAATAAATGACTTTGAAAAATAACTGGATCAAAAAAGCAATTCCCTTCTTAACAGTTATTTTCTTATTGTTTTCTATGATGATGTTATGGAGTTTTTACCTGCTCAATAACGGTAATTATTTTCACCAACTAAATATACGTCACTACAAATACACTAATAAATTAAATGAACTGATTTCTGTACCCAGAAAAATAGTTTCAGCAGAAGAACCGCTCAACATCAATCAAATCCGTGAAGCTATTATCAAGATTCGAGAGCAACCTATTGAGTGTCTATCCATGATCAGTCACTCTAATCAACTACTGATGAACTTAATGGGTACCGAGGCAGTAATTACACTGTGCGAAAATGACATCAAAAGCGCTGACGAAACCCTGGATGCACTAACCCGCTATGAAAATGGCACAATCAGTATACAAGTACTTCAAAATCAGCTAGTTAAAGCGCTGTCTGAGTTTAGTAACAACTCAGCTGAATTTGAAGAGCCGGTGGAAAAAATTACTAATTTTATAGAAACCACGACTATCTGGTTGATCATTTTGTCTTCGGCCCTCGTTTTATTCATCACAATGTTTATATCCCGCGCTGTATCAGCAGTACTAACAAACAGGGAAGCAGCAATGGAAGCCCTCGCACAAAGCGAGGAGCTTAATAAACAACTGGCCTACAAAGACACCTTAACGGGCTTACCCAACAGAAATGTACTAGAGAACACCATTAATACGGCGATAGCTAAATCAGTTCGCAACAATTCACAGTTTGCAGTAATGTTTATAGACCTCGATCAATTTAAAGATGTCAACGATACCCTGGGCCATACTGTGGGTGATGAACTGCTTGTTGAGATGGCCAATCGTATTGCGCATACCGTGCGAGAGCCCGATTTAGTTGTGCGTTTTGGTGGCGATGAGTTTGTTGCTGTCACTGATTGTTTTGAATACATTGAAACTATCGACTCAATTGCTCACAGAATCATCGATGCCATCAGCAAACCGATCAAACTAAATGATGCCGAAACATATATTACGGCGAGTATTGGCATTGCCTGTTACCCAAAAAATGGAGGGAATAGTACCTCACTGCTAAAGCACGCCGATACGGCCATGTATCAAGCCAAAAATGCTGGAAGAAATCAGTTTCAAGCCTACGATAAACTATCTGCTAGTAAACAAAATCGTAAGCTAGACTTAGTTAAACAACTTCATCACGCCATTAATAATAATGAGATCAGCCTGGTTTACCAACCTGTCGTCAAACTTTCAGACGGAAGAATCGTAGGCAGCGAAGCACTTTTACGCTGGACCAACGAAAATAATGAAATCATTGGTCCCGATGAGTTTATTCCCATTGCGGAGCATTCCGGGCAGATTATTAATATTGGAAATTGGGTCATACAACAGGCTTGCCAGCAGTGTAAAATATGGCGGGAAGCTGGTGCAGTTAATCATGCAATGGCCATTAACGTTTCCTCCTATCAATTGAAAGACCCAAAATTTTCTAAACGACTATCCGATATTTTAACCGCCTTGTCCCTACCAGCTGAATGCATTCATATCGAAATTACAGAAAACATTGCCATTACCGAAGATCCAGTCTGCGTCGCTACCTTGCACGAACTGGCTGAACTTGGCACCCGACTGCTACTGGATGACTTTGGTACGGGCTACTCCTGTTTGAGTTACCTGAAAGACTTACCCTTCAATGTATTAAAAATCGATAGAAGCTTTATGCCCGCAAACAACACCATTGCCTCAACAATTATTGCAATGGGTCACGAACTGAATATGGAAATCATTGCCGAAGGTATCGAAACAAAGTCGTGTTATGAATTTTTAAAGAACCTTAATTGCCAGTATGGCCAGGGCTCCTTATTCCAAAAGCCAGTCCCACCCAGTGAATTCGATATTTTCAAACAATTTAGGTTTGATTCGGAAAAAAACAAAGCTGAAATAGAGTAATAAAGTTATCGATATAATGCTTAGCTTATAGATTTCAAAGACATTTTCCCTGAATTTATACCTATTCGCATAGTATTGATGATGGACTCCTTTTTTTTGCATCCGATCAGTCGCATTATATCGGCGGTTAAACTTTAGAAGTAACCGGGGCAAAACCGGTATCTGGATGAGGATTGAACATGAAACTGCAGAATAAATTAGCCATCGTCATAGATGGCGGCCGAGGGATTGGTCGTGGTATTACCGACAGATTGTTGGCCACTAGCGCACGAGTACTGATCGTCCAACGCCAACCTATTGATGCGGCGCTGCAAAGTAACCCTAATGTTTTTTATATCCAATCAGATCTAAGCGCGATAGAGGCGCCCTATCAGATCGCCGTAGCTGCGGCCGAGTTAGGTGGCACCGATATTTTGGTCAACAATGCGGGTTATATGTTCGAACAGCATATCGAAGATATGGATGAAGCAAACTGGGATCGCATGATGGTCGTCAATATGCGGGCACCGGTATTCCTCGCTAAAGCGGTACTAAATCAGATGCGCTCCAAAGGTGCTGCCAGCATCATCAACATCGGCTCTATTGAAGGCATCGGTGCTCAGGATGATCCGCAGCAGACCCGACAGGATTTACATGCAATGCACCCCGGCGGACGTACTGGCGAGCCTTCTGATATTGGCAGCATGGCGGCGTTTTTGGCTTCCGATGAGGCAAGATTTATAACCGGACAAACCTTCGTTGTCGATGGAGGCCGAATGGCCAAGCTACCTCTGCCTTTCTGATTCGCAAAAAATAAAAACCGGTAATGATTGTTACCGGTTTTTGAGGCATAGGTCACCCGACAAACAACCAACCTGATTAATAATAAGCACAGGGTATTAGTAATCGATCTCTATATCGCCGGTCACATTGGTGCAACAGGATAATACATAACCTTGTGCTATCTCTTCCTCGCTAATGCCTCCATTCTGAGCCATTTCAAAATCACCTGAAACAACTTTCACCCGGCATGCGCCACAGATACCTATACCACATGCCTTAGGAACATTGATCCCAGCCTCTTTTGCTGCCTCATTCAGGTTAGTGCCCAGTGCCACCGATACTGTGTTACTCGTATCGGTAAAACTGATCTGCACCATCTCTTTAGATTGCAGGTTTTCAACCTCTGCGGCGTCGGCATGTTTCTCCGCTAGCGCTACATCTTTTAGCGGTGTCGCGCCAAATGATTCTTCATGGTAGCGATCCATATCATATCCTGCGTCTTGCAGCATCGATTTGATCGCTTTCATATAAGGATCAGGCCCACAACAAAACACTTCCCGTGTCATAAAATCAGGGGCAATCAAACTCAGCATATGATGGTTCAGATAACCCCGATAGCCACCCCACGTCTGACCAACCTCCGTTTTTTCACAGATTAAATGCATCTGAAAATTGTCGATCCTGGATGACATATATTCCAGTTCGCGGGCGTAGATAATATCTTTGGGAGTGCGAGCGCTATGGGCAAAGACTATATCCACTTCAGAATCGGTATTAAACCACCACCGTGCCATCGACATCACGGGTGTAATCCCCACGCCACCTGACAGCAATAATACTTTTTCCGCCGGAAAGTCCATACAATTGAACTGCCCGACCGGGCCATGAACCGCAATCTGATCACCATGTTTAAGGTTATCATGCAGCCAGTTCGATACTGTGCCACCCGCTACCCGTTTCACGGTAATCGAGAAGCTGTAGGGGATCGAAGGAGAACTCGAAATGGTGTATGAGCGCATCAACCTTTCACCGTCGATCTCCAGCTCTAAAGTGACAAACTGCCCCGGTTTGAAGAAGAACAGTACCGGCTCACTCATTCCAAATGTAAAGGTAATGACATCATGAGTTTCAGCGATTACTTTGACGCAACGCACTTCATGACGACCGTTTAACCAAGTCTGAGTCACCATGGGGTTCATAAAATCGGAGGTATTAAATTCGCTCATCGGACTCTCCTGGCAGCTTTACTAATCTGCCTTGGTTGCTTTGTTTTTATTAGTTGTAATGCTATTAATCGCGAAACCGCTATCAGTAATAGAGTACAAAATTACAGTTCGATACCTGCCTGCCACTCTTTCCATTTCATAGTCATATTTGCACCCAATGAAAGAAAAGGCTCTGGCGGCAATTTAGAAGGTGCCTGATGATCGAGAAACTCGCTTAACATCTCAGACTGACCCAATACCGCATGTTCTGCCGCCATCATACCTGATAGAGTGCCTTTAACTGTTCCTAGTCCATTCTGGCAGGCCGCCGACCAAATTCTCTGCTCTACTTCGCCAAAAGCGGGCATCGAGTTCAGAGACAAGCAAAGCCTACCGCCCCAACGATACTCCATCTCCACACCTTTAAGCATAGGAAAACGGCGAGCAAAAGAGCGATCCTGAAGTTTTTCCGCATTACGCAGGTTCCGCCCAGTGACTTCCATACTCTGATTCAGAGTCGCATGATTACGAACCACCACCCGATTCCCACTGCCCATCAGGTTAGAGCTTCTGCGCACAGTTGTTCCCATCGGATCAGCAGGTAAAATGCCCCAGTCACTGACACCTCCCAGCTTTTTCACTTCTGTTTCAGTCAACGCCCGGGTCATCGATGCATAAGTAAATACATGCAATAGCTGACGCGGGAAAAAGCCGAATGACTGGATATGCCCATTAACCGCTAAAATTACATTCTTCGCCCTGACCGAACCTTTAGTCGTGATCAGTCGGTGCACTGCACCTATATCGATTCCGGTAACCGGACTGTTCTCGTAAAAACCTACCCTCGAACTCATACCTTGTGCAGCTTGGCGGACAAAAGCCGCCGGTTGAATCATCACCGCTCCCGGTGTAAATAAGCCCTGTCGATAAAAATCGATACCGGTCAAATCTTTCATATCTGTCGCATTCATCAACCGATACGTTTCACCCAAACCTTCAAGATGCTGGCGATAGCTCTCTATATGACCGTTTCCCCGAGCCGATCCAGCGGCAGTAACTTTTCCACAAGGATCAAACACTTTAGAACCCATGCCGTATTCTTTTGCCATATCACGGGCAAAATCAATTGCCGCCCGGTTCAGACGGATCTGCTGCAGATCATGATCATGCGCACCAGCGTAAGTTTCAGAATTCAGATCATGGGGCAGATCAATCATAAAACCTGAGTTACGCCCGGCAGGACCACTCGCCAGAGTATTTGCTTCCAGCAGAACAATCGATTCATTACCCACCAACTGACTCAGCCGCCGAGCAGCTGCCAGGCCGGCAAAACCACCCCCGACAACCACCCAGTCAGCGGATATATCACTATTAAGTTGAGGATATTCAGTGGCTGTCGGCAATATACTGTTCCAGGCAGCAGGTCCAGGATCCTTCGGCAATCGCTTTACTTTTATATTTTTAGTCATAAGTCGTTTCCTGTTTGACCGCATGGGCTTCGACTTCGAAACCGCATGCGGACTCACTACTGATGCTGACAGGCCGACTTAACCGTCGACAGCATCATCACTCAGATCAATCCATATCGTTTTCAACTGGGTATACTGATCATGTGCGTGAACAGACTTATCACGGCCACCAAACCCTGACTGCTTATAACCCCCAAATGGTGTGCTTACATCACCTTCTCCGAAACAGTTAACAGTAACGGTGCCCGCACGAACCGACTGAGCAGCCCGCAGTGCTTTTTTAGCATTGGCAGTAAATACAGAAGCAGCAAGACCGTATTCCGTATCATTGGCCACAGCAATCGCTTCACTGTAACTATTGACAGTAATGACTGATAAGACAGGGCCAAAGATTTCTTCTTTTGCCAAACGATCACTATTTTTCACATTATCAAAAATGGTTGGCAGGACATACGTACCATCGACAGATTCACCACCCAGGATTAGGTCATGACCGTCTTCTTTACCCATTTCCAAATACGAACAAACCTTACTGAAATGCCCCTTATCAATCAGTGCACCCAGATGGTTCTGCGGGTCAAGAGGGTCTCCTGTTTTCCAACCACTAGCATGCGCTACAACACGCTCCAGAAGCTGGTCCTTAATACCTGCCTGAACTATCAAACGTGAGCCCGCTGAGCAGTTCTCTCCCATATTCCAGAAGGCTGCCGCAACAACTTGCTCTGCTACCTGATCTAAATTTTCTGCATCATCCAGAACGATACATGGGTTCTTACCACCCAACTCCAGCACCACTTCTTTAATGTTAGAGTCCGCAGAATAATGCAGGAAACGACGACCCGTTGCTGTTGATCCTGTGAACGCGACCATATCCACATCCATATGGCTACCAATCGCTTCACCCACGACCGACCCACTACCGGTTACTACGTTCAGAACGCCAGCAGGCACACCCGCCTCAAAAGCTAACTCCGCTACACGTATCGCGGTCAGAGATGTTTGCGCTGCAGGCTTAACGACCATAGAGCAACCGGCCGCCAATGCCGGTGATATTTTCCAGGCCAGCATCAGGATAGGAAAGTTCCAGGGAAGCACTGCGCCCACAACGCCGACGGGCTCACGAACAACCATAGCAATAGCATCAGTACCAACCGGAGCCGTTTGATCATAGACTTTATCAATCAATTCAGCATGCCAGCTCAGTGTATGAATGACTTCTGGTATATCAATCTCGACACAATCACGAATTGGCTTTCCAGAATCAATTGACTCTAATACCGCTAACTCCAGTGCATTTTTCTCAATCAAGTCACATAATTTAAGTAATACCTTCTTACGCTCAGACGGATGAATCCTGCTCCAGCAACCCTCTTCAAAAGCACTACGCGCTTTTTGAACAGCAAAATCGACATCGTCTTTAGTACAGGCAGCTATCTGTGCAATAACCTCACCGGTTGCAGGATTGGTCACCGCAATCGTTGCGCCATCACTTGCAGGACGAAAAACACCATCAATAAAACTCATTGAAGCGGGAGTTAGACTTGCAGCAACTGCCTTATACTCTTGACACGTTAATAAATCAGACATTGGTTACTCCCCCTTCTCAATCTTGGCAATGTTTTCCTTTAACGTTTGTACAACGCCATGCATCGCTAGTTTTTCGTCCTCACCCAAGCCGAGTAAAGGCTTTCTAACCTCACCACTGACACGACCATCCAGAGTGACACCATACTTTACGCTCTGGATAAATTTACCGCCTTGCTCCAGCACCCGCATGAGTGGCATCATGGCTGACATAATACGACGTCCCTTGATAAAATCTTTTTCTACTACACAGGCGTTATATAGGGCCAGATGCTCTGCCGGAAGGAAGTTAGACCCTGCACAAACCCAGCTTTTAGCTCCCCAGGCAAAAAACTCCAGTGCCTGATCATCCATACCGCAGGCAACCTGAATATGCGGATAGTCACACGCCAGCATATGCAGTCGGTTGATATCACCTGAGCTTTCTTTAATTCCACAAAAATTTGATGATTGACTAATCTTCTCGAAGAATTCAGCTTCCATATTCACACCCATTCGGTCTGGGTAGTTGTACAACATGATGGGCATATCAGCGACACGATCAACAGCCAGAGCATGCTGCGCCAATTCGTTCTGAGTAGGGAGTGAATATGGAGGGGTAGCAACAAGCAGCACATCCGCTCCAAATTTAGCCGCATCTTCAGCCAGTTTTAGCGAAGCGTCCGGGTTAATCGAACCCGTACCAAAGATTATCTGCAGACGATCACCACATATCTCGCGTGCAATCTTTAACAGTTCAACCCGCTCTTCATGGCTTTCGACATAGTATTCACCGGTAGTGCCGCCGATCATCAGGCCGTGAACGCCTGACTCCAGCAAGTACTGTACATGGGTAGAGTAAGCATCGTAGTCGATGGAGTAGTCTTGATTAAATGGCGTAATTACTGGTGTGTAGATCCCTTCGAAATGCATTTCACTCACCTTTGTTATCATTGTTATTAACGTTCGTTTAGGGACAAGAAGATATTGAAAACACTCATCCGGTTTATAAAACAGCTTGATAAAATGGTAACGAGGGGGGGGAGTACTCCACAATCAACCTTTTATTCACAGAAAACATAACTTCAGGTTATGGGAGTCGGGCAATCCCTGAGTTGGCGAAAGTTGAGCAATGAGAGGAAAGCTATATATCAGTTGTGTCTGGATACCCCGGCTGG
The DNA here is from genome assembly GCF_041601355.1 of Neptunomonas sp. Lineage (GTDB taxonomy): Bacteria > Pseudomonadota > Gammaproteobacteria > Pseudomonadales > Balneatricaceae > Neptunomonas. Next base: position 72,876 of record NZ_JBFIIH010000002.1, read on the forward strand.
GACACTGGAGAAACCATTAAATGCGCTTTTTTCTGAGTGCCAGAGGCGATCAGCAGACATTCTGAAATTCGTTTTAATACCTGTTCATCAATAGATGCTGAGTAGATCATATTCATCTTGAGTACTAAATTACTGTTCAATATATGCGTAGGTAACATTCTGGTTTTACCAGGAATCAACAATGATTCCGGCAACAGCGATATAGCGAAGCCTGCATGCACGGCTGTTGCAACGTTTTCAAGCACCGGACTACCGAACACTTGCCTGTGGGGAATATTGGCTTTTTTCAACCCAGCTAAGCATAGATCACGAACAATACAATTATCTTCATGTATAGCGACAGGCATTTCTTCCTGATCTTCCAGCCTGGCACAAACCGGCGCTGACCATATCAAGCGTTCATTCCACAGTAACATCTCGTCTATACTTTCAGCTTCCCCTGCGACAATGGCTATATCCAACTCACCGGCATCTACCTGCTTTCTCAGGTTTCGACTACGATCACAGACTATTTTAGCCTCCAGGTTGGGTAATTCGCGTGTGAGTACCGGCATAAAAAAGTTAAGGAAGTCCTGAGCATAATCCGTCGGAATACCAAAACTGAGTTGACCTGAAAGATCCCTTGCGGCTAAGGCAGACAGCGCAGCATTGTTAAGTTTTAGAAATTGTTCACTGTAACTGAGTAATGTCTTTCCCGCTTCAGTTAACCGGATACCCCGGTTGCTACGTTCCATTAAACAGCTGCCCAACTGTTCCTCAAGACGCTTCATCTGCATGCTGACCGCTGCATGCGAGCGATAAATAGCTTTGGCCGCTTTCTTTAGTTCTCCGGTTCGCACAACCAAGACAAATGTGCGCAACAATTCAAGATCAAGTAATGGGTCCATTGGCTACCCTCCCTGGTTATCAGTTCAATAAACATGAACTGCTAGTTAATTATTAGTTGTTTGCTTGAAGTATGCATTTTTCTTAGTCTAGTAGGCAACTACCTGATAAATGCTTTTCGATAAGTGAAAGCCAGGGACTCATTATTCAAACGAACTGTCGTAATTTAATCCAGTTCGATGTGAACTCAATTCAAGCGTGGAAAATAATATGACGATCAAACAGATCCCGAATCAAATGACAGGCGTTATTTTAACGGGGCACGGTGGCCTTGAAAAACTGCAGTTGCGCACTGACCTGCCAGTACCAACGCCAGGTACAGGAGAGGTACTCATCAAGGTGGGTGCCAGTGGAGTAAACAATACCGATATCAATACGCGTATCGGTTGGTATTCAAAAGGCGTAACCGGGCAAACCAACGCCGGGGCTGCGGATGGATTTGAGACAGCCAATGACAATGACGCAAGCTGGTCAGGTATCCCGCTTGGATTCCCGAGGATACAAGGGGCTGATTGCTGTGGCGAGATTGTCGCGGTAGGTGAGCAGGTAAACCCTGATCGAATAGGTGAAAGAGTGCTGGTGCGTAGCATGCAATCAGTACCCAGAGAAGATGAATTCAGCTGTATTACATTTGGCTCTGAATGTGACGGTAGCTTTGCACAATATACCAAGGCCCTTGCAATTGAAGCATTTACAATACAAAGTTCAATGAGTGATGCCGAGCTGGCATCGTTCCCATGTGCCTATTCTACTGCCGAAAATATGATCGACAGAGCCGGTGTTAAAGCCAATGAAACGGTGCTGATCACCGGGGCATCGGGCGGTGTAGGATCGGCGGCAATACAATTGGCTAAACGTCGCCAGGCTACCGTCATTGCAATCTGTGGCGCAGAGAAGATGGAGCAAGTTAAGGCGCTGGGAGCTGACAAGGAAATCCAACGGGGACAAAGTCTGACGGATATTCTCGCCAATGATTCAGTGGATGTCGTGATTGATTTGGTGGCTGGAGATCAATGGTCAGAGCTACTTGAGCTGTTACGCAAAGGCGGCCGCTATGCAGTAGCAGGCGCAATAGCAGGTCCGATCGTTGAACTGGATGTCAGAACTTTATATCTAAAGGATTTAAGTTTCTTTGGCTGTACTTACCAGCCTAGATCAGTGTTCGAAAATCTGATCCGATATATAGAGCGTGGAGAGATAAAGCCCTTGATTGCTAAAACGTATCCATTACAACAGATCACCGCAGCTCAGCAAGACTTTATGGCTAAAAAATTCATTGGGAAGCTGGTATTACTGCCACCCCGGTAGGATATGTATAAAAACGGGTACCGGTGTGACTGATTAAAACGAGCACTCCTCTCTCTATACTAAGTCGGCCATAGCAATGGCCGGCTTAGTATATTGCCGGTAAAGTGAGACGATAAACAGCCACTCAAAAATAGGGCATAAAAAACCTTATACGACTGTTCTAATGACTGACTTCCAGCTGAACAACAGAGGTCTGCTCATTAGCAATACAGCCAAGAAACCACTCCTTAAACGTTATAAACGCTTCATTATCCTGGCGACTTTCGGAATAAGTAAGGTAGTGTAATTTCTCCCGATAAACCGCCTCCGCCTCCCCTATCCGTATCAATAAGCCCTGCTCAACCATTAGTGATACCAACTGATGCCACCCCAAACAAACACCTTGCTGGTTAAGTACCATATGAATCAGCATATTGTAATCATTAGCATTGAATACATGGCCTCCCCCTACACCAATATCGACATCGATCCCTTGGGAGTTGAACCAGACGCCCCAGTCCACATGTTCGGCAATCTGGGAACGACCATAAGGACTGAGATTAAGTAGGGTATGATTTTTTAGCACGTCCAGATCTTTGATTTCTGGATGTTGCTTCAGATAAAGTGGCGAACAGACTGGGTAGATGAGGTCATAGAACAGCGGGATTGAATGATAACCCTCTCTGGGATCACTTACCTTATTAATAAAAATATCAGGATGCACCCCCGGCTCCATCCTCAGAAAGTTGTTAGTTGTCACTACATTCACATCGATATCTGGATTGGCAGCAAAGAACCCTGGCAGACGAGCCGAGAGCCAAAAAGCAGAAAAAGCAGGCGAACAGCAAATAGTCAGCTCCTGTTTCCGCTTACTGCTATTCTGAATCCGCTGTGCAGCCTGAGCAATATTAACGAAAGACAGGTAGGCGGCATCATAAAAAATGATGCCAGCCTCTGTCAGCTCAACAGCCCGCCCGGTACGCTTGAACAATGTAACCCCTAAAGCGGCCTCAAGCTCACGAATCTGACGGCTGATTGCCGCCTGAGTAACACAAAGGGCTTCTGCTGCACGGGTGAAATTCTGATACTTTGCCGCCGCAACAAAAGACTTCACCGCCCGTAGTGAAGGCATTTTTACCAAAATCTGATCAGGCTCTACATGTTTAACCATAACTGCAGGTATTCAATTCCCTAAATAAAAAGTCGCTTTACCGCTTTTCAACCCACCCATACACTGAATTTCAGATCAGGGTAAGTCTATCGCTTGCAAGTTATACCCTTACAAGGCGTGTCGACACGACTGACAACGACACAACAATGACTCATAGCGTCGATACGTATTCAGGGCCGACACTGTATTTAGAATAAAACTTTAGTTGCAATATACACGTCCAGACCAGTATAAGCATAACAATAACAGCGACTACAGCAATGTAGCGTTATGGGAGCACTACAATGACCAGCAAAATCAAAACTCTGGAGCTGATCAATCAGCGTAAACCGCGCCATGCCCTGACCCGGGAAATCTATCGTGACGAGGACGTGTACCAGCAGGATCTGGAGCAGATCTGGCACAAAGAGTGGATTTTTGCCGGCCATACTTTTGAGATAAAAAAACCTGGCGAATACATGACCCTTCAGGTTGGCGACTATCCGGTTGTAGTCGTACGCGATGACGCCGGTAACGTCAGAGCATTTCATAACGCGTGTCGTCATCGCGGCTCTCGTGTCTGCTCTGAATCTAAAGGAAAAGCAGCTAAACTAGTCTGCCCTTATCATAAGTGGACTTTTGGTCTGGATGGTAAACTGCTATTCGCTGGCAATATGGGCGAGCAATTTAACAACAACGAACATAATCTTATGCCCGTTAATTGCGAAGTGGTGAATAGCTACATTTATATCTGCGTAGCCGATCAGGCACCGGGTTTTGAACAATTCCGCAGAGACCTGAGCCCATTTATCGCCCCGCATAATTTGGAAAACTGCAAAGTTGCCCATGAAGCAGATCTGGTAGAAGACGCAAACTGGAAGTTGGTATTTGAAAATAACCGGGAATGTTTCCATTGTGATGCTAACCACCCTGAACTGCTGAACTCCTTTGTTGAAAACCTTTCAGTTGCCGGCGTAGGCGGCGATGATGACCCTGAATTGGTAGAACACTGGGATAAATGTGAAGCGGCAGGGCTGCCGAGTCGTCTGGTGATGGATACAAACGGCCAGTATCGTATGACCCGCATACCGCTGTCTGCAAAAGCTGTCAGCTATACAATGGATGGGCAACCCGCCGTTAACGGTCGACTTGTTGATACCGATGTTAAAGACATCGGTGCCCTGCTATACTTTAAATACCCTTCCACCTGGAACCACTTTCTCGGTGACTATGCGCTGAGCTTTCGCGTACTGCCTCTTAATTCAGGGCAAACACTGGTAACAACCAAGTGGTTGGTCCCAAAAGACGCGGTTGAAGGGGTCGACTATGACCTCGACAATCTTACTAAAGTCTGGCTAGCTACCAATACTCAGGACAAAAAACTGGTTGAGGAAACCTTTCGCGGAGTCAGCTCACCCTCATATATTCCGGGACCATTTTCTGACATCGCTGAGAATGGTGTGTGTCAGTTTGTCGACTGGTACTGCGATACCATGAGGCAAAAACTCAAAGCCTAATCAGACCCATTATGAAGCCTCTGCTTGCCCTGCCTGCAGAGGCTTTTTTATATCGGCTACTTTTATTGGCGGTTCACCATGCACCTGGTCAGCACTGGAGATCAGCTCCCCCCCTTGAAGCTCGCGCTTTGTTTTATGGCTTTGACGGTAACGTCCTGAATTAGGGGCCTTATTATCTGATTCCGGCAACACGGCTGGATTAATAATAACCGCAAGTTATGGTTTTTACGCTAAATATGTCGTTGGACGCTATCGGGTAAAGACCTTAACTTAATAAGCATAAATGAAAGCCACAAGAAAACGGACGTCGCGGTGAGATGACAATGCAGACACCGCGATAAACACAAAAATAATCATAAGAATGCAGAGGGTAGCATGACAGACAGCACAGATATTCTGTCGATCAACAATGTCTTCAAAGTATTCGGCGAACAGCCGGAAGTAGCGATGAAGATGTTGCGAGACGGCTCAGGTAAAGATGAGATCTTTGAAAAAACCGGTCAGACCGTCGGTGTTTTCGATGCCAGTTTCACTGTCAAAAAAGGTGAAATATTCGTCATCATGGGCCTATCCGGTTCAGGAAAATCGACGATGGTTCGCTTGCTAAACCGCCTGATAGAACCGACTGCCGGTAGCATAAAGCTGAACGGCAGGGACATTACTGTACTGGGCGACGCCGAACTACTGGATGTACGTCGCAAAGAGATGAGCATGGTGTTCCAGTCTTTTGCCCTTATGCCACATATGTCCGTTATTGAAAATGCAGCCTTTGGCTTAGAAATATCCGGGGTCGAAAAGAAAGAGCGTAACCTGAGAGCGCTGGAAGCACTTCAACAAGTTGGCCTGGGGGAACATGCTGAAAGTTACCCTCATCAACTGTCCGGCGGAATGCAACAACGAGTCGGACTAGCTCGGGCTCTGACCAATGACCCTACCATTCTGCTGATGGATGAAGCCTTCTCGGCACTAGACCCCTTGATCCGTCACGAAATGCAGGGCGAGTTGATCCGCCTTCAAAAAGAGCAGGCTCGCACTATCATCTTTATCTCACACGACCTGGATGAAGCGATTCGCATCGGCGACCGCATTGCCATTATGGAGGGTGGCCGGGTCATTCAGATCGGCACACCGAAAGAAATTATGCGTAACCCTGCCGATGCTTATGTTGAAAGTTTCTTCAAAGGTGTTGATGTCAGCAAGATCCTTAAAGCAGGGGATATAGCCTGTCCACAGAGCGCCTGCAGAATTTATATTAACGGCGCAGTTCAGCCATTTAATCCGGCTAACAGTCAGTTTGGCTATCTGCTGGATAGCAGCGATAAACTGCATGGCGTTGTTTCCCTTATGTCTGTTGATGCCCAAACCAGTGTCGACTCATTATTGAAACAACAGTTCGATCAGCACCACTGCGTTTACAACGACGAAATGATTAACGATGTGGTAAAAAAAGTCGCTAATTCTGAGTACCCGCTTCCTGTCATAGAACGCAATGGCACTTTTTGCGGTGTAATCTCCAAAGACC
>NZ_JBFIIH010000003.1:0-78272 GCF_041601355.1 Neptunomonas sp.
AACATGGGTTTATCTTTAAAGATCAGATAACAAAAGAAGGGGGTGATGGTAATCGCCAGAACCCAACTCAGCAGTAACGAGATAAACAGCACCCAAAACAAACTATTGGTGAACTCGCCGCTGGCATCGGGCGATAAGCCGATAGGGGCAAAAGCAGTAATCGCAATCACCGTGGCGCCTAACAAGGGCCAACTGGTGTTACTGACTATTTTATTGGCGGCCTGTAAACGGGTGAGCCCACGCTGCATACCGATAATCACACCTTCGGTAATAACGATGGCATTATCCACCAGCATTCCCAGGGCGATAATCAAGGCACCTAATGAGATTCGATGCAACTCAATACCGGTGATGCGCATGACAATAAACGTACCGAGAATCGTCAGCAATAACACAACACTCATCAACACACCCGGGCCGATCCCCATAGACACCAGCAGCACCACGACGACAATCGCCACCGCTTGTGCCAGGCTGATCAGGAAATCATTAACGGAGGTCTCAACCTGTGCCGGCTGGTTGTAAATATAATCAATCTGCATTCCTACAGGGCGTGCATATTCAAGCTCTGCAAGCCTTTGCTTTAACAGATGGCCAACATCGACGACATTCACGCCCGATGCAAATGAGACATTAACGGTAAGCGCGGCATCACCATTAAAACGATACAAATGTGTAGGTGGATCGACATAGTCTTTTTTGATGTTGGCTACATCAATTAAATAAATCAGTTCACCATTGGCCTCACCGAGTAAAATGCCTCCTAAACCTGCCGCCAGCTCGCTGTTTTGGCTTACCGGGCTGATCCGGATATATTCACTACCGACCTTAATGTTTCCCGCATCAGCGACCACATTATGAGTACTCAGCACTTGCTGCAGCGCGGCCACAGAAAAACCCGACGCCACCAAACGAGCACGATCAATTTCGATGCTGATCTGCTCACTCCGCTCACCGCCCACGTTTACCTTGCTAACACCTGGCACCAGCACCAGTTCACGCTTGAGAAAGTCGGCATAGTCGGCTAACTGCTCATAATCGTACCCCTGCCCGGTAACTGACATGAAGACACCGTATACGTCACTAAAATCATCAATAATCTGCGGCGGGTATGCGCCAGGAGGTAACGTAGCCGTTATATCGTTTACTTTTCGCCGCATCTCATCCCAGATCTGTGCCAAATCATCTTTGCGGTAGATGCTTTTCATCTCCACTTTAATCTGTGACAAACCTGCACTGGAGGTAGAGATAACCTCTTCTACATAAGGAAGTTGCTGGATCGCATTTTCCAGCACTAAGGTAACCTCTTCTTCTACTTCCAAAGGGGAAGCACCGGGATAGACTGTATTAACTAACGCTTCTTTAATCGTGAACGCCGGGTCTTCAAGGCGCCCCAACCCCATAAATGAAAATATTCCACCGATGATCAGGAGAACGACCACCATCCAGGTAATTGTTGTATTACGAATACCATATTCAGCCAGATTCATCGCTCTATGTTCCTTATAGCCCACGCTCTTTTTTAATTGCCCTGACTTTCTGGCCTGCTTGAATATAGGCAACACCCGCTGCAATCACCTGATCACCGGGAGAAAGGCCGCTAACCAAGATTTTCTCATCAAATATGCGCACTGTTTTCACTGCGACTTGCTCGGCCTGCATTTGTGCATTCACGCGCCATACGTAAGTTTGTGAGGCTTGCTCAAAAACAGCAGCCAGCGGCACACTCACCGCATGGTCACTTGGCTGTCCCTGCAACACATCGGTAAGATCCAACTCAATATTCACGGACATACCCGGCAATACTGTGAACGCTAACGGCCTGTCCATGCTGAATACCACACGGTAAGTGCGCGTTACAGAATCAGGAACAGAGTCATGTTTTTTGTAACAGGCAGTAAACGAGGCATCAGATTGGCTTTCAAAAGTTACGTTAGCGCAGACACTGTTCGCATCCATGTCGGGCTTAAGCTGAGTTAACAACCCTTCCGGCACACTGAACTTGATATCAATCTCATGGGTATCCTGCAGCTGTATAATCGGCGTTTGAGCCTGAACTGACTGGAAGTTTTCAATATCAACGCGCCCAATCACACCATCAAAGGGCGCTATTAACTGTGTATAGCTAACATTATCTTTTGCTACCGCCAGTGCTGCAGCGGCGCCTTTCAGGTTTGCACGTGCTTCATCCAGCTTTGTCTGGCTGGCATATTTTTTCTTTATCAAAGATTCTATCTGTTCAAACTGAATTTTTGCCAGATCATAACGCGCCTGACGATCTGCCAGTGTATTTTTAAAATCAGCCTGATCCAGCTGCGCCAGTACATCCCCCTCTTTCACTTCAACTCCCGCCTTAACAGGCAGCTCTCTTAGCTGGCCAGAAACCCGAAACGCCAGTGCCGAATGTTTTGAAGCTTCAATAGTTCCGGGAAAAACACGCTTCATTTCAGCCGCACTCGATTCAGCTATTGCTAATTTCACGGGACGCACCAATTCAACGGGCTCCTCCGTCATCGCTGAAGGATTATCACAGGCTGTTAATAAAGCACTCATCAGTGCGAGAGAGACAATACGAGTTAACGTTTTCATTACGGGGACCATAAACATTCATGAATGTATGTATATTATCCGATATACTATGCTGAATAAAGAATTTATCAAAAAGACAGCGACATCTCATGGCAAGAAAAACCAAAGAAGAAGCACTGAAAACCTATCATTTATTGCTGGATGCTGCGGCTGAGCTATTCAGCTACCAAGGTATCAGCCATACGACACTACTGGAAATAGCTAAATTCACAGGGATGACTCGCGGCGCTGTTTACTGGCACTTCGAAAACAAAGAAGATGTTATTAAGGCGCTGTGGGAACGGGATGCAGCCCCCTTTTTTAATATTTTCATCGCTAAGCTCACGGATGAAGTCTCCCGTCAAACTGATATCCGAGCGGACCTCTACTTCAAAAACACAATCAAAGAGATGCTACGTCAGGTAACGCAAGATCCGAAAAATAGCCAGGCCATACGCATCACTTTTAATTATTTCGAAGCAACTCACCATCAAACCGAGTTGCAGACCTACCTCGAAAGCAAGTCGGACGCTGTCTACCAGGCACTGGTCAGTGCGCTAACTCATTTGCATCAGCAGCAGCTATTACACACCCAACACAGTCCGGAATTTATTGCCGGGGCTTTGTACAGTTATCTGCATGGCTTAATTGAAGTAAACCTGCACCTTCGGATGAAAAAAACAGATCTGGCTAACGATGGCGATCTCTTAATAGATCTGTTCCTGAATAGCTTTTTCGTGGACAATTCCTTATAAAGAATTCGTCATAATATCGGCTACCCATTCAAAGACTACTTCAGAGTAAAAACTATGCTATCAATTTTACCCGACACGGCTGGCGACCTGATCGTTGTGCAGGCTTCAGAAACACTCAACGCTGAGGATTATCAAAACGTATTGGCGCCGCTTATTGAAGAAAAACTGCCAACCTACGGTCCACTGCGAGTTGTCATCTATCTGGATCCTTCATTCAAAGGGATGACAGCCGGTGCTATTTGGGAAGACGCCAAACTGGGGCTATCACATACTGAAGATTTCATACGCCTGGCAGTCGTTGGCGGCCCCGAATGGATAGAATGGGCAACCAAGCTGGGCAACTATCTTATAAAAGGTGAAACTCAACACTTTGAAGAACGCCAGTTCCTACAGGCGCTGCATTGGGTCGATGATGCTAACGCCTGATTGAGACGACTGTTGCTTTAACTTTTTTAACTATCGAATCACGCTTCCTGGCTTCACTTTAGAAAAACGCTGTTTGCAACTACGAAATATGTGTGTCCTGAATATGTACCAGGAACGTTTTGCAAACAGCTGATTATGGTCGTTTTCCGAGCGAAAAAGTGCCATTTTGCTGAAACTGGACCACTTCTTTACGTTTTTTACCAAGAAGTAACGAGCCATCATCAAGAAAAAGAAAGTTTTTCCAATGCCGTTTAAAAACACCCCATGTGGTTTCCACCACATGCTCACCGGCATAACAGAAATAGACAATCGTATTGTCTTCCCATTGGATAAAATCAGCGAGTTGCTCCGGCAATGCGGCATCGTCGCTGTCCCAGGCACTTTGCCAAAAACCTTTTTCTAACCAGGTATCCGCCTGGCTGGCCCAATCGTCCTTCTCTAATTCGCTGGCGTCCAGACTATCTTTACTGACATTGAGCGTCCATATTTCTAAAGAGCGCGACTCTGTCAGCGGTTTAATAAATTCCAGGTCAACCACTGGCACTGGCATATCCTGATGTTGATAAAACCACAGGTAGCGGTACTTATTTAAAGGGATATAATTCATCTATCGACTCAATTCAGACATTTTTGCAGAGTATACCGGCTAGCGTTGACAGACACACCTGTGTAGGCTGGCAAGGTTATCTTTTCAATACATTTCATCACACCGAGCAATCAGGCATAATACGCTCCATGAATAAACGTCCCACCAAAGCAGAAACACGTGAAGAGCTTGAACGTAAAACTCAAGAATTCCTCAATAAAGGGGGCACAGTCAAAGAGGTCGACAGTGGTGCCACTGGACTTGAAGACGGTGCCTATCATCGTAATAGCTTTGTTTTTGGACATCCCAAGCAAGAACGTACACCGGTGCCTGAAGCACTGAATGCGATTGATGCCAGGCGCCGTTCTAAAACCGAAAAAGCCACATTGCCACACTCAAAGCGCCCTCGCAAGAAAATCATCTATGATGATTTTGGTGAACCGGTGCGCGAAATATGGGTCGAGGAATAAAGCAGAAAAATCTCTTTCCTTTTTTGTAAATTCAGCGCTATAGTGATTTTGCACCATGTAAAAAATCAAAACAACGATAGAGATAGGAGCCACGCTTCATTAAGTTTTCAATGTTGTTTTATACGCAACCTTGGCGTTGCATTTTACGTAGTAAGGAAATTATATGATCATCAACATCACTAATCGTCACGATAAAGTTTCTCCAGCCCTTCGCGAAAAAATTGAGTCATGGCTCGAACACAGCCAAGAACGTTACGATGTAATATCAAGCGCTCAGGTCACTCTTGATAAAACCGACAGACTAGAAGAAGTAGAGGCCACCCTACATGCGGCCGGACGAGAAATTAACGCTAAAGCATCTGATGAAAATCTCTTTGCCGCACTCGATGCCATGGCTCAAAAAATTGATCGCCAGCTTGGCAAACTTCATGACAAACAGGTACAAAAAAAAGGGACGCCTAAGCACACTACTCTGATTGGTGAGGATTCCGTCAACGATGATGATATCGAAGATGAAGAGGTCTATCAGGCCTAATAGAGCAGCGTTAATTAACAGTTAACAGCAGTAATCATGCTTTGTATAAAAAAGGCCCTTCGGGGTCTTTTTTAATGCCCTAATGAATATCTGAGTTAATATCAGAGCAAAACATGCGTTATGATCAGGCTAATAGAATAGGAATGCTTACACTATGCCGTGGTTATACAAAACCGTGGGGGACACAGAGCAGTGAGAACCAGACGATTTATTGCGATTATCAGGCGGTTAACGATAAAGCCGCTGCTAGCAGGCCTGTTAATCATGTTGTTACCTGCTTATGCCAGCGCGACTAACCACTGGCTTGCACCGCTATTACAACACCACCCGCTTGTTGGCAAGATATATAGCCTTGAACAGCAAACCTTTATCAGTGAAGCTGAGTTATTTTCCCAACTACAGAAAACACCTTATGTTCTGGTCGGCGAAAAACACGATAACCCAGACCATCATCGCCTTGAAGAAAAAATCCTCATAGCGCTGAGTAGTGAAGCCCCGGCACACATCGTCTTTGAAATGCTGACAGACGAACAGCAGCCACTAATAAGCACACTTCATCCAAACGACACGCTGAAGCAGATGTATCAAAAACTGCAATGGAATGGCAAAGGCTGGCCGTGGAATGATTATGGCCCGCTGATCAATACAGCGGTGCAGCAGGGTGCAAGCATAACAGCCGGTAATATCAGTTCAGCGTTACTCAAAAAGATCTATCAGCAAGGGAGTACTGCGGCGGAATTAGCCACCTCTCGCTTTAATAGCATGCTGTCGATTCCCCGGATGGTAAGAGAAAAGATACTGGATCAGGTTTATCAGAGCCATTGCGAGACGATGCCGAAAGACCAACTGACACCGATGCTGAACATTCAACTCGCACGGGATGCCAGCATGGCACACGCCATGATCTCTGATGTGCAGACAGAAGAAACGCAGCGCCCTTCCATCCTGATTGCCGGTAGTTTTCATACGCAGAAAAACATCGGTGTACCGCTGCATCTTAGCCAGCTAACCCGCCAGCGGATTAAAACGCTACGGCTGACGGAAGTCAGTGAGACTGACGAAAACCCTGGGGATTATGCAACATCCCTTGAGGCAGACTATATCTGGTTTACACCTAAACAACTGGATATTGATTACTGTGCAGGCTTACGGGCTAAAACAGCCAGGCAGCCAGAGCCCTAAGCGGCTCTTTATGACTTTTATAAAACCAGCAACAACGCTTAACGGCCAATGTTAAGCGCAAAAGTATCAGCGTCTTGCCACGCAGGAAATACATCACGAAACTGCTGAAGCTCTTTCAAGTGGAGAGGAACTGTTGCTACAAAGCTTTCACCCTGAGGCTTATCCAACAGCAACTCACCTTTGAAATTCACCGCTAACGAATCGCCACTGTACTGCAGACCCACGCCATCTTCGCCGATGCGGTTAACACCCAGCATGTAGCATTGATTTTCGATCGCTCTTGCTTGCAACAGTGTTCGCCAGGGCATGCGGCGCGGCGCGGGCCAGTTAGCAACACATATCGCCAGATCATAGTCATTCTGACACCGCATAAATACCGGAAAGCGCAAGTCATAACAGATAGTCGGCAATATACGCCAGCCGGCATATTCAAATATCACACGCTCAATACCCGCCCGATAATGCTGATGTTCATTACCCATTCTGAACAAGTGGCTCTTATCATAAAATTGCACTTCACCTGCAGGGCTAACTAACAGCATTCGATTCATATAGGCATCACCCTCCTGCATAGCGACAGAACCGCAGACAGCGGCATTTAACGCCGCCGCCTGTGCGCGCATCCACGCCAATGTTTCTGAATACATCGGTTCGGCATGATCTTCAGGATTCATCATGAAACAGGTGGTAAACATTTCTGGCAGAATAATCAGATCGGTATGCCCTGCCAACGGGTGAAGCTTCTCAGCCAAAAGCGTACGGTTTGCTTCGGGTAATTGCCAAAGTAGCTCGGTCTGAACCAGTGTTACCCGTAATTCATCTTTTTGCTCCATAGCCTTTCTCCTAAATAGCCACAATTCTGGCAGCAGCACTTTTCAAGGTTTCATCACCTTTAGCAAAACAGAAACGAATCAAGCGCATGTGTGGGGGTGTGTTACAGAAAACAGACACAGGGATAGCCGCTACACCCACCTCTTTGATTAACCATTGGCAGAAGTCTATGTCATTCATATCACTGATGTTGCTGTAGTCCACCAGCTGAAAATAAGTGCCTGGTGCTGCAGTAAAAGTAAATTTACCGGGTGCAATCAGTGTGTTGAACAGGTCGCGTTTGTGTTGATAAAACGCCGGCAACGCCTGATAGTGAGATGGCTGTTCACGCATAATATCGGCAAGCGCCAACTGCATCGGCGTTGATGTAGAAAAAGTCAGGTACTGATGCACTTTACGTAACTCAACCGACAACGCTGCCGGCGCGACACAATAGCCAACTTTCCAACCGGTCGTGTGGTAAGTTTTTCCAAACGAGGACACCACAAAACTACGCTGATATAACTCAGGGTGGCTGAGTAAACTATGGTGTTGATGACCATCAAAGACAATATGTTCGTACACCTCATCACCCAACAGCAGAATATCAGTATCTCGCACCAATTCTGCCAGTTGCGCTAAATCCTCAGCGGATAAAATAGAACCGGTTGGATTATGCGGTGTATTGATGATTATCATCCGTGTTTTCGGCGTAATCGCATCTTTTAACTGCTGCCAATCGATATGAAAAGCGGGTGGCTGCAACTGCAAATGAACCGCTACGCCCCCATTGAGTTCAATCGCCGGTTCATAACTATCATAAGCGGGATCAAAAACTATCACTTCATCATCACGCCTGACCACAGCAGCAATCGCAGCAAACAGCGCTTCTGTGGCACCGGAGGTTACTGTCACTTCTGTTTCAGGTGAGACTGTATTGCCATACAACATGGCCACTTTTTTAGCGATCTCTTCACGCAATGCCGGAACACCTGTCATAGGTGCATATTGATTTGCCCCTTGAGCAATATATTGCCCAACGGCATCTAACAACTGTTTAGGGCCATCAAAATCAGGAAAACCCTGAGACAGATTAATTGCCTTATACTCGGCGGCCATCTGAGACATAACTGTGAAAATAGTTGTGCCGACTTTCGGCAATTTTGTTGTCGGATAATTCATGTCAGAAAACCAGCCATATGGAGAAGAGAATCACTATGAGGGAGGATTTTATTACAAACAGTATAAAAATTCTGCTTTTAGGGAGATCCTGTTGCTCTGCTCACAGAGAAGAACAACAGGAATCGAATGGATTAACTATCGAGCTGTCATTAAAGGGGGTTAACAGCTAACTACTAATAACTAACCCCGACCTCGGGTTGTCGTGCTCTGCGGTTTAGCACTTTTTTCGATATGCTCAATGATCATACTCGCAACGTCTTTACCCGTTGCGGCTTCAATACCTTCAAGGCCCGGTGATGAGTTAACTTCCATCACGAGTGGCCCACGGCTGGAACGAAGAAGATCTACACCCGCAACACTCAAGCCCATCGCTTTTGCCGCAGTAACGGCTGTTTTGCGCTCATCTGGTGTAATTCTGATCAGCGATGCATTACCACCACGGTGCAGATTAGAACGAAATTCACCTTCTGCGCCCTGACGTTTCATCGCGGCAATAACCTTATCACCGATAACGAAACAACGGATATCCGCACCGCCAGCTTCCTTAATAAACTCCTGAACCATGATATTAGCTTTGAGTCCCATGAAAGCTTCGAGCACACTTTCTGCCGCTTTACGGGTTTCAGCAAGCACAACACCAATACCCTGCGTACCTTCGAGCAATTTGATAACCACTGGCGCTCCGCCCACCATATCCAGCAGATCTTTTATATCATCCGGTTTGCTGGCAAATCCCGTCACTGGCATACCGATGTTTTTTCGTGACAACAGTTGCATAGAACGCAATTTATCACGCGACCTTGTAATGGCTACCGACTCATTGACGGGATAAACACCCATCATTTCAAACTGACGTAAAACTGCACATCCGTAAAAAGTAACCGAAGCACCGATACGCGGAATAATCGCATCGAAGCCGACTAAATCTTCACCCTTAAAATGGATCGAAGGCTGTTCTGAATTGATATTCATATAACAGCGTAATGCGTCGATCACCTTCGTTTCATGCCCTCTTGCCTCACAAGCCTCGATCAGACGACGCGTGGAGTAGAGCTTTGAGTTTCTGGATAAAATACCAATTTTCATTTTTTTACTCCCGTCAACCCAAACTGGAATGATAGTGCTGGATTGATAACGATACGATCTGACATGGCAGTACGCCCTATCAACATACGAAACTTCATATTGTCTCTATTAGTCAGAGTAACCTCTGCAGGCCATTGATGATCACCAAAATGTACAGTGGTTCGAATTACATAACGTAACTCACTGTGGCCACCGGAGTCTGTCACTTTGCGGTAATCCAGTACCCTTGCCTCACACTGAATAACCGTATCAGTCTCGTTTTGATTCGGGTGAATAGAAAACCTGACCCATGACTTACCTTTTTTCTCAAACGCCTCTACTTTAAAAGCATGCAAACATGATGTTCGGGCACCGGTATCCATCTTTGCCTTAATAGAGCCGATACCTAAACCGGGCAAAGAAACCCATTCCCGCCAACCGGCAACTAATAGCTCATCTTGAGGCTGAAGTTGATCGTTCAATACTGTGTCCCCGATAAAGTCATGGTCTCTATCCAAAAAATAAGTTTGATTGCACATTGAAAATGTAAGGCAGGGTTGAAATTTTCGGCGATTATAAGCCCGTTATTCCCTATAGCATAGCGGTTTTCAATAATAGAATAACGGTTTCAGGTAACAGAAATAAGAATATTAAGACTCAAAGCCGGAAGTGCGTTGCGCTACTCTTCATAAGGCTCAATACGAAAGACTTCCAGCGTGTAACCGGATGAAGCTAACTCATGACTGAAGGTCTCAGTTTTGAGTTTTCCACTAATCCAAACAGCATCAAAAAGGCTCTCCACCTTAACCCCTGGTTCGTAATGCGCATAAATGATCTGATTTGACGGCGGGGGCGGAACATGAATACAGGCACCGAAGTAGGGTACCAAAAAAAACTTATACACGTTTTGATCTTCGCTCTCGACAGGAACCACAAAACCCGGGATACGTACCATTTTACCGTTCATCTCAGGCACAACAGGAGCCGACTGTAATGCTTGCTGTAGCTCATCCATCAGCAAAGCCGCTTTAGGGTCAAGATCATCCAACGCCCCGAGATCGCGATCACCAAATAAGCCATCCAGCGAATAATCAGCAGGCATCAGTTGCTCCCACTCAATTTGTTCTAGTTTCTCACCGTTGAGCTCTTCGTCAGCCGCGTGAATACTGGTAGCAAGCAATGCAACACACGAGGCAAACACAATAAAAATTAAGCGGTAAATCTGCATTGAACCATCCTCATTGAGAGTAGCCTGGCATACTCTCTATTAATAAAAACTATTGACTAAAAGTGACACACTGAATAATTCTACAATAAAAGAGTCTTTAGCATCGTAGCGTTAACCCATCAGCAGCCGTCATTTGATAAGCCCGATAACCCGGCCATAACCCCGTCGCTGCGCCCGCAAATACAACACCAGCCAACAACGGCGCGTCATCCAGCGACAATCCTGTCGACTGAATAAACAATCCGAATTGCGCTTCTAATACGGGCTGAGCCAACATCAGTAACACAACAGACAGCAGCACCCCGAGCAAGGTTCCCATGGCACTGACCAATGTAGATTCGAATACCAGCAAAGTGATGATGTGCCATGGCCTGGCGCCAATGGCGCGCATAATAGCCATCTCTTTTCGGCGGGCGCCCAAACTGGTAAGCAATACGGCCAGCATACCGATCAATCCTGCCAGCACGACACAGGCGGAGACTAAGCGCAGTGCATTTTCAGCCACCCGAATCAGTTGCCACAATTGCTGTAACGCTACGCCCGGTAAAACTGCCTGTAAAGGCTCTGCTTTATAGTTATTAATCTGGCGTTGCAAATGAAAAGTGCTTAATTTTGATTTCATACCCAGTAAAATTGCCGTTAGCTCTTTAGGTTGAAGTACTTTTTTCCTCACCTCCTCAACAGAGATTTGCTGTCCAGATATGCGGCTACCCGACTGCCAGCCGTCATGAATGGCAACAATGGCTTCGGAACTAATAAACACCGATTGATCAACAGGGGTACCTGTCGGACGTAACACACCAGCCACGATAAAAGGCCGATCATCATGCTGAGAAAAACTGGTACTACCCACCCCATGAGAAAGCGTAAGACGACTACCCACCTGATAGCCAAGCTGTAGCGCCACATCCGCCCCGATAACCGCATCAAACAGGTCATCAAATGCCTTACCTTTTTGAAACAGCAGTGATTGCTGCTGCCCCGTTTGATAATGCTTAAAGAAGCCTGATGAAGTTCCCACTACACGAAACCCTTTATGTGAATCCCCCAAGGAAATTGGCACAGCCCAGGCAACATTTTTATTATTACTAATCAGTTCGAAACTTTCCCAGCTAATATTATTGGAAGCCTGTCCAATATGAAAAATAGAATACAAGATCAGTTGCAACTCTCCACCCCGGGCACCAACAATCAAATCGGTACCGGAAACCGAGCGGTTAAAACTATCACGAACTTCTGTCCGAATCTTTTCTACACCGATCAATAACGCAACACTGAGAGCGATCGTCAGCACAATAAAAAGCAAAGTGTGACGGCGACTCCAGCTACTCGCTAACGCAACGTTAAATAGCATCAGATACTCCAGCACAATTAATCTGCTGCAACGAAAGCGTTCTATCAAAAAAGGGGCTCAAGGTATCATCGTGACTTACCAACAATAAGGTACTGTTGCGTTGAGATACCTCTGTGAGCAGTAACTGAATAAAGGTGTCACGCGTCTCACGATCTAAAGCCGAGGTAGGCTCATCAGCAATCAACACATCAGGGGAGCCTATTAAAGCACGCGCCACCGCCACACGCTGCTGCTGCCCTACTGATAACTCTGCAACAGTCAGCCTCTGGTGCAACTGTTTCTCCAATCCCAACTCGAGCAATAACTGATCAGCCGCCTGCGAAACACTCCCCGCTTGCGCGATTGCACGCTGCTTACGTACAGTAGAAAAGCGACATGCCAGCATGACATTATCTCTTAAAGAGAGGTACGGCAGCAGATTAAACATCTGAAAGATAAACCCTATATGGTCAGCTCGGAAACAATCTCGCTCCGATGATGAAAGCGAGGAGATACAACAACCGGCAATTCGTATTTCTCCGGAGTCCGGCAGCAACAGTCCCGTTAGCAAATTAAGTAGTGTGCTTTTACCACTGCCTGATGGACCTTGTATAAAAATGTGTTCACCACTTTTGATCTCACATTTTGGTATATCAATGACAGGAGCTCCTGACTTCCAGGAAAACGTAACCTGATCCAACGTTACCGTTGCCATGTTTATTCCTATATATGCTATTCGCGAATTAAAATTTCATCGTGTGAAGAGAGCAAGGTTCCACCCGTCTGTCCCGCTTGACTTACCATCTGATAACGAACGGATTCAACCATCGGAAACTGCTCAAACAGTCCGACCGTGATTTTCGTTAATTGTTCGGGTTTAGCGCAAACAAACTGATAATGAACCCTAATATCCGCATGCCCGTGCTCTTCTTTGTGCTCATGCCCGTGCTCTTCTTCATGCTCGTGCTCTTCTTCATGCTCATGCGCGTGCTCTTCTTCATGCTCATGCTGCGATTCAAGTAACGATTGGGTAACATCTGCTTCTTTCAACAGGCACAGAGCAGCACGGGGTAACTGAATAATTTGATAACCTTGCTTTAACGAATTTATCGCCTGAAGAACCTCTGCTTTCTGCGCTTCAGTTTCGGGGGTGTGTTCGAACCCAACAACATTAACCGCTGGTGTTATCAACATCACATCCAGCAATTTTTCCTCGACTACTGCATCTATCGTTACCACACCATGCTCATGCGCCTCACCGGCATGCACTAAAGAGGTCAGCATGAATGACGAAAGCGCGGTAACCAGTACCGATGTCGCACACTGGGAGCGATCTTTCACACGGGTTTTCTTACAGATTTTCATAGTAACACCTTGATTATAAACAATACGTTATAATATAACATAACAATAATGATCATCACAGCGACAAAGCACGAAGTGATTATCGCTGTCTGAGCAAATTCACTTAGGCGTACTCAGCATACATTTTATCAACAGACCTGTTTTGATAGATTGTTTGCAAAGATACAGTAAGCGCTCAATCGAAACCGATAGCGGATTATAGTCCGCCAATAAGCGCCAATTTCTTATCTCTGGACAGTTGCTTGATGGCATATTCACGCTTACTTGCCAAAGAGCGACTCTCAACATTTTCACGCCACACCATAGCAACCGGCCGCCGCGTTCGTGTGTATTTTGCACCTGAAGTACGGCTCTCATTGTGTTCCTTCAGACGCCTATCGCAATCCGTTGTAATACCCGTGTACAAACTACCATCCGCACAAAGAAGGATATAAATGTACCATGTCGGGGAATTATTCAATGCAGGTAACTCAATGTAGATAAACCCGTAGACTCATTGGGTGGCACTAACAAAGCCACATGATGAAAGTAAAAGGAAAAATATAACGATTTTATCGAATTAATCAATGCGAATATTATGTTCCCCCCTTAAAATATTGCTCTCTTAAACTTTGTGGAGTCGTGCAGATGCACACTGTTCTGATCATCATTGCTGTCGTCGCGTTTTTTATGATTGTGCTTGAAGACGTGTTACATCTCAACAAAGCAAAAACCACTCTGTTTCTTGGAACACTCGCGTGGATATTACTGTTTGTTTTTCCTGAAGATGGTGTAACACCGAAACAGATTCAAGGAATGCTGAACGAGAATCTACTGGAAATTGCCAGTTTATGGCTATTCCTGATGGCGGCCATGACCTTTGTCGCCTTTCTCAACCATCAAGGGTTGATAGAGAGCGTCATCTATAAATTTTTACCGTCCAGGGTTGGCGAAAAGAAATTACTCTTTATGGTCGCGATTTTCTCCTTCGTTTTCTCCTCGTTATCAGACAACATCACAGCTACACTAGTATCTGTGGCATTAGTACTGTCACTCAAGCTTCCGCCCAAGAAAACCTTAAAGTTCGCCGTGATGGTCGTTTTTGCAGTGAACTCAGGAGGCGTTTCTCTGATAACCGGGGATGTCACCACACTGATGATATTCCTGGCTGACAAAGTGGCGATACAAAACTTACTCTGGCTTTCCCTTCCCTCTTTTGTCAGTGTATTGTTTCTTGCTGGCCTCCTCTCGTTTGGACTTAAAGAAGAATTAGTCATCAAGGGTGTCGAACGCCGTTATGACCGGGTAGGCATGAGTATTGCCGTGTTATTTCTCTTTACTATTCTGGCAACCATTATCCTTAACGTACTGGCAGGCGTGCCGCCGGTGCTAACCTTCCTCTTTGGCTTGTCCATGATGTTTTTAATCGGTCGCTTGTTTTATCGTGAAGATAATCGAGAAAACATGCTCGATTACATTCGCGTAATCGAGTTTGATACGCTGTTATTCTTCCTGGGTATTTTACTCCTGGTAGGCATGTTAAAAGAGATCGGAGTACTTGATAATCTGGTGACAATCTACGACACCCTGCCACCGTTACAAGCAAACTATGTGATGGGATTACTTTCTTCTCTGGTAGACAACGTGCCACTGACAGCCGCTTTGTTGAAAGCTAACATAGAGATGTCTCCAGCCAGCTGGTTATCATTAACCTATGGCGTTGGTGTAGGCGGCTCGTTACTGATAATCGGTTCCGCCGCCGGTATCGTTGCCATGAGCAAAATTGCGGAAGTTACTTTTATTAGCTATATGCGCTTCAGCTTTTATCTCTTGCTGGCTTACACACTGGGGTTTGCTGGCAGTTTTGCGGTGGGAACTGTTCTATTTAACTAGTGAGTTTGAATAACTGTTTGTTTCACGAACTGGCTTACGTATAGCGACAGGTACACGCTGTCGCTATACGTTGAGTACTCTGTTACGGCTAATCAGTGCCTGAGCTTTCAATACCAGAGCTATTAATACCAGACCAATGATACTTCTCGCATAGACGATTCACCTCGCCGACAAACGGCCCGAGGCTGAACACCTGTATTCGTTCAAGATATTGCCGGCCATCAAAAAACAACTTAATCACCGGGAGTGAAAATACACTGTTCTGAGCACACGCTTGCGGGTCGCTCCCACAATCTACATATATAAGCTGCAATTCAGGCCAGCGAGATTCCAACTCAGCCAGCAACTGCGGCCATATCACTCTGCACACGCCACAAGTCTTACTGCCAAACATAACCAAGACGGCACCTTGTGCTATATCCAATTCAGCAGAACACACCTGCTTTTCCCTCTTTTGTTGATCCATGTTAGGTCTACCGCTGATTGCTAAACTGAATATTATCAAAAGCACGTCGGATAAACTGTACAACCCAACTTAAAACTAAAATTATAGTGACATAACATACTGATTTTATTTGGTTATTAATAATAATACAGAAAGAACATTAACCATTATGAGTGATATTTTCAGTTAATATTAAAACAAGATCCATACAAACGTTTGCTATAAAAATTAAAAAAGAGTATAGATTTATGTTATGAAATAGCGCCAGTCAAAAAAATACAAGCTACCAAAAGCAATAATAAAGCGGTAGGTGATGCAATGAAAAAGTGGATTCCACACGCAAAGTTTTGTTTGCCTTCAGATTTATATTCTTCATTATTTATAAACAATACCCTCACTGTGTTGCACACACGTTGCGATCTTAAAAAATGCGCACCAATAATAAAATCCAGCAGAGATAGTTAAATTTCAATGACTTAGACGGCTACACTCCGTTTGAGTTTAAATAGTAACAAGGTAAAGTCAAAGCATTTGTTATTTGGCTGTAGTAAAAAATGTTTTCTTTAACACACCATAAAGGTAGCAAAACACCAATTATCAAAAAATTATAGTTATCAGCCTATAGATAATACGAAAATATCAGCGTTGCTAACCCCAGCCTCATTGCTGACTAGATTATTAATCTATTATCAGGAGAAATAGAAGCGAACAGGCAAATAACAACCTGAAATTCTGAAATACTGACTCCGAACTACCTACTAAAAACTAGCTACAAGGAGAACGTCATGAGTTATGGACTATTTGGAGATGATGTACTTTTCTTTCAACGCCTCTTAAAAACAGAAGGTTTGTATAACAAAGCACTGGATGGCATTTGGGGTAAATTCACAGAAAAAGGAGCCACTGAATTCTACCAGCGATCTGATGCGCTAAAGGAACAGATCGGTGCATTTGACCATCGAACTGAAAAACACATCTGCACTCTCGCTCTTAAAGCCCAACGAGAAGCCAGACATTTTATGAACCGGCTCCTAAGTAATAATATCAACGCCAAGATGATCTCAGGCACACGTACCTACGACGAACAAAACAAACTCTATCGCCAAGGCAGATACAACAATCCCGGTCCTATTGTAACAAAAGCACGTGGTGGCAGAAGTAATCATAACTTTGGAATCGCCTGGGATATCGGTATTTTTACTGCCAACGGAGGTTACTCAAGTAACCATCAGGATTACATAAAGGCCGCAGAATTTGGTATTTCGGATCACCTTGAATGGGGAGGTAACTGGCGATCCTTTCCGGACACACCCCACTATCAATTGAAAACAGTTTTTCCGATTACCATCGTGCGTACCAAGTTTGAAAATGGTGAAACCTTTATTGCCTGACCGGGTATTGTCTGAGCCAGGTATTTTCTGGTCGCCATTACCTGAGCGGGGTAGCTAAAAAGGGTGATTGAAGTCTTGGTCTTGGTCAGGTCAGAAATAAATAAATAAGGATGACCTTCAGTACTAACATCCATGCAGGAGTCTATTGATGCAAGCCCATTACAAATTATCACATTCCACCTTACATACGTTAATGCTTGTGTGGATAATTATATTGTTAACGGCCTGCTCGCAGGAATCTAACGAATCAGCTAATGCGAATAAATCCAATGAAACAGAAACACCCAATAATTCAGGTGTATCTCCTGTCGAAGAAGTAGACAAAAAGCCTGAAACGGCAGGAGTTGCCCTCCCCAATGAAGCAACACCACCACAAGTCCCCGAGCCGGTTGCCATAGAAGTTGCCCCATTACCTTTACCCGCGCCTACATTTGAACCATCAGTAATGGAAGCACCTGTCATCGTTGAGGCAGCCTCTCCACTGGAAGACTACAAGGTTGAAGTTGCTGCCAGTTCTCAATTAACGCTACCCGGGCCGGTAGGCGAATTAAGAGTCTGGATTGGCAGCAGTCTCTTCGATCCTCAATTCCCAACCAACATGACGAGCGATAGCACTTCGCTGCCGGCGGTTGGTGAAACAGCGAAAGTTGAGGCGTTTGCACCTGACTTTGCTATCACTCCCAATGAGGCTCAATGTATAAAAATACATCCTCAGGGATCAGAAGTGAGGTTTCAAATCACGCCTGAAAAATCCGGCACTTATAAGGTGGGAGCCAATGTTAACCTATTTGAAACCGCTGACTGCAGTGGCCCTCCTATTCCACGTACAACAGCGACGCTGGATGTTGTCGTTAGCGTGGACCTGCGTGGGGTTGCTGAAGAAAAAGGGTTAACGCTACTGAACGTCTTGTGGAGCAAGTTACTTGAGTTCTGGGAGGCTCTTCTGGTCAGTATTTTTGGTGTCATTTTATTTTTTATGAAAGATAAACTTAAAAGGATATTTGGTAGTAATAAAGAAGAATGAATCTGACACTATTCCACTAAAATCTGAAGGTGTATCTGATGGAACCCTGTACTAAAGAAGGCCTGGTATTAAACTTCTGAGGCAGGTATTAACAGCGGCCCTTATGGTATGTTCGTTGGAATACATAAAAGCATCTTGAATCTTTCGCAACGGCTTGTCTTATAGCTGTTGTAGTAAATATTCGTTACCTGAAGACAACAACGACAATAAGAACGGGTCGCATTCCAATAAAGGGGAACACCATGGGTAAATGTTATAATTCGACAGTCATCGACGCACCAATTGAGCGTGTGTGGCAAACAATAAAAAACTTTCATGATTTATCGTGGGATTCTGCGGTTGTTACGTCGACGGACAAGGTCGGCAGCAAAAATAGCGATGAAATTGGTGCGCAACGTGTGCTCAACAATGCATTTCATGAAACACTGCTGTCAATCGATAATTCTCAATTCAATTTCACTTACAGTATTGATGATGGTCCTGGCCCTGTCGCTAAAGACGCTGTACAAAACTATATCGGCAAAGTGAAACTATTACCTGTCACTGATTCGAGCAGTACATTTGTAGAATGGTCATCAACTTTTGATTCTACTGATCCTGATGAGGTCGCTGACTTTTGTAACCCAATCTACGCAGGCTTACTTGCGTCATTGAAACTACACTTTTCATAACAGCTTTTCATAACCTGTTTGATCACGATCTTTGATAAAATAAGTGCCGTACTGGCTTCCTTATTAGGCCTGTTAAGGCCTGTTAAGTAAGTCTGGTACGCCTCCTGCCTGTATCTCATTCCTGTTCGATGAACCTGGTTTTTACCTGAAGATTACTGTGTAAGGTTTTATGTACAGGGCACTTATCGGCGATCTCCAAGAGTTTTTGCCTCTGTAATTCAGTGAAATCCCCTATCAGGGTTACTTTACGCTCTATCACTTCGATTGCCTGTGGTTTTTCATCGCAGCTTTCACAGTCTCGAAAATAATTACGGCTATGACTCAGCTCCACTCTTACGTGCTGCAAGGGTATTTTTTTACGGGTTGCATACATACGCACTGTCATTGATGTACAGGCACCTAAGCCCGCCAGCAAATGCTCATATGGATCAGGCCCTATATTTGAACCGCCAACAGACACTGGTTCATCGGCTAACCAATAGTGACTATCACTGCTGACATGCTGACTGAACACGTGATTTTTTTCTTCTACCATCACATGACCTTTTTGAACATCAAGGTGATGATTTTCAGATTCAGGTAGATAACGGCTGGCCCAGCCGGCAATCGTTTCTGCCACATATTCTGAATCTTTCTTTTTAGTCAGCAAGTGGTCTGCATCATCCAGACTCACAAAGCTTTTAGGGTGTTTGGCATTACGATAAATTTTTTCTGCTTCAGAAATAGGTACGGTTTTATCCAGCGGCGAGTGCATGACTAACAACGCTTTTTTTAACTTCCCAATATCATTATCAGTATGCGTCTCAATATCATCTATAAACTGCTTTTTGATCAGAAACTTACGTGACCCCAAAGACACTTCAGCTTCACCGTTAGCATGAATCTCATCTAATGATGCTGCAAAATTATGCACCACATGTTTCGCATTATGTGGAGCACCTATGGTGACCACCGCTTGTGCTTCAGGCACCTTCCCAGCCATAGCCAGTACAGCAGCCCCGCCTAAGCTATGACCGATCAAAATTGCCGGCGCTTGGTACTCCTGTCGCAAAAACGCTGTGGCCGCGAGCAAATCCTGAATATTGGAAGAAAAGTGCGTATTTGCAAAATCACCATCACTATTACCTAACCCCGTAAAATCAAAACGCAGTACCGCAATACCTTTTTCGGTAAGCGCTCGTGCAATACGCGAAGCGGCCGCAATATCTTTCCCGCAGGTAAAGCAGTGTGCAAACAGTGCATAGCAACGAATCGCTGTTTCCGGGGTTTCGAGCAGCCCTGCCAACTTATGTCCATGACTTTCAAACTGAACCTTCAGACGCATCGAACCCCCTCCCGGAAAAACTTATACACCAAGGACTGCTTCACCATAGTCGCAACAGTCCCGGTTATTAATACTTACAAAGACTTATGAGTCCCATCACACATAGGCTGGTTCTTTGTTTGTTTACATCCACATAAATATACTGTTTCTGTCTTTTCTGCAGTAAAGAAAACAGGGGTTATACCACTGCCTTTATGTGAACCATCACAAAATGGCTGTCGCTTACTTTGCCCGCAGGCACACCAGCGATAGCGTTCACCAGCCACTACATCCGTCTCATATGGCGCTTTTTGCGCAATCACAGCTTTTTCACTCATCATTTATCTTCCTTATTATTCTTCGATAGCGATTTTCAAAAACGCCGATCAGCTATGCTTTCTGCGTTTCAGATTTAGCAGGATGACTTATCTTGCCCTTTAATCATACCCAGTGCATGCGTTATATTCTGCTCATCGGCTTTATCGCCGAACCACGCCAGCTGTTCCTGCAATGCAACAACCTCACCGACAATAATCAGAGCAGGTGCCTCTAACTGAGCGTTGACCTGTTTCTCCGCGATATCCGCCAAGGTTCCGGTCAATACTTTCTGATCCGCCGCCGTACCTTTTGAGACAATCGCTACCGGTGTACTCCCGGGCTTACCATGCTCAATTAACCCCTCAGCCAAGATAGGTAAGGTATGCAGTCCCATATAAAACACAACGGTTTGATTGGGATGTACCAGCTCAGCAAAATTCAATTTATCTTTGCGATTCTTGAGTTGCCCGGTAACAAATTTAACCGACTGTGCATAACCGCGATGTGTCAGAGGTATACCTGCATAGGTTGAACAGGCGCTGGCGGCCGTAATCCCCGGTACTACCTGGAACGGTATACCGTGCGACTTTAGCGTTTCCAGCTCCTCTCCCCCACGCCCGAAAATAAAGGGATCACCACCTTTAAGCCGAACAACACGCCTACCCTGCTGCGCATGCTGAACCAGCAGTGCATTGATACCTTCTTGTGGCACCGCGTGGTTATCACGTTTTTTGCCGACATAGATAAGATCAGCATCACGGCGACACAAATCCAGCACATCGGCTGACACCAGATTATCGTAAAATACCACATCGGCCTGCTGCATCAATCGCAACGCTTTAAAAGTGAGTAACTCAGGATCACCCGGACCCGCCCCGACCAGATAGACCTCGCCAACCTGATGTCCGCTTTCACCTTTGTCGATGGCCGCTTTTAGTAACGCCTCAGCTTCATCATCTCGTCCGGAAAATACCTTTTCTGCGATCTGACCTTCGAGCACATGCTCCCAGAACCGGCGGCGCTGATTAACTGATCCGAAGGTTGCTTTGACCTGCTGACGAAAACGCCCGACCAGAGCGCCAAGCCGACTGTATCCACCGGGGATGAGTGTTTCTAAACGCGCCCGTAACAAGCGTGCCAATACAGGAGATTCGCCACCAGAAGAGATGCCAATAACGATAGGAGAACGATCAACAATCGCAGGAAAGATAAATGTACACAAGGAAGGCGTATCAACCACATTAATGGGTATATTGCGCTCTATCGCATCAAAATGCACACGTTCGTGCAGACTGCAGTCATCTGTGGCCGCCACGACGAGTGTTTTTCCCTCCAACAGCGCGCTATGGTATTCACCAATGATAATCTGATCGTGGGCATCGACTAACAGTGCTTTTAATTCGTCTTCAACGGTATGCGAAACCACCGTCAGAAAAACACCCGCACGCTTTAGCAGCCGTGCTTTACGTAATGCAATATCACCACCACCGATTAACAGTACCTGGCGAGATTTGAGGTTAAAAAAGAGAGGTAAAAAATCCACAATGAACCCTCCGTCAGTTGATGAGCCCAGATTAGCATAATCCGGCTAAATACCACTGATTAGATCAGGCTCATTGCTTGATTTATATGAAAATAACGTTACCTGAGGCCTTTACAGTTGCGTATGCAAACCGCACTCGCGCGTTTCAATCGCTTTGGTCGGATCAAAATAATCATGCTCATTTGGCAAATTGTGTTCTGCCAGATACGCTTCAAGATCGGCTTCCGTCCAATTAAACAACGGCGCAACCTTAATAATGCCATCTTTACTGGCCGAGACAATCTCTAACGAGTTACGGAATTCCGTCTGATCCTTACGGATCGCGTTTAACCACAAATCGGGTTTCAATTCTGCCAGCGCCCGCTGGAAAGGCTCGAGTTTAACCTGACGTGTAAATTCATCATGCTGAGGATCGTCAACATCAGGAATGCCTTTCATCAACACGTTGCGACGTGCGGATGTCTGCTGCGGGATATAGGTTTCAACATTCAGGTTTAAATCCTGAATCATCTTTTCAGCAAAACGATAAGTCGCTGATGTGTTGTACCCCGAATCCACCCATAACACTTTTATGTCCGGCTTTGCCTGAACGGCCATATGCAGTATCACAGACTCGTAGGGGCGAAAATTGGTTGTCACCAATGGATTTGCAGATTGAGCAATAGCCCATGCAATGATCTCTTGGGGAGTCTTACCTTCGAGTGCTTTATTGGCAGCAACCAGATCAATACTCATTTTATTATTTCTCCTTCGTGCAGAGCTGAAACTATTGATTTCAGCTCTGCGATATTAGCTCTGACAGTTGAATTAGCGGCGAAAAATTGGCCGGGGGTCAGCCGCAGTGCCTTGGTAATTAACACTCACTTCAGAAAAAGCACCTAAATCGTCTTCAGAAAAACGATCTTCAGGGATCAAAAATGCATTAAAGCCGGAGCTTTGCATGTACGCCAGACGGTCACGCGCAACATCTCCGACCGCACGTATCTCGCCGGCGAAGCCAACACGAACCAACTGACGGGCAATACTAAACCCACGTCCGTCTCTGAAAGTCGGGAACTCAACGGCAATCAACGCAACATTGGCCTGCTCTGCATATAGTGCTGCCAAATCGTCATCACCATTCACTTGCAGACCTAAACGGCCCGAACGGCTCAATAGCTGATCGCGATGCTGCAGATAAAAGGCCAGCGGGACTATAATATCGCCCTGAATATCAGCATCAGATAGGTCCTGAAGTTGCTCCAGCGCCTCAATATCGACCAGCTGCCAGCTGTCGTTCTCAACAATTTTTTGATTAATGAGCAACGGCATAAACATTCTCCTTAAACGGATCGATACCGACACGTTTAAACGTATCACGGAATAATTCTTCTTCTTGTCGCTGCTCTACGAACACTTCCAGGATCTTCTCTAGCGTATTAGCAACATCATCAGCCGCAACCGATTTACCCAACACTTTGCCTAATGACGCATCTTCCCGGGAAGATCCGCCCAAAGTGATCTGATACCAATCTTCACCTTTTTTATCGACCCCCAGAATACCGATATCCGCCACATGGTGATGACCGCATGCATTAATACAACCCGACATATTCAGCTGGATATCACCCAGATCATAAAGATGGTCAAGATCATCAAAGCGCTCATTAATCTGATCAGCAATATTCAATGTTTTAGCATTCGCCAGCGCACAAAAATCAAAACCCGGACAAACGATCATATCTAATAATGTACCGATATTCGGACGTGCTAAATTATTCGAATCCAGTGCCTGCCATACCGCATAAAGATCTGACTTTTTAACATCAGCCAATACCAGATTCTGGTCATGAGTCGATCGTACTTCACCAAAGCTATATTTTTCAGCCAGATCAGCAACCAACTCCATCTGGGTATCAGTAATATCACCAGCGGGTTTCAGGTAAGGCTTAAGGGATACAATCGCAATACGATATCCGGGCACCTTATGGTCTACCGTGTTACGTTCGTACCAGGTATTAAAAGCACTGTCTGCTGCACGTTGCTGTTCAAATGAGGTATCTGCAGCGGCGTTAGCATCATAATCAAATGGCTTAAAGAATGACTTAGCCCGTGCAATTTCCGCATCCGTTAACGTCAGCTCACCACCGCGTGAGTATTCCCACTCTTCTTCAACCAAACGGCGGAACTCGTCAGCACCCAAAGCATTAACCAGTATTTTAATACGCGCTTTATACTTGTTATCACGACGCCCTTTAAGGTTATAAACACGTAAAATAGCATCAAGATAGGTTAACAGATGTTCTTTGGGCAGGAAGTCACGGATCTTTTTACCGATCACTGGTGTACGCCCCAAACCACCACCCACCAATACTTCAAAACCTATTTCACCTGCATCGTTCTGCACCAGATGCAGACCAATATCGTGAACCTGTGAGGCCGCACGGTCTTCCGCACCACCGGTCACGGCGATTTTAAACTTACGTGGCAAATAGGCAAACTCAGGGTGCAGAGTTGACCATTGACGGATAATTTCACAATAGGCACGCGGATCTTCCAGCTCGCCCGCATAAACACCGGAGTATGGATCTGTCGTCGTATTACGAATACAGTTACCCGACGTCTGAATCGCATGCATCTGCACCTGAGCCAGTTCAGCCAGGATATCCGGCACCTCTTCCAGCTTAGGCCAGTTAAACTGAATATTCGTACGGGTTGTAAAGTGCGCATAGCCTTTATCATAAGTACGGGCAATATGCGCCAATTTACGTAACTGCACTGAAGAGATCAGTCCATAAGGGATAGCCACTCTCAACATCGGTGCATAGCGTTGAATATAAAGGCCATTCATCAGTCGCAAGACAAGAAACTCATCCTCTGGCAGTTCTCCTGCCAGATAGCGACGTGTCTGATCACGATACTGTTCGACGCGTTCATCAACCAGGGTCTGGTCGACTTCATTATACTGATACATGAATGTTTCACCCGTTTGGCAGCTTTACTGCCCACTTTGATTCTAGAAAAATGTTTATTAATTGTTCGTTATAATAGTGGTTTAACTATTTAGTAGATCATCTTTAGTAGCTCATCTACTTAGTAGTTCATCTACCCTGCCAGCACAAAGCGCAAACCGATGGCGAACAGAAGTGAGCCCATTATAGGCTGCATTACTTTTGGTGACAGCTTTGCCCCAATATGACTTCCTATGAATACGCCCGGAAGCGAGCCCATCAGCAAGTATGCCAACAACGACAGATCGACACTGCCCATACTGTAGTGACCAGCACCGGCAACGCCGGTCAGCACCACCGCATGCACCAGATCAGTACCCACGATAGCGGGCATGCTCATCCGAGGATAAAGCGTAATCAGCATAGCGGTGCCTAACGCACCTGCACCAACGGAGGACAAGGTTACCAATCCCCCTAATAAGATGCCAGTCAGCACGGTCACGGTAGGACGTGCTTTTTTAGCTTTAGCCACCCAAGGGCGCCCTTCTACCTTTAGTGCGTATTGACGAATTTTGTTACGCCCAAAGACAGCAATTGACGTTAAAATCAGTGACACCCCTAACGTCAGATTCATCAAGTGTTCAATCTGCTCCAGCGCCGCCAGACCTTTAAGATATTCAAGCGTCAACAAGCTGCCGGGGATACTGCCAGCCAGCAGCAAAATAACAATGCGCCACTCGATCATTTTTTTACGGGCATAGGCAAACACCCCGCCAAACTTGGTGATAGAGGCATAGAGCAGATCGGTACTGACGGCAATAATAGGAGGAATACCGAAGACGACGATCAGAATAGGCGTCATTAAAGCGCCGCCTCCGATACCGGTCAATCCGACAATAAATCCTACCACCAGCCCAGCAAAGCTGTAAGCAAATTCCATAAAATCAGCACTCACTACTAAACGAATCAGAGCGCCATCATACCTGCATTTTTATATAACAGAAAATAATAGTTTTTCATTTTGTTATTTTTTTTTAGAATAACGAAATAATCACGCGCTTATTCCATAAGCATATAAACAGATTTCTATTTATTACTTTTAATTAATAAAACTCTTTGCAATAATGCGCCGCAACATATGACAGATAGGCGACCCTGGTTTCCTATCTGCTAATCATTCAGGTTATATATCGAGCAGGCAGAAACAGATGACATCTATACCAGAGCGCCGTCTTACCCATTTAAAACAACTGGAAGCTGAAAGCATTCAGATTATTCGCGAAGTTGCAGCTGAGTTTGACAACCCGGTAATGCTTTATTCTATTGGGAAGGACTCTGCTGTAATGCTCCATCTGGCTCGTAAAGCTTTTTATCCAGGCAAGCCACCTTTTCCGCTACTGCACGTTGATACAACATGGAAGTTTAAAGAGATGATCGCCTTCCGTGACAAAATGGCCGAAGAAGCCGGAATGGATCTGATTGTGCACATCAATCAGGAAGGTATAGATATGGGCGTTGGCCCGTTTTCTCACGGCTCATCCAAACATACTGACATTATGAAAACTCAGGGCTTAAAGCAAGCGCTGGACAAGTACAAATTTGATGCAGCCTTTGGCGGCGCGCGCCGTGATGAAGAAAAATCACGCGCTAAAGAACGTGTTTTCTCATTCCGTGATAAATACCACCGCTGGGATCCAAAAAATCAGCGCCCTGAATTGTGGAACATTTTTAATACACGGGTAGACCAGGGCGAAAGTATTCGTGTATTCCCACTGTCTAACTGGACTGAGCTGGACATCTGGCAATATATCTATCTTGAGAGTATCCCGATTGTTCCCCTTTACCTGGCTGAGGAACGTCCTGTCGTTGAGCGCAACGGTATGATGATCATGGTTGATGACGAACGCCTGCCTCTGGCAGAAGGCGAGCACCCCGTCATGCGCAAAGTACGCTTCAGAACACTGGGATGCTACCCGCTGACCGGCGCGGTTGAATCCGACGCAGAAACATTGCAGGAAATTATTCAGGAAATGCTACTGACCACCACATCAGAGCGCCAGGGCCGAGCCATTGACCACGATTCTTCCGGTTCAATGGAGAAAAAGAAAATGGAAGGGTATTTCTAGTACCCGCTAGTTGTCTCTGGTGAGTCGCTAGCAGACTCACTTGTTAACCATTTTCTGATACCGAATTTAGAGAGCGAAACCATGAGCCACCAATCTGAGCTAATTTCTACAGACATTGAAGCGTATCTTCACCAGCACGAAAATAAAGAACTGCTGCGCTTTTTAACCTGCGGCAGTGTTGATGACGGAAAATCAACCCTGATCGGCCGCTTGCTTCACGATTCGAAAATGATCTATGAAGATCAGTTAGCCGCTATTCAGAGTGAAAACGCACGTGTCGGCAACGCCGGTGAAGAACTCGACCTGGCACTGCTGGTCGATGGCCTGCAGGCAGAACGCGAGCAAGGTATTACCATTGATGTCGCTTATCGTTACTTTTCCACTGCTGAGCGCAAATTCATTATTGCTGATACCCCGGGGCATGAACAGTACACCCGCAACATGGCGACTGGCGCGTCTACCTGTGACCTGGCGATCATTCTGATTGACGCCCGTCATGGCGTACAGGTCCAGACAAAACGACACAGTTTTATTGTCTCCCTGCTCGGCCTGAAACACACCATCGTCGCGATCAACAAAATGGATCTGGTTGACTTCAGCGAAGAACGCTATGAGCAGATTAAAGCTGACTATCTGGCATTCACTGCAGATCTGGAACTACAGGACATTCAGTTTGTGCCATTATCCGCGCTGAAAGGCGACAATGTGGTTAACCCATCCGAGCATATGTCTTGGTACAAGGGTCTGCCATTGATGGAAACACTGAATACGGTAAAAATAGCACGCGACAAAAACTTTGAAGAACTGCGGTTCCCTGTGCAGTACGTTAACCGCCCGAATCTGGATTTTCGTGGATACTGCGGGACATTAACATCCGGTATTGTCAAGCCTGGTGATGCAGTCACCGTATTGCCTTCTGGCAAATCATCCCGTGTTAAATCGATCGTAACTTTTGACGGCGAGCTTCAGGAAGCATTCCCGCCTATGTCGATCACGCTGACACTGGAAGATGAAATAGATATCTCCCGTGGAGATATCATCGTTCACAGCCAAAATATTCCTAAAGCAACCAATCGCTTTGACGCAACACTGGTGTGGATGGACGAAAAGCCTCTGGCCATCGGTAAAACCTATGACATCAAGCTACTGACAAGCCGCACAGCCGGCTCAGTTACAACTATCCGCCACCAAATTAATGTCAACACGCATGAGTGCTCAGATGCCAGTACATTGCAACTGAATGAAATAGGCCGCTGCGAAATTACTCTCGAGCGCCCGATCCTGGCGGATAACTATAAAGCATTCCGCGGTACCGGTTCCTTCATTGTGGTTGATCGTCTGAGCAACGCGACCGTTGCTGCCGGTATGATCATCGATGGAAATACAGATGCAACAACCTATGAGCTATTCAACACGGCCCAGGTAACCGCTGAGCAAAAAGCCCGTCGCTTTAGCCAACAGCCTGCCGTGATCGCACTGTCGGGGGAAGCAGCAGCTACTGAAACATTGATATACTCAATCGAACAGGCTTTGCACAAAGCAGGTCACGGTGTTGCCACACTAATCAATAGCAGCTTGCCAGCTGAACTGTCGCCGCACGCTTCATCACTGGCTGATCTGTTAAAACAGAATGGCTTACTGGTGCTGACTGATACCCAAATCCAGACACCGGCCATGACAATCAGCCTTGATCAGCTACCCAAAGGTAGTGAACAGGTAGCCAGCGTCATTCAGCAATTGCGCGATCAACAGCTGATATAAGGCACCTCAGTGCAAGTGGCGGCTGTGGCCGCCCTCGCATTGTGTAATATCAGGCCTTAAACGGTGCCTACAGAGGCAGTTTAGGGTACACTTCAGCCTTAGCTTACTTCAGAGATCTATCGGGGGAAACCAAGGTAGATTTTCGCATTTTGATGCAGAGATCATGACAGATTTTCTTCTCATTTTAATCAGCACCGTGCTGGTGAATAACTTTGTACTGGTTCAGTTTCTCGGACTCTGCCCTTTTATGGGTGTATCCAATAAGCTCGAAACAGCCATGGGCATGTCACTGGCCACCACCTTTGTACTGACCCTCTCGTCAGTGTGCAGCTATCTGGTATACACCTACCTGCTGCTTCCGTTTGAATTAGCCTATTTAAAAACTATCTCATTTATTCTTGTTATTGCTGTTGTTGTGCAATTCACCGAGATGGTCGTTAAGAAAACCAGCCCCTTACTGCATAAAGTATTGGGGATATTCCTGCCGCTAATTACCACTAACTGCGCCGTATTAGGTGTTGCTCTGTTGAATATTAAAAAGCAGAACGGTTTTATGGAGTCTATTTTCTATGGCTTTGGCGCAGCGGTAGGTTTTTCGTTAGCGCTGATTCTGTTTTCAGCCATCCGTGAACGCGTTGCGGTGGCCGATGTACCTACACCGTTTCGTGGTGCAGCCATCGGCATGGTCACTGCTGGCTTAATGTCACTGGCGTTTATGGGCTTCACCGGCCTGGTTAAGTTTTGAGTAGGCCGTATCGATGAGTTCAATTTTAATTGCCATTCTGGTTTTACTAAGTTTAGCCGTCGTTTTCGGCTTAATACTCGGCTATGCGGCTGTCCAGTTCAAAGTAGAAGGCAACCCCATTGTCGATCAGATCGATGAACTTTTACCACAAACTCAGTGTGGCCAATGCGGCTATCCGGGCTGCCGCCCTTATGCTGAAGCGATTGCTAACGGCGAAGCGATTAATAAATGCCCTCCCGGCGGCCAAAACACCATAGAAGCGCTTGCCGATCTTTTAGATGTCGAAGCGGTTCCGCTTGACGCTGAGCATGGCGAAGAAAGTGTTAAAACCGTCGCCTATATCCGTGAAGATGAATGCATCGGCTGCACCAAGTGCATCCAGGCCTGCCCGGTCGATGCTATTTTAGGCGCCGCCAAACAGATGCATACGGTGATAATTTCGGAATGCACCGGATGTGACCTTTGTGTTGAACCCTGTCCCGTTGATTGTATTGATATGATACCGATTGAAACCACATTAAATAACTGGAAGTGGACACCTCCTGTACCGGGTGTGCAATTAATTGCGACAGATAGCGGCAGACGATTAGATAAAGCATTACGTGAAGAAGAGACCGCCTCATGAGTAAAATTTTTGCTTTTCATGGCGGCATTCATCCTCCTGAGAATAAAAAACAATCGACACGATCTCCGATTCGCCCTGCTCCGGTTCCCGCACAGCTGACGATTCCTATCCAGCAGCATATCGGCGCACCCGCTAAACCCTGTGTCAAGACTGGTGATTATGTACAAAAAGGCCAGATCATAGCGAAAGCGCAAGGCCGAATCAGTGTTTCTATCCATGCCTCCAGCTCAGGCACTATCACCGATATCAGCCCCAGGCCAGTACCGCATCCTTCCGGCCTCGACGCCCCCTGTATCAGCATTAATACAGACGGCAAAGATGAGTGGATTGATCATCAGGGCCTGGAGGACTATCGACGCGTTCCCAAGCAAGTACTTATCGAATACATCCGTGATCATGGTATTGCGGGTATGGGAGGCGCAGGATTTCCCACCGATGTAAAACTACATCTGGGTGATGATCATATTGTTAACACCCTGATTATCAATGCCGCCGAGTGCGAACCTTATATCACGGCTGATGATATGCTGATCCGCGAACGGGCTGAGCAGATTGTTGGCGGTATAGAGATCATCAATTACCTGCTCAAGCCAACTCACATCCTTATCGGTATTGAAGATAACAAAGCACATGCGATTCGCGTTCTTGAAGACGCCTTACGTCACACAGAACTCAATATCGATATTATCGTTGTTCCGACAAAATACCCGTCAGGCGGCGAGAAACAGCTCATTCGGCTATTAACAGGTGTCGAAGTACCCAGCGGGCATATCCCGGCCGATGTCGGCATTGTCTGCCAGAATATCGGTACGGCGGCGGCCATTAACCAAGCCGTTAACCACGGCATCCCTCTGATCTCGCGCATCGTGACCGTCACCGGAGGTGCCGTCAGCAAACCGCAAAACCTGGAAGTGCTGATTGGAACGCCCATTAATACTTTGCTGGAAACCGCCCGCATCAACCACGACCAACTCAGCAGACTGGTGATGGGGGGACCTATGATGGGTTACACCATTGAGAATGATTCCATTCCCATCATAAAAACTTCCAACTGCATTATTGCAGCGACGGCAGAAGAGATGCCGCCAGCGCCACCCGCGCAAGCCTGCATTCGTTGCGGACTATGTGAACAGGCCTGCCCCGCAGACCTGCTACCGCAACAGCTTTACTGGTTTGCCAAAAGCAAAGAATTTGAAAAGGCCAAACATCATAACCTGTTTGATTGTATTGAATGCGGCGCCTGCTCCTATGTTTGCCCAAGCAATATTCCATTAGTGCAGTACTACCGTTTTGCTAAAAACGAAATACGTGCCGAGGAAGCAGAACAGCGTAAAGCGGATCAGGCGCGGCTACGTTTTGAAGCCAGACAGGCTCGTCTGGAACAGGACAAAATTGACAAAGAAACACGCCGTAAAGAACGTGCTGCACAGGCAGCAGCGGCTCAAGCAGCTAAGAAAAGCACACTTGAGACTGCACAAGCAAACCCCGAAGACCAGATCAAACAGCTAAAAACTGCAGCGGCAGTAACACGCACTAAGCTAAAAAAAGCGCTCGCTGCATTGGAAAAAGCCAAAGCTGAAAGCAGTGATGATATCGCACAACTGGACCTTCAATATAAGCAGGCGGAACATGCGGCCGAAGAGGCACAAAAAACACTTGAGGCCACAGAAAAAGGCGCACTTGTATCTGCCTCTGCAGCGACCAGTAATACAGCCGATATTAAACAACTAAAAACACAGGCTGCTGTGGCACGCACCAAGCTCAAAAAAGCGCAACAAGCACTTAAAATGGCTGAAGAAAAAGGCCATGAGGGTGTAGAAACGCTACGTAATACGGTAGCACAGCTGGAAACCAAAGCAGCCAATGCACAACAGGCATTTGCTGATGCTGAAGCGAGTAATAGTTCAGGCGGAGCCGCTTCTCAACCGTCAGCGCTGCTTCAGGAAGCTGCCGACAAAGCATTACAAACGTTACAAAAAGCAGAAGCCGCTCTGGCCACAGCATTAGAAAAAAACAGCCCGGCAGCAGACAAGATGCAAGCCGGTGTTGAAAAACTAAAACTCAAATACACACAAGCATTATCTGAACTGCAACAGAGCAGCAAAACGCAGCAACCTCCTATTCAGGAATCTACTGGCCAGAAATCTACTGGCCAACAAGCGGCTGAAGGTAAACCGATAGACTTAAAAGCATTGAAACAAAATGTTTCTATTATGCGCACCAAGCTGAAAAAAGCTGAAAAACTGCTGGAGGCAGCAGAGGAGAACTCAACAGAAGCCTCTGAGTTGCAACAAGAGATTTCACGTCTGACTCAGTTGCATACAGAAGCCAAAGCGCAACTTGACGCTGAAGAGGCCATTAGAATCAAAGCGGCCGCGGCTCAGGGCATTGACCTTAAACAGTTAAAAATTGACGCTGCGCTTGCCCGCGCCGCCGCCACTAAACTGCAACGATCGATCAAAAAAGAGCAGGAATCTGAACAAAAAAATCTGGATGCGCTGCAGGCAGAACTGATTACCGCCCAGCAGCAGGCAGACAAGCTCACCCAAACACTTAGCCAATTTGAATAGGAAATGCGGTAGATTATGGCGCTGATTCGTATCACATCACCCCACGTACATAAACCCGTCGATACGGCTGGTATCATGCGTCTGGTGATTCTAGCCACCTTGCCAGGCCTGCTGGCTATGACTTTTTTCTTTGGCTGGGGCACACTGATCAATATCATCTGGGCCTCCCTGTTGGCCGTGACCTTTGAAGCCATCTGCATAAAGGCGAGAAAACGCCCGCTCTATTTTTATCTGAAAGATTACAGCGCTATTCTAACAGCCGTGTTGATAGCACTGGCGTTGCCACCGTTTGTGCCTTGGTGGTTAACCGCTGTCGCTGTGTTTGTTGCGATTGTCATAGCCAAGCAACTTTACGGAGGGATTGGGCAAAATCCATTTAATCCGGCAATGGTAGCTTACGCCTTGGTATTGATCTCATTTCCGCTGGAAATGACCCGCTGGACAGCCCCCTTTATGCTTCAGGGTGATGGCTGGAATGTTCTCGGTTTTGTGGACACGCTACAATTGATATTTGGCGGCTGGGCTGAGCATGCCGATGCCTTCACGTCAGCCACACCTCTGGACGTCATGCGTCACCGTGGTGGCCTTACGACAGAGGAAGCATGGAGAGCATCAGATGTTCTGGCGAATGTCGGCGCCTGGCACGCGGTCAGTGCCGCTTACTTTATGGGCGGCATTTTTCTGCTTTATAAGAAAATATTCTCATGGCACACCCCGGCGGCTGTACTTATCTCTTTAGGCGCCATGTCGACCCTCTTTTATGTTATCTCGCCCGACACTTACGCCGACCCTTTCTTTCATCTGACGGTAGGCGGAACCATGTTAGGTGCCTTCTTTATCGCTACCGACCCGGTCTCCTCGGCCACCAGTAATAAAGGCAAAATCTGGTTTGGTATTGGCATCGGCGTTTTGATTTTCACCATTCGAACCTGGGGAAATTACCCAGATGCGGTGGCTTTCAGCATTCTGTTAATGAACCTTGCTGCACCTTTTATTGATCAGTACACACAGCCGCGCGCCTATGGCCACAAAGCACCCAATAGCGGCCTGAAAGGAAAAGCTTGATGGAACTCCTGATATCACTTCGACAAAACACACTGGGCATTTCTATCTTTGCCATTGTCACAGCAGGACTGATCGCCCTTACACAAGTGTCAACCAAAGAACAGATCATTGAAAACGAGCGCGCACAGCAAGCCAAAGCGCTTTACGAAATTATCCCGGCAGATAGTATCGATAATGACCTGTTACACTATCAGATCGACATTCAGGCACCTATGCTGGGCCACCCTCATGCCAAAGCCTATCAGGCAATGCAAAAAGGCCAGGTCACTGCAGTGATTCTTCCTGTCATAACACCCGATGGTTATTCCGGCGACATATCTTTGATTGTT
Source organism: Neptunomonas sp. (assembly GCF_041601355.1). Lineage (GTDB taxonomy): Bacteria > Pseudomonadota > Gammaproteobacteria > Pseudomonadales > Balneatricaceae > Neptunomonas. The sequence goes on from NZ_JBFIIH010000003.1 coordinate 34,224, forward strand.
GGTATTAATGCTGACGCGTCCGTTGCAGGTGTGCGGGTTCTTTCACATAAAGAAACGCCCGGGCTTGGCGATAAAGTCGACCTGAGAAAATCAGACTGGATACTGAGCTTCAACCAAACCCGCATGCAGGGATCAGATGACCAACGCTGGGCGGTGAAAAAAGATGGCGGTCAGTTTGACCAATTTACCGGCGCCACTATTACGCCACGTGCCATCGTTATCGCCGTTAGTCGTGCGCTTCAGTTTTTTCAAAACAATCGCAGCACACTTCTCACTCCCAGCCCCAGCACTCCAAGCTCTATGCCTGATAAGGAGGCTTCATGAGTATCGACTATAAAGAGATCACATTAAACGGGCTGTGGCATAATAATCCTGCACTTGTGCAGTTATTAGGCTTGTGTCCATTACTGGCGGTTACTGCGTCAGTCGTCAACTCCATCAGCCTTGGCATCGCCAGCACTCTGGTATTAACAGGCTCAAACCTGACGATTTCAATGTTCAGAAGGTTTGTGCCTGATGCAGTACGCTTACCGGTGTTTGTGATGATCATCGCGTCGTTTGTTACCTGTATCGAGCTGCTGATGCAGGCCGTCACTTACGAACTTTATCAGATTCTGGGAATCTTCATTCCGTTAATCGTTACCAACTGCGTCATCATGGGCAGAGCAGATGCGTTCGCATCTAAAAACCCAGTATCCGCATCACTGCTGGATGGTGCGATGATGGGTATTGGCTTTACCGCTGTATTAGTACTGTTAGGCGGCCTGCGTGAAGCCTTGGGGTCGGGGACTTTATTCGCCGATATGCACCTGCTGTTCGGTCCTATGGCTGAAAACTGGACGATTGTTCTTGTGGATGATTACAAAGGCTTCCTGTTCGCCATCTTGCCGCCCGGCGCTTTCGTCGGCTTAGGCTTGCTCATCGCGTTAAAAAATATCATTGATAAGCGTCTTAAGGATCGCCAGTCCGCTAAAGCGCCTGCGCACAGTCAGGACGCTGGCAGTAAACGCGTTCGGGTAACCGGCCAGATAAGCTAATAAGCACCTCCAGGCAGGATCCGGTAAAGCGTAAACACGCCACCGGGTCTGCTTGCCTCTTCTTGCTCATCTCTTCTTGCTCATCTCTCCTTGCCCATCTCTTCTTTACCACCCCTGCTTTTACCACACTCTTTTCTAACGACATTCTGTATTACCGGCGCATTCCTCTAACCACCCTCTCTGCTGACGACATTCCCGGCTGAGAAGATTGGTTTTTTACCCGCAAGCTCGATAAGATACTGGCTCTTTAAATCAACAGAAATACACATGAATCAGCTGAAACGACACGAGATTTTTTGCCGCTGGCGTGAAGAAAATCCACAGCCAACCACTGAACTGGAATATAGCAGCCCTTTTGAACTACTCATTGCTGTTTTGCTGTCGGCTCAATCGACCGATGTCGGCGTCAATAAAGCAACCCGCAAGCTATATCCTGTTGCCAATACGCCTGAAGCCATTTTGCAGCTCGGCATTGAAAAGCTAAAAAGCTATGTCAAAACTATTGGCTTATATAACACCAAAGCTGAAAACATCATTAAAACCTGCCAGATTTTGATGGATCAACACGAATCTATCGTGCCTGATAACAGGGAAGCCCTGGAAGCCCTTCCCGGTGTCGGCAGGAAAACTGCCAATGTGGTGTTGAACACAGCCTTTGGCCAGCCGGCCATGGCGGTAGACACGCATATATTCAGAGTGGCTAACCGTACCCGGATAGCCCCCGGAAAAAATGTACTGGAAGTAGAGAAGAAACTCCTCAAGGTAATCCCGAAAGAGTTTTTGATCGATGCCCACCATTGGATGATTTTACATGGCCGATATGTCTGCACTGCACGTAAACCGAAATGCGGCAGTTGTTTAATTGAAGACCTGTGTGAATTCAAAGAAAAAACGGAAATGGACTGTGAATAACTATAAAAATTGAGTACCTCAATAAATTTATAGTTACCCCCAAAATCTGTGGATAATTCTGTGGAAATCTTTTGAGTAGATACCTGCAGCGCCCGTCATTACTCACTCCATGTTAAATTGTCCGAATTTCACACAGAATAAATAATTTCATATTTTTCAAGGAGTTATGTTTTACAATAGTAAAATATTAATTTTTCTGGTTGTTTTTTATATAAATTCTATTATCGAATTAGGGTTTGTGGATGACGCAATAAAAAGTGCCCAGATAATGTCATTATCTGGGCTTTTTTCGATGAATAAAGATTGCGCAGTGGATAAAATCATGAAATAGCCTCATTAGCTGAAAAATTACTCACGATAAAGCGAGCTGACAGATAAAGAGAACTATCACGAGAAGGGATTCACTGGAAGGAAAGCACCCTGTTATCAATCAGGCTTCCGGGATCTCTATTTCCAGGTGCGTTTTAGGAATACAACAACAGGTCAGAATTTCTCCGTCATCCATATCCAGCAGTGTTTCCTGAACATACTCTACCTCCCCATCGATGAGGCGCACTTTACAACAGCCGCAGTAACCCCCGCGACAGTTATAAGGTGCCGGGATATTCTGAACTTCCAGTGCATCCAGCAGCGTAGATTCATACTGATAATAAAATGTATGAAAGTGATTAACTTTGATTCTTGGTATAGCCATCACTTACCCCTTAGAGGTCAAAATCATCAAAATCACTATCGTCAACCTGGTTATCAATCTGCCCTACTAAATAGGAGCTGATCTCAGACTCCTGAGGCGCCACCTGAACATTGTCACTACTCAACCAGGCATTCATCCAGGGTAAGGGGTTCTGTGTGGCAGGGAACAAATCAGCAAAGCCTAAAGCACGCATACGCACGTTGGTAATATATTCAACATAGTCGCTGAGAATTTTCGCATTCAGACCAATCATGGAGCCATCACGAAACAGGTAGGTCGACCACTCTTTTTCCTGTTGAGCGGCTTCTGCAAAGATAGCGATCGCTTCTTCCCTGCATTCGATTGCGATCTCTTTAAACTCCGGATCATCTGCCCCTGACGCCAGTATATTGAGCATATGCTGCGTACCGGTGAGATGCAGCGCTTCGTCTCGCGCAATCAGCTTAATAATCTTGGCGTTACCTTCCATAATGGCACGCTCAGCAAACGCAAATGAACAGGCAAAACTAACATAAAAACGAATAGCTTCCAGTACATTAACCGAGACCAATGTCAGGTATAGCTTTTTCTTCAGGTTACGCATGCTGACATCATGCGTTTTTCCTGCAATCACATGCACGCCGATGCCATGCACGGAATAGACACTGGTCAGCTCGATTAGCTCGTCATACAGACGCGTTACCGCTTCCGCACGTTTTACTATCTCTTCATTAGTGACGATCGCATCAAACACCTCTGAAGGCTCGGTAATGATATTACGAATAATATGCGTATAAGAGCGGCTATGAATGGTTTCACTGAATGCCCAGGTTTCAAACCAGGTTTCCAGCTCAGGCAATGAAACGATAGGTAAAAAAGCGACATTCGGAGATCGACCCTGCACAGAATCCAGCAATGTCTGATATTTAAGATTACTCAGAAAAATATGCTGCTCATGATCAGGCATATTCATGAAGTCTTTACGGTCAGTTGATAGATCAACCTCTTCCGGACGCCAGAAAAAAGACAGCTGCTTCTCAATGAGCTTCTCGAAAATCGGATATTTCTGTTTATCGTAACGCGCCACATTGACGCTGCGACCAAAAAACATAGGCTCAAGCGTAGCATCATGCCCGCTGGTGTTAAAAGTAGAGTAAGACATTGATAAGTAATCTGCTAATTCATTGACTGGAGGTTAAGCAGATATCACGCCTTATCAGCGGATATCTGCCACTCAGAATTTAAACCTATAGCTTGCAGGCACCGCCTTCACAACCATCGTCGTCTTGCTGATCTTTGGCACCGTCACGGGTATTATGATAATAAAGTGTTTTTACGCCGTACTTATAAGCTGTCAGCAGATCCTTTAATAATTGCTTCATCGGCACTTTATCGCCCGGGTACTTACTCGGATCATAATTAGTGTTAGCCGATATCGACTGATCCACAAACTTCTGCATGATTCCGACCAACTGCAGATACCCCTCGTTGTTTGGAATATTCCAAAGCAGTTCATAACTGTCTTTTAATGCAACATAATCAGGTACAACCTGTTTCATGATGCCATCTTTACTGGCCTTAACGGATACATAACCGCGCGGTGGTTCGATACCATTGGTTGAATTAGTAATTTGTGATGAGGTTTCACAAGGCATCAACGCCGTTAATGTACTGTTGCGCAGACCAAACTCCCGAATATCTTCACGCAGCGTTTCCCAGAAATAATGCAATGGCTCCTCGCAGAACGCATCAATTTCACGCTTATAAGTATCAATCGGAAGAATACCTTTAGCGTACGTTGTTTCCTTAAATTTCAGACACGGGCCGAGTTCTTTTGCCAGTTGGTTAGACGCTTTCAGCATATAGTACTGAATCGCTTCAAACGTACGGTGCACCAGCCCATTGGCAGAACCATCTGAGTAACGCGTACCATTTTTTGCCAGATAATAGGCAAAATTTGTCACCCCTACGCCTAAGGTGCGACGATTATCTGTCGCATTTTGTGCCGCCAGAATTGGATAATCCTGATAATCCAACAAGCTGTCCAAAGCTCTGACAATCAGGTCGGATAGTTCTTCCAGCTCATCAAGATTACTCAGTGCACCCAGGTTAAATGCAGATAAAGTACAGAGTGCGATCTCACCTTCTGGATCATTAATGTCGTTCATCGCTTTAGTAGGCAGCGCAATTTCCAAACATAAATTTGACTGTTTCACAGGCGCGACAGCAGGGTCAAACGGGCTATGCGTATTACAGTGATCAACGTTCTGAATATAGATACGGCCAGTAGAGGCACGCTCGGAAGCCAGCAAACCAAACAGCTCAACCGCTTTAACCGTACGTTTACGGATAGAATCGTCAGCTTCATACATTTGATAAAGACGCTCAAACTCATTCTGATCTGCAAAGAAAGCATCATACAGACCAGGGACTTCATGCGGGCTGAACAGGGTGATATTTCCGCCCTTAATCAAACGCTGATACATGAGTTTGTTCAATTGCACACCATAGTCGAGGTGGCGAACACGGTTCTCTTCAACGCCGCGGTTGTTCTTCAGCACCAGTAACGACTCAACCTCAAGATGCCACAGTGGGTAAAACAGCGTTGCAGCACCACCACGTACACCACCCTGAGAGCATGATTTAACGGCTGTCTGAAAGTGCTTATAAAAAGGAATACACCCCGTATGAAAAGCTTCGCCATTGCGGATTGGGCTGCCTATCGCACGAATACGCCCGGCATTGATACCAATACCCGCACGCTGCGATACATATTTAACAATAGAACTTGCTGTCGCGTTAATAGAGTCAAGGCTATCGCCGCACTCTATTAATACGCAGGAGCTGAACTGACGTGTAGGCGTTCGTACGCCCGCCATGATAGGCGTGGGCAAAGACAGCTTGAACAGCGAAGTCGCATCATAAAAACGTTTAACGTAACCTAAACGCGTTTCTTTCGGGTAAGAAGCAAACAAACAAGCAGCCACCAGCATATAAAGAATCTGTGGGCTTTCATAAATTTCGCCGGATACACGATTCTGAACCAGATACTTTCCTTCCAGTTGCTTAACCGCTGCATAACTGAAATTCATATCGCGGCTATGATCGAGATGCTCATTAAGCTGATTAAAATCCTCACGGCTGTAATCTTCTATCAGATGCTTATCATACCGGCCCATCTCGACCATACTGGCAACATGATCAAACAGATGCGGTGCATCAAAGCTATCAAAAGCACGCTTACGCAGGTGAAAAATCGCCAGGCGGGCTGCTAAATATTGATAATCCGGCGCTGTTTCAGAGATCAGGTCAGCCGCAGATTTAATCAATGTCTCATGAATATCAGAAGTTTTGATGCCATCGTAAAACTGGATATGTGCCTTTAACTCTACTTCAGAAGGAGACACCTGATCCAGGCCATTTGCTGCCCAGATAACAACCCGATGAATTTTTTCCAGATCAATTTTTTCACGACGTCCGTCACGCTTAGTGACCATCAAATCTTTCTGCATAATAAGACTCTTTCGTTCCGCCAAATATAATAATTATAAAAAACATGTTGCTTTTTTTCGCAATGCTCACTAGTGCCATCGTCGCAAAAAACACACAACATCTTGTACGCCGCTGGTTATCCGGCACTAAATATAGCTATATTCGGCTTTATTTCAAGCTTATTTCAGTCTTGATTTTCATCATCTGTTGTGCCGAACCGAGGCTGATTGACGCAAACACAGCGCCCATGCGGCGGCCACTAAAATCAAGCAAATTAAAAAGAATTTTTAGATAATTTTTGAATATCTATGCATCATTTATCACGCAGAAAAACTTACTGAAAATGTACTTTAATGATTTACAAATGCAGCAGAATGCGGTTGTTATTTTGGCTAATTAAGGCACGACTGGCAGGGTGATCAAGAAAGCATACCATGAGTAAAGTTAACACTGCTTTGCTTCCTTAATAAGCCCTTAAGCTAACTTACAAATCAACGGGGTGCGCCTGTTCAAATACCGAACAAAACACTCATGTTAAAAAACATGCGAATAAGTGCCGTTCAGGCATTTACAATCAGAAAATTTAAGTCTATTATCTGCGCCCTTCTGGTGAGGTTCCCGAGTGGCTAAAGGGATCAGACTGTAAATCTGACGCGCGAGCTTCGGTGGTTCGAATCCACCCCTCACCACCAGTTTTTAATTGCCTTTCATTTACAAACAACTGTTTTATCCAACCCCCTTATAGACCCCACGCACAATTCTGTTAACGCTTATGCCCTGCTTAAAACATGATTTCACTAACGCTGCAGCACTGATTTTCATCCTTTTGAAAATACCTGTTAAATATCCAGCCTACTGACTTTTAGCGCCAGGCACCCAAGCCAGCGGACCGGGAACAATTAAACCCGAACGAACTGAAACAACATATCCGCAGCCACTGCATCATAGCAAACCCGGGAAACCACCAACGCCCCGTTGATATGATTGTCGCAGCCTTGCCTATGCTCATTTCAAAAAGCGACAAACCAGCCTCCAGCCCAGGCATTTAACTTTTAATATTACTCTTAGTGTTACTCTGATCATCAGACAAACCCGCCCATAAATCTATTTCTTACACCTATACCTTTCACGTATATCTTTGATGTATAATATCGCGCCATATTCTCAAACATATTCGGTTTTTCTACTATGCGACTAGCTGATATTGAAGGCCTGATGCTGAACATCGGGATTATTGTTTTCTCCTGTTTCATTTTTTTCATCATCTATGATCTTGCAAAACGTTCTAATGCCGGCAAATTCGGAACTCTTGTGCTATTTTTTGCTTTAGGGTTAGGATTAGCAGCCTTTATCATCAAGACCGTTGCCGTCGAGATGATAGGAGGTCACGTTTAGCGTGCTGATCAACAACTGACTCGCTTTCTTTTTGTGTTTAGTTGTTAAAGGATCATTAAAATGGAACCAGGTACTCTGATTTTTATTGGCGTTATCGCGATCATCACCTTCTATGCTATCTCGCTGTATAACAACCTGGTGCGCCTGAAACACAATGTATCTCAAGCCTGGTCTAATATTGATGTATTACTAAAGCAACGTCATGACGAGCTGCCAAAGTTGGTCGATACCTGTCGTGAATATATGCAATATGAGCAGGAGACGCTAACCCGTGTCATTGAAGCTCGCTCACAGGTCGCGACCGCGCGAGAAAAACAAGACATCAATGGACTAGGCCAAGCTGAAACTCAACTGCGAATTGGCCTTGGAAGCCTGTTTGCGCTTGCTGAAGATTACCCTGAACTCAAGGCAAACGACTCATTTCAACACCTGCAGAGCCGCATTACCGGCCTTGAGAACTCAATTGCAGACCGTCGTGAGTTTTATAACGAATCCGTCAATATTTACAATGTCCGTATTGAACAATTTCCTGACCTGATCATCGCGCGGCAGCTAAATTTCAGCTCCCGGGCATTACTCGTTTTCAAAGATACCGAACTTACGGATGTCAATATCGGCCAGCTTTTCAAAAGCCATTGATCTGAACGTCTGATGATCAGCGAGTCAGCCATTGGCATCATGATTACCTTAGCAGCGACAGCCTTTACGCTGTGGAAAGGCTTTGCCTACCTAAAGCATTACCGCTTGATAACAGGTACGCCCACCTCTCGTATTCGTTCAGCCCATCAAGGCTATGTTGAAATTACCGGCCATATTATTGAAGGCGAATACGGCCCTTTAATAGCCCCTTTATCGGGTCGGGAATGTGTATGGTATCGGTATTCAGTTTCCCACCTGCAAAGCAGCGGAAAAACCAAGCACTGGAGAACAGAGCGCAGCGGTGAATCTGATACCTGGTTTCAGGTGAATGATGGTACTGCGACCGGGTTGATAGACCCTGCTGGCGCCACCGTGAGAACTATCAACACTCGCACCTGGTATGGTGACACGCCCAACCCAAACAAGCACGCGGCGCACCACCCGAATAAGCCAACAATGCATCAATCAGGATTCGACCTGAACAAGCGGCTGTTTACAGAGCTGAGCGGTTCACGCTATCGCTATCAAGAAACCTTGCTGTTTACTCATGAACAGATATACGCATTAGGACAATTCCAAAGTGTTGGCGGGGGAAGGCACCTGACACCATTGCAACAACTCTCGGGAGAAGTTATCCGCGAATGGAAACAGTCTTATAATGACCTGTTGCAGCGTTTTGACAGAAATAACGACAAAAAACTCGATATGCCGGAGTGGAGCGACGTTCAGGAGGCCGCACAAAAAGAAGCCGTAAAACGCCGAACGGACATGGCATCAGCTCCTACTATGCATGTCCTTTGCTGCCCGACCGATAACAACAACCCCTTTTTGATATCAACTTTTGACGAAGAGAAACTCGCCATTCGATATGGCTGGTACGCCCTTGCAGCATTACTTGCACTCATCGGGGAAGGCACCCTGTTGCATCACTTCTTAATGAGTTAGCCGCGTTTAATGGTATTGCTGCCCCATAATTATAACGATAATTTAATAGCCGTTTTAAGGAAAAGAGTCTACTAACGCGATCGACCTGCCAGTTTTTCAGCACTGACATGCGCCAGCTCCGGCTTTTGAAGATCTAACTGAAATGCGTTACCAAAACCCGCAATATAGCGAGCGCTAACAGCCGAGAGTTTGAACAACAAAAAGTCAGGCAAGCTTCTCAACAAGCCAACCGTTCCTCCTAACGACGCCTCCATACTATCAAGGACTGTGACGTTAGCCACCTGATCAAGCATTTCAACGTCAGCTTCAACAATCAAGCGCTCACGGGCAAAGAGATTCTGGCTCAGCGCTTCATCACGAATAATCATCAGACTTGCTTTAGGTGTTTGCTGTAAATACGCCGTATGGCTGGCTAGCTGGCTGACATAAATAAAAAAATGTTCACACTGTCGCACAAAAGGGGCATAGCTAATATGCGGTATTCCCTGTGAATCAACCGTTGCTAACTGCAGTGTTTTGCTGGTATTCAGCAAAGTCATACAGTCCTTAAGGCGTTTTGTTTCTTCATCATTCATCTGAAAACTCATTTTCAAGTATCACTTGCACCATTTTATCAAGCCTTCACGTATAATGCTGGCTTTACAGCTGTTATCAGGTTAGAGATCATGCAACAGAAAGTCGTTCAGGTAGGCAAAATAGAAATTGCGAATGATAAACCAATGGTGCTATTCGGCGGCATGAATGTACTGGAATCACGCGATATGGCATTACGTATTGCCGAACACTACGTCACTGTCACCGATAAATTGAACATTCCTTACGTGTTCAAAGCTTCGTTTGATAAAGCGAACCGCTCATCACTGACTTCATTCCGTGGACCCGGCCTGGATGAAGGTTTAAAAATTCTTCAAGAGATTAAAACGACTTTTAATGTCCCATTAATCACTGATGTGCACGAACCACACCAGGCAGCTCCGGCTGCTGAGGTATGTGACATTATTCAGCTACCAGCATTTTTATCCCGCCAAACCGACCTTGTTCAGGCGATGGCCGCTACCGGTGCTGTGATCAATATCAAAAAGGCTCAGTTTCTGGCCCCCCATGAAATGAAGCACATTCTGCACAAATGTAAGGAAGCCGGTAACGATCGCCTGATTCTTTGTGAACGCGGCAGCACATTTGGCTACAACAATCTGGTAGTTGATATGCTGGGCTTTGCCATCATGAAAGAGTTTGGTTACCCAATCATGTTTGATGCGACTCATGCATTGCAAGTACCCGGTGGGCGTGCAGACTCTGCTGATGGTCGCCGCGGTTTAGTCGCTCAGTTATCACGTGCGGGCATTTCTCAGGGGATTGCAGGTTTGTTTCTGGAAGCACACCCTAATCCGGCTGAAGCAAAATGTGACGGCCCTTGTGCGTTACCTCTGGACAAACTTGAGCCTTATCTGGCTCAGCTGAAAGCCGTTGATGAACTGGTTAAAAGCTTCCCGCCATTACAGACCGACTAGCCAGGCGGAATAGATAAACAACTGATTTTACTTAAAACATTGCCCGTTCTTGTCTATTATTAAGTAGTAAATACTGACAGGCACGGGCAATGGATATCCGACAACAAGCACTTTCACTGAATGATGGCCAGATCATTGGCCCGGAACACCATAAATTCAGACTCAAAGGTACAGCCACGCCTCACCCTCTGGGTGAGTTCTGGCAAGCTGACGATATCAGCACGCCCAGCCCCACGCCTGTGTCACTGATAGTTCTTTCAGAAAATCTTACTAAACATAAAGAATTCCTGGCCGCTTTCAAACAGCAGATCATTCTTGCAAAGAATCTTCGTCATAAGCATATCACCGCTATCTACGGCTATTTTGTTCAACGCGGTGGAATTTTGTTTTTTGCGTGTGAAGCGCTGGATGGGTTAACGCTGCAAACGCTCATTCAAACAAAAAAAATTAATAAACTGAAAAAAAATCAATTACAGGGCCTACTCACACAAATAGCGAGCGCTGCTGACGTCTATATAAATAAAGTCTATAAACCTCACGCAGCACTGGCACCGGATCTGATCTACATTAACCGTCAGGGTGGCGTAAAAGTTTTACCCATTAGCCCACGAATTTTATTGGAAAAAACCAGCTTCAAACTCGACCCGGCGTTTCAATTCCCTGCCTATCAGGCACCCGAGGCATTTCACCCCAATCTGTTGCCCAACGCTGCGGACACCTATTCAGTGGCGTGTATCGCTTATGCGGCATTATCAGGATCCCCACCATTCGGGCTGGAAGAGGATGAAGCCTTACATGTCCGCAAAGAGCTAAAGCAACCTTCTGGTTTAAACAAAAACCAATGGGCATCACTACAACAAGCGCTCGCTACTGACCCGGAACTACGTCAACGCAATTCTGCTGAACTTATCAGTGCACTTTTCATCGAGGAAGCGGATAAAAGCACATCGCCTGTTGCAGAAAGTGTGCCCCTGAAAACTAAGACAACGGATGCTTCAACGACTGCCAAGCTATCCGGCGGCTTCAGTCGATTCTGGTCTTCTATATTCATAGGCAGCACACTCTTTATTACAGGCGTGGCAGTAGGTTTTTTTGCTAGTTTCCTCTTCAATCAACAGCAACAGACATCAACCGACCAGCATCTTGCCGCCTGGAAAGAGCAAGCCGGAATATGGAAAACCACAGCGGATGATCAAGCCAATAAGATAACCCGATTAGAAGAAGAACTCGCTAATCAAAATGCAACTGATATCAATACTACAGAGCCATTGTCCAGAGCAGAAAGTCCAGCTCAGGAGAACTTCAAGATTTTCCAGGATACCTTGCTGGATGGTGCTTATGGGCCGCAGATGATCAGCTTACCTGCCGGCCAATTTCAGATGGGAGATCTGAACAATCAGGGCGACGATAACGAAAAACCCATCCAAACCATCATATTTTCAGACTCATTCGCCCTCTCCCGTTATGAAGTCACGTTTAATGAATATGATCATTTTGCTGACGTCACAAAAAGAAAACGCCCCGAAGACGAAGGCTGGGGACGCGGCTTACAACCCGTCATTAATGTGAGCTGGCAGGACGCTAACGCCTATGTCAAATGGCTCGCTGCCCAAACCGGTCAAGCCTACCGCTTACCTTCAGAGGCAGAATGGGAATACGCCGCACGTAGCGGCACGAATTCAGCCTATTGGTGGGGTAATGAATTATCAACCGAACGAGCCGTATGTGATGGTTGCGGCTCGCGCTGGGATGCAAAACAGCCGGCACCCGTTGGCGCGTTACCCGCGAATCCCTGGGGGCTGCATGATCTGAACGGAAACGTCGATGAGTGGGTGCAGGATTGTTATTCAGATACTTATACCGGACATCCGACAGATGGCAGTGCGCGCGTAGCCAGCAATTGCGCTTACCGCGCCATGCGCGGCGGTTCATGGTTTGATATTAGCCGGGTTATTCGCTCTGCCAGCCGCTATCGACACCCGCCTGATGCGGCACGCAATACCTGGGGATTTCGTGTAGCACTGGATCTTTCTAATGAACAAAAATCGACTGATTAACATTTACAGACGGATTAACGTTTACAGGTTGAATCATTCAAGCGTATCGCCCGTCTTACTTGTAGCAAAAATCCTCCTGCGGGATCGTCGAAAACTCAGGCATAATCATCAAAAATGATTGCCGCCAGTACAGAATAACCAAAAACACCGGAGTATCATGTCACTACCGCTGACCTGCTGGATCTTGGCTCAATCCAGTTGAAATGTGACTGGTTTTTTCACGTGCATTTTACATATCAGCTTTTTACATAGAGGCTTTTTACATAGAGGCCTTTTAATCGAACCTTTCTAAATAGAAGCTTTCTACATAGAAGCTTCTACACAGCATACTCACACAGAATCGCAATGAATAAAGGACTACATCTATGCCATTTAAACTTCTCTCATTCACTCTCTTGACTGCGCTTCTCTATCCGCTAGCCACACAAGCGAACACTGTTATTACTGATGAGGAACAGACAGATCTTGCAGTTACCTTATACACTCAAAATTTGGGCCTCATTCAAGATAGCAGATCCATCCCTCCTCTGAAAAAAGATGAAACGATTGTTATTCGCGATATTAGCAAGCTTATGCAAACCGAAACACTACAGATCAGAAATGCCGGCGCCATTAAAGAGCAGACGCTAAATACTGCATCACTTAACTACTATGCATTGTTAGAGCGTCATATCGGAGAAAATATCATTCTGGCACGCAGCCAAACTAATGGTCAGGAGATACAACAGACGGTTCAGTTACTCAATGTAGAAGGCTCTACCGCACTTGTTGAGAATAATGGCCGTATTGAATCAATTCCGCTCTCGTCAGAATGGCGGATTATTTTTCCGACAAGCCCGGCCGATCTTTTATTAAAGCCAAGCCTGACTTTTCGAAGCGAAGGCACTCACACAGCAGGCACGGCCCAATTCAGTTATCTGACTCATGGCCTTAGCTGGCAGATGGACTATGTGATGACGTTAAATGAGGATAGTAGTGAGCTTAGACTAGAGGGTCTGGCTTCTTTAATGAACGATACCGGCACTCCCTTAAAGAATGCTCGCATACGCCTTCTGGCTGGCGATGTATATCAGGATAGTAGCCCCCGCCACAGAGCTAAAACTGTGATGATGGCGCAGTCGATGGCTGAAGACTCCAGCTCGCCCATGCCGGAGGCACTCAATGACTACCAATTATATACATTAGGGGAACGTGTAACCCTGCAGCATCAACAGCGCACTCAGGTTCCCTTGATGCATGCTGACAAGGTTGGCATTAAAGCATTACAAAGATACCAGTTTTATATGAGTAATGGTGTCGATAACCAAACCCATATCCTTAAACCTGAGTCGTTCATACGTTTCACAAATAATCAGCAACACGGATTAGGGACTCCGTTACCGGCGGGTCAGGTCCGTTTTTTCTCACCCGATAATACAGGTGAACTCCACTATATCGGCAGCTCCCATATCAACCAGACGGCAAAAGATGAGCACGTTGAATTAGCCATGGGGAAAGCGTTTGATGTCACTATCACTAGAAAACAAACTGATTTTCAGACCGCTTTTGACGGTACGGTTACTGCCTATGAAGTACGTATCAGAAACAGCGCTTTGAGTAGCCGCGATATCGAAGTGACGAGTCTTTTCTCACAACCATGGAAACTCATTAGCAGTACATCAAAGCCCGTTGAACAAAACGCAGGCATGGCAAAATGGAAAATAGCCGTTCCAGGAAACAGCGAATCATTACTTACTATGCGAGTGAGACTGACCAAACCGCAGTAGCTCAGCGTTAAGTCCGACAGACTCCCGGCGGTGTTAAAAACCTACGCAGTCAGTTATGGAGTAACAGTGAGCGTTGGTTGCAGTGACTGCCAACGCTCAACTTCTTTGGGATTAACCGCCTGCCCCAACTCTCCCAACTGATATATCTTCAACAGTCGTGATATGGCCAGCGCATGCCCTTGTGAGGCCGCCAGCTGATAGTAATGAAATGATTTTTCATTCGAAGCAGGAAAGTAATGTTCAAAACCAGACTCATAAATTCTGGCCATCTGGTACTGCGCTTTCATATCACCTTTATCGGCAGCACGTTGTAAGTAGATACCGCCCTGTATGCGATTATCCTTTCCCTCCCCCCGAAAATGGAGCAGGTGCCCATAAACGGATAACGCCTGACAACTGTCATTATCCGCTGCAAAGCGAAATATACGCATGATCCACTGATGTTTACGTCGGGAGCTTTTAAACAATGGAGCACGAAAGAGAAGAAATGCGAGCTTAAAAATTCCTGGAGCCAGCCATTTCATCAGAGTATTCATTATCAAACCACCTTAAAATCAGATGATGTTAATATATCATTTATTCTGACAATATCCGCACACTTATACGACAATGATTCCTTTCCTCAACAACAGATCAAAAGCCTGATCATCAATAGGCCTCGAATACAGAAACCCCTGGAATTCGTCACAATCCTGCTCCTGTAAAAAAGCAGCCTGAGCTTGAGTCTCAATCCCTTCAGCTACCACCCGAAGATGCAGTGAACGCGCCATTGCAATAATAGCCAACGCTAATGATCTATCTTCTCTGCTCCCGGGAAGCTCCGAAACAAAAGTTCGATCTATCTTTAATGTATCAAGTGGAAAACTCCGCAAATAGCCTAATGATGAATAACCCGTACCAAAGTCATCAACAGCAATACGTACCCCTATCTCTTTGAGTAAAGCCAGCGTCGTTTGTGTTTGGGAAACATCCTCCATAATAGCGGTTTCGGTCAATTCAACCTCTAAAAACTCAGGATTAATGCCGATGCGTTGTATCACCTCTCCGATTGCTTCAGCTAAACGAATATCTCTGAATTGAACGGCACTTAAGTTTACCGACATAACAAAGTCTGTATGCCCAGCGTCATGCCAGCGCTTCAGTTGCTGACAGGCGACCTCCATCACCCAGGCTCCAACCTCGTGGATTGCGCCCATCTCCTCTAGAACGGGTATAAACTCATCAGGGGAGATAAGGCCGATATCCGGATGCTGCCAACGTAACAAGGCTTCCCCACCCACAATACGCTTATCATCTGCGTTGATGCGTGGTTGATAGTGTAATCTGAATTGCTGTTCTGGTAATGCCTTGTGCAGCTCGACCTCCAACAACATACGACGCCGGGTATTCGCCAGCATACTTTTATCGTAACAGCATATAATATTGCGGCCTTGACGTTTAGCATGGCGCATTGCATTTTCAGCATTGCGAAGCAAAGTCCCCAAGTCCAATTCGCTATCAGCACTGTAGGCATAACCAATACACGAGGTAAGCGACACTTCATGCCCATTAACTTTAAAAGGAGCCGATATACAGTCGAGCAGCATTGCCGCTACCTCAACATGACAAGGATGAGCAGCGGAGCAGCAGATAGCTAAACTGAATTTATCACCTCCCCAACGGCATGCTTCAGTTCTCAGATCTCCCATTTTTTTACTAAGCTGGTCTACAAGCGCTACGACTCTGCGGCTTACTTCTATCAGAACAGCATCACCAGTGCGATGCCCGAACATGTCATTGATTCGAACAAAACGGTCAATATCTACTAGTATAAGGGCTATACATCCATCCCTGCTGACACACTCACCAATCAAATCATGCATAGCACGATTAAAGGCCTCCCGGTTCTGTAAACCGGTCAAGCGATCAAACCGGGAAAGAAACTGAATACGCGCTTCGGTTTCTTTACGGTCAGTTATATCCTGCAGAGTGCCTTCAATGGCAACCAATTGGTCCTGATTATCATACTCAAGTTCAGACTGAACCCGAAAAACCTGATGTGTAGTCGAACCGCCCCCAGCGTTAAGCGTTATTTCAAAATCAGCAGGAATTGTTTGTTGGTTGACTGCACGCTGTACTATTTGACTAATGCGGGATCGATCGATCTCTGCTACCTGGAAGAGCAATTGTTCAGCCATGATATTATTCACATCCAGCTGCAATCTTTCCGCTAGTGCTTCAGAGATAATCATCTTGTTCTTAAACACATCCCAACGCCAGTAATCCAGACGTGCGATTGATTGTGCTTTTGCCAACCTTGCTTCACTTTCTACAAGGCTACTCATTGCATCAACGGCGCGTAACATAAAACGCAAGCGCTGCTTCAATAGCGTCCAATTTACCGGTTTCGCAATAAAGTCTGTCGCTCCGGCTTTATAAGCCTCTTCTATCGAGTTATCGCCCTCCAGCCCAGTCATCATCAAAACCGGAACAGCCTTTCCTGAATGGGTTTTTCTGAGTCGCCGACACGCCTCAAAACCATCCATCACCGGCATGTCTACATCGAGCATAATCAGATCAGGATTGATATCCGGCAAAATATCGAGAAGCATCTGCCCATTTTCAGCTGATGCGACAGCGTATCCTTGCTGACGAAGGTGTGCTGCCGCTACCATTCGAATCGTAGGGTCATCATCGACAACAAGTATTGTCTGGCGATTGGTTCTGGGCATAACAGATTTTTGCTCCATCACATTAAATTGACAAGTTTCTGCTGTGATGTTTGGTTAGCCTTAACCAATAATTGATACTGCGCCTGTATATTATCTGTATGCGACATCCTGCACCCCTCTTCTATTTCCCTGCTTAAAGCGTAAACCTTATCAAGCCCGAGCGTCCCGCTAGATGACTTTAAAGCATGCGAAAGCCGACGAATCTCTTCAAAATCCTTTTGGCTAAGTGCCTCGTTCAACTCAAAAATAATTTGATTGCTGTTCTCAATATAGGTAGCAATCAACGAGCCTAATAAAGGCTGACCATCGTCATCCTGCAGACCATTAAAACTATTCACCTGCTGCATATTAAGATCACACAACTCGCTATCAATACTCACTTTCTGTATTACATCCATGTCAGAAAACCTGAGAGGAACTTGCTCTTTTAGCCAATGGGTCAGCATTTGATGCAAGCTTTGACGGCTATAAGGCTTACTTAAATAGTCGTCCATCCCTCTACTCAGATACAATGCACTATCACCATCCATTGCATTCGCCGTTACTGCCACGATAGGTGTATAGGACAAATGCTGCCGTATTTCCTCTTCACGTATATAGGAAGCGGCTGTAATGCCATCCATAATGGGCATTTCTATATCCATTAAAATCAGATCGTAAGGGTGATTACGCCATTTATCGATAGCTTCAGCCCCATTTGTGGCTGTATCAAGCGAACACCCCATCATCTTCAACAAACCTGTGGCTACCTGCTGATTCACAGCATTATCTTCAACCAATAAAATGTGTCCCTGTAATTCAGCTAACGCCGTATCAGTTTTTCCTATCAGCGGCGCAGTTGAGTTCCTGACATTCCCTTCCGGAATTAACAAATCACATAATGCAGCCAAAAATACCGACGGCTTTATCTCCCCCTGATCTTCCCGAATGATGCCTACGTATCCCGGCAGCCCCATCAGAGTTGATGTTTTCGAAGCTAACACCATAAACTTAGTCGCAAATTGCCCATACCGGTAGTTAAGCGCATGAATAAATCGAGCCAACTCAGTTTCATTGCCCAATGTGTCGAGCAAAACTAAATTGAAAGCGTTATGTTTTTCTACAGCCGCCTGTATTTTTTCTTCTACTTCACTTTGGACGGCTACTCTTTCAATAACCACTCCCCAGCCCGCCAACAAATCATGCAAGAAATCCATTTCGGCGTTATTCTGCCCATAGATGAGTGCCCGGATATCCTGAAGCAATGTTTTGCCTTGTATTACACATTTAAAACTCTGACGATCCAAAGGTAGCTCAAACCAAAAAACTGATCCTGTATCCAGTTCGCTTTCAACACCAATTTTACCTCGCATCAACCCGACCAGTTGTTTTGAAATAGCCAGCCCTAACCCTGTCCCTCCATATTTACGTGTTGTAGAGGAGTCGGCTTGTGAAAAAGATTCAAAAATTTTCTCCTTAGCATCTTCTGAAATACCAGGACCACTATCATGAACTTCAATGCGCACGTAAGGTTTTTTAGCCGAAAACACAACGGCGACATCGACACTGACAGATCCGGCATGCGTAAATTTAAGTGCGTTGCCCACAAGGTTAAGCAGAATTTGCCGGATCCTTACTGGATCACCGAGCATCTTTCCATTAAAGTCAGGATCAAAATCATGAGAAACGGTTAATTTTTTACCATTTACAGTTTCACTTAATAACTGCAAAACTTCCTCAATTTGTTCATATAAATCAAACCGGATAGATTCCAGCTTAAGCTGGTCCGCTTCAATTTTTGAATAGTCCAGAATGTCATTGATAATATTGAGCAATGCATTACCAGAGCGCTGAATTGTATCAGCCTGGCGTTTTTGTTCAGGCGATAAGGATGAGTTTAACAACAGCTCAGTCATGCCTAAAACGCCATTCATCGGTGTACGGATTTCATGGCTCATGGTTGCCAAAAAACGAGATTTTGCCAAACTCGCTTCTTCAGCAGTATCTCTGGCGAGCTTTAGCGCCTCATCACGCTCTTGAATCTGCTCTATCATGGTATTAAAACCATCAACCATCACACCAAACTCATCAGTTGAAGTGTTCTCAACGCGTCTCGAATAATCGCTGATTTCAGATACAGCGTGCATCGCATGAATCAATTTCTCGATGGGTTTAATAATGACATCCTGTAATCGGGAAGAGATAAAATACCCAAAATACAGCACAACTAAGAGCCCCAATAATCCAAAAAACATCCAGTTATTTAGCATGTGTTTATAACTGGACAGGCTCACCCGAATTCCAAGACTTCCGATAAACCGATCTTTTTCTTTTATCAACTGCTCAACTGCTAAATGATCAGCATAAAACTTATAGTGCCAATCAGTAGTATCCTCAACCTTCAAGAGCTCTGTCATGTGCTGCTGATGATCTGTTTCCTTTTCCGGCGCACTATTCATCCGCCGGTATTCAGCAAATACATTTCCTTTCGCATTCCTTAGTACAGCATATTCAATATCCATATCGGCGCTAAGCGTATTTAACAACTCTGTTGCTGTCTGCTCATCGTGAAAAACCAGTGCCGCTGTTGCATTAATACTCACGGCCTTTGTTAACGTGTGAACTGAGCTGACCAATTGTTCCCGGCTGCTGATCCAGAAATTGACAATGAAAAAAGCATAGGAAATTGCCAGTACGGTTGAGGCTGTCAGCATGACGAGAGCTGACAACTTGTGTCGAACTGGCAGATTACGGAGCAACCGTTTCAAAAATAATTACCCATTTAAACAGTAGGTTATGGCAATACATACTTCACAATATTTTAGAACAATCGTTCGAAAATAACATTCGCCTGGCAAAATTAACAGAAGATGAATGAGTTAAGTATGATCAACAATAAACATATAGCAAAGGAACCTGTAAAAATAACTTTATCGGCAGTACACTTCAGGCAACTGAACCCAATAAGATAAGGTAACAAAATGCCGGTTTTTCAAGACAATTCACTCTCTATTGGAAATACCCCTCTCGTCAGACTCGCCAGACTTGCACCTGATGCGACCATCTTAGCTAAGATAGAATCTCGCAACCCGGCAGGTTCGGTAAAATGCCGCATTGGTGCCAGTATGATCTGGGCTGCTGAGAAATCGGGTCAACTCAAGCCCGGCATAACGCTGGTTGAACCAACCAGTGGTAATACGGGCATTGCTCTCGCTTTTGTCGCCGCATCACGTGGTTACTCGTTAAAGCTCACGATGCCCGCTTCTATGAGTATTGAAAGGCGCAAATTAATGAAAGCGCTGGGAGCTGAAATCATCCTCACACCTCCGGAAAAAGGTATGAAGGGTGCCATCGATAAAGCCCAGGAAATTGTTGATAGCAACCCTGAACAAAATTTAATGCTGCAACAATTCCAGAACCCAGCCAACCCTGCCATCCATGAACAAACCACTGGGCCTGAAATCTGGAATGACACTGACGGCAGCATTGATGTACTCGTTGCTGGCGTTGGCACGGGTGGGACAATTACCGGTATTTCTCGTTATATCAAACAAAATAAGGGCAAAGCCATTGTCAGCGTTGCTGTCGAGCCCGTCGACTCACCCGTCATTACTCAGTCCTTAAATAAAATGGAACTAAAACCTTCGCCACACAAAATTCAGGGGATAGGTGCGGGCTTTATACCTGGAAACCTGGATTTAAGCATCGTGGATGTTGTTGAGCAGGTCAGCAATGAAGAAGCAATCGCCACGGCACAACGCTTAATGAAAGAGGAAGGTATTCTGGCAGGCATATCCTGTGGTGCGGCAACAGCCGCCGCTTTGCGACTTGCGGCACGCCCGGAATACAAAGGAAAGACCATTGTCGTGATTTTACCTGACTCAGGCGAACGCTACCTGTCGACAGTTTTGTATGACGGAATATTTACCGAAAACGAACAAGTTCAGTAAAAATAAGCACCAAAGGTCACTCGCCTCGTGTGGCCATTATTTAATATTTAACGAGGCCTTTGCACGAGCAGGAATTTCGTTTACCGGCAAGGAAAAAGCGCACGAAGTAAGGGAGTTTATGTTTATAAATGACCGATTGAGCTCGCTTTTAACGCCGCCAGAAAACAAAGGAGCAAAGGTGCAAAGGTCTCTGAATGATTAACGCTCGATTCTAACCAGCCGCAATAACTTTGAACTTACTTTAAAGCCCGCTTCCTGTAAACGTGTCAGATTCATTGCCACACGTACTTTACGTCCCCGGGTCTCAAAACCGACCATACCCATTCCCCCTGATACAAAACCATCCGCATCACCAATCAGTAATGTTCCGGGCTGATCAAAATCCAGCAACGAATCAGCCTCCGACAATGCACTCTCCTGCAGGTAGATAAGATGGCAGTTTTCAGCCTCTGAGACGTAACGATAAGGTACAACAATCAGTGAACGGCCATTCATCTGTTCATCTTTTACAACCGCCGTCAGTTTATCGACCAAAGCTTGGTCAGCAAGCGTACATAACCGATATTCAGCAGATGTACTCTTATGTTCAGGCCATTGAATAAAGGATAAGAAATTATAGATATACACCGTCTTAATATTATCGACAACATGACCATCAGCTAAGGCCTCCTTACCAGTCAGTAGAGAAACAGTCAGCATGGAGGCGGCCAGTAACCCACTCAATAATAGTCGTCTGAAAATACTATTAAGTCTGGAATATAGCATTCCCATACTTAAAACCTGACCGTGATTTTGGCTGAAACACTTCGATTTATTTCCGTACTTTCCGGGTAGCCACCTACATTCAAAGGTGATGAACTAAACTCCTGATGCGTATCCTGAAGAAGGTTCTGCCCGATAATACTTAGCTCCACCTCCGGTGAGATCTGCCATCCGACTCTGACATCTGTTCTGACATAATCATCAATAGCATCGTCTCCGAATACCAGGAAGTCTGATCCGGTCGATGATAGCGATGATACATAATAGATCCCAAGATCCAACTCCAGAGTTGCTGTCAGATCCCAGCTAGAGTGTAGTGAAAACTGATGTTCCGGGGCTTTATTTGTAGATATCATAGGTTCTGTGAATGCGGGCAAGCGACGCATCGACGTTTGTAACACACTGTAGGAAGCCTCCAAACGCCAATTTGGCTGTACCGTCCACCGGCTGGATAATTCAACACCATAGGCATCAGCCTTGGCACCATTATGAATACTCAGTTGACCCGGGGTGCTAGTGCTTATAAATGGATTAAACAGATTATCAATATTAATAGTCGTTAGATCACTGTACCAATAACGAAATACAGTCACATCGAACGCTAACGTATTTTGTGGATTATACCTAAAACCTAACTCCCATGAAGTGAGCTTTTCTGAGCCATGATTTGGATTACCGGTAAGCTCATAAGCATTCTTAGGACTAGCGTTCGTGGTTTCTAACCGGGAAGGAACGCGCGAAGTGTAAGACACAGCGCTCCATAGCTGAGTCTCAGGGCTTGCTGACCATATCCCTCTGATCGTCGGTTGCCACTGGTTACCGGAAATTGAGGAATATTCATAACCCACCCCAGTTAAGACTCTGATATCCTCTGAAACATTTAATTCACTCTGCACAAATGCATTTATCACATTATTACGCTGGGAGGCAGGCCCAAAAGAAACAACTGACGTGGGTGACAAATTGGGCTGCAGATCATCCGCCTCAGTCCTGACGCCCATACCCCAGGCAAACTTTCCCAGACTATTTTTCCAGCCACGCTCAAAGTCGATATCAAGTGCATTAGCTTGCTGATCTAATTGGTAATCTTCCCGCTGCGAGTAATCCAGATACGCCTGTACAGTTTGCCAATCATTATCGCTCACCTGCTTCCAGCGAGCCAACAGATGAGCACCTGAGTATTTTTGATTATCCCTGATGTCCATCATGCAAAATGTACACAGTCCATACTGCGGAAACGCTAAGGCAGCAAATACTTGATCCTCAGAGGCACCATTAAGCAACATATTATTAATTGCCGGAGCCACGATCGTATTAAAGTCGGGCCCTGATGAAACTTTTTCGGAAGCGAATAAACGCTGATCTGACTCTCCACGAAAGTAACCAACATCCAACAATAATGACTCTCCATCACCAAAGTCTGTATCCGTGCGCAATGAAAATCGTGTGTGCCTGGCATCATCATTAGCCACAGCACCCTGACCAAAACCTGAATGTGAGGTAGGCGAGTTCTCTTCGTTCATTAACCCTTTAACACTAAACCGGTAACTGCTGTTATTGTTTAGCTCACCAGCATAACGCAATCCCACTTCGCGATTCTGGTTTCCCAATAACCCAACAACTTCTCCTCCTTGTGTAGAAAATGAGGAACGCGTAATGATGTTAATAACACCATTCATCGCATTCGCACCCCACACAGCGGAACCAGGCCCACGAATAACCTCGATACGCTCAACATCCTCCATGCGGACATCTTGCATATCCCAATACACGCCTCCAAAAGTATGGTTGTATAAACTACGGCCATCCAATAACACTAAAAATTTATTGGCGAAGGTTTCATTAAATCCCCGCGAATTGACCGCCAATGAATTACCACTTACAGCAGCGACATTTAAACCAGGCACTATACGCAAAGCTTCAGGTACATTCCTGGCACCAGAGCGGCGAATACTTTCTGCCGTCAAAACATAAACCGCAGCGGGGGTCTCAATAATCTTACCGGGGATTTTGGATGCGATGCCGACTTCAAGAGAAGAAAGCTCATCAATGGACAAGGCTTTCAGATCATCGAGCGTCATGTCATCTGAAGCCATTACAACGCTATTAAGTAAAAATGAACTTACCCAAAATAACGTCCTGTATACAAGCGTTCCTGACATGTATCTGCTTCCAGAAAAAGAGAATTAAAATCAGTCGATACTCATGTAAATATTTCTGTACCCTGAACAAATTAAAAGATGACGACTCAACAGTGTAAACCGCCATCCGAAGATCAGTTAATATCCATAAAAAACCACACATATCTGTCAACAGATACACTTATACTAACCATCGGCCATCCGGCAAAAAAGTTTAGTTTTTATGAGCTTCATAGACCTTACTGTAATTTCTCAAACCAACTCAAAGAGGGAGCAAAGAACGCTTGTCCGGTTATCGCCGTTGTAAATTGCATCAATTTATCGGTATGCCCATTACCGTCACCTTCAACCATACTCTTTAACATCAGAGTAAAGCTTTCAGGTGTTCGACAATAACTGGCGAATAACAGCCCCGCTTCCGTCAGATTACCGTAAGGCATGCTATGGCGAAGTATTTCAACGGAGTGGCCGTGACTATCTTTCAAAGACGCGCGTTTCGTATGAGCGGTAGCGGGTTTTTGATCCGATGGATACTCAACATTATCCTTCTTGGTTCGCCCGTATACATCTTCCTGATCTTTCACGGATTGTGCATTCCATCGATCAAGATTGTGAACATAGCGCTGCAAATGGATATAAGACCCGGCGGCAAAAATGTCATCTTCATCACCGACAAGAGCAACCGATTTTTTATGATCACCTTGTGGGTTTTCTGTGCCATCCACAAAGCCCGTTAAATCTCTGGCATCCAAATAGCGAAAACAGGACACGTCCTCTGCAATCTCAACCGCATCACTGAACAATGCCATTAATTCCCGAGCCAGTTCAAACGTAATATCCCGACGGTTAGATCGTAAGTGCAAAAGTAAATCAACCGGCGTTGCAGGCATATTGACGACACCCTGCATTATCGGAAAAGAAGTTAATAGTGCAGGCCTGCGTTGCGAAGCATTCGGTAAATGGAAGGTCAGCCGATCCCAATAGTCACTGCCTATTGCAATTACGGCATGCACAGATTGCGCCGAAAACCGCTCCTGAAACTGAGAAACAGACTGTTGTATCCGCTGTAACGCATGGATAATTTCCTGATCCCGACCCTGCTTAACATTCAGGGTAATAAATAACGCATCACTGCTCGCTGGTGCTATAACACCGGATTGATAATTAGCTGGCATATCAGTTCCTCCTTAGCTGAATTTGCCTTTATCATAGCCGCTATTTGCACCAGATCACCAATAACTAAAACCAAAGTCACTAATAGTGCCCGTTTTAGTCGATCAGACTGGCGCTATAGGGCGCGATTTATCTTGAATCCATTCACTCCATGAGCCTACGTACAATACTGAATTACCCAACCCTGCATGCGCCATCGCCAGAATATTAAGGCAGGCTGTCACGCCCGAACCGCACATATGCACGACGGGCAGGTCAGTGTTTACCAACAAAGACCACTCCTCTGCCAATTCCTCTGCTGGTTTGAAAACACCACTCACTGTCAGATTGTCCTGAAATGGACGGTTTAATGCACCGGGAATATGCCCTGCGACAGAATCAATGGGCTCAACTTCACCCTTAAAGCGCGGCGTAGCCCGGGCATCGACTAATTGAACAGAGGCTAGCTGCCGTTGCAGCTCTTCACTGCTAATAACAGGCATCCCGTCGTTACCGCCCACGCTGTTTTCCTGATAAACCGTTTTCACAGGCAGAAGCACGTTGGTGGTTACCTCTCCGCACTGCTGTATCCAGGCAGGGTAACCTCCCTCCAGAACAGCAACCGCTTCATGGCCCATGAAACGAAGCAACCACCAAAGGCGAGCAGCCATAGCACCGCCGCAATCATCATAAGCAATCACCTGAGTATTTGCTGTCACACCGGCCCTGCCCAGCTTATCTTTGAGCTGCTCAAGGTCAGGTAGAGGGTGTCGTCCTGTCGTTGGGGTAACCGGAGAAGAAAGGTCTTGCTCAAGATCCATAAACTGAGCCGCGGGGATATGTCCTTCCTTATACAGCTGGTGCCCTTTAGTCACATCAGCCAAGTCAAAACGACAATCAAATATCACCCACGCCTGCGGTGAATAATATTTCTGCAACGCGTCAACACTCAGTAACGTCCGGTACATACCCACCTCTCTGGCTCGCATCTTTTTAACTCACGCCCTTTTAATTCACGTATTGGGCTAGCTCTGTTTTTAACACGTCCAACTCATTTTGAGCTTTTTGTTTCTGTTTTTTCTTCAGCCCCTCAACTTCGGCAGTTTTCTCTGCCAATACCTGCAGCGCCGCTTCTGCTTTATTATCAGATGATTCTACTCGCTCAAACAATGACTTTAATTGCATAAGGATCGCCCGACGGCGCCCCTCTTCCACGCGTAACAATTCCTCAGCACTTTTCTCTTTTTTAACCTGAGTATCGGTCTCGGGTTGCACAGGTACATACGTCAATGGACGGATACCCGCCGCAATACGTATCTTTTCCATAAAGGGTGCTGATTTCTCACGCGCTTTGTACGCGCCTTTTTGTAAGACTTCCTCAACAGCACCAAGATCATTCATCAACTCATGATAACGAGCACGCGGGCCGCTCAACTGGCTATCCAGATGTTCAAATAACTCACGTTTCGCCTCACCCCACCCTATCCCTTCCTGATACTTCTGGCGCATCAGGGCAATATCGTGGCCTGTTGCAAAACGACTGTATAACTGGAATAACGTACTGTTATCGGGATCTTTAGGTTCGCCCGGACCCCGGGTATCGGTGACTATTTGATTGATCAACCTGCGCAACTCATCAGCCGAACAAAACAAGGGGATTGTATTATCGTAACTTTTTGACATCTTGCGACCATCCAGCCCGGGAATAAGCGGCGAAGACTCATCCACCTGAGCTACAGGCAATGCAAACAAAGACTCATACGTATGATTAAAACGTCCGGCAATATCCCGCGTCATCTCGATATGTTGGACCTGATCTTTTCCCACCGGAATAATATCAGCATTAAACATCAGGATATCTGCCGCCATCAATATCGGATAGCTGAACAACCCCATCGTGACACCGTCATCCAGATCTTCTTTACCGGCTTCACGATTGGCATCAACCGATGCTTTATACGCATGCGAGCGGTTCATAAGGCCTTTAGACGTCATGCACGTCAGCAGCCAGGTCAACTCTGTAATTTCGGGAATGTCTGTCTGACGATAAAAGGTGGCCTTATCAGTATCCAGCCCCAGCGCTAACCAGGTGGCTGCAATTTCCTGAGAGGAGCGCGCGATACGTGCCGGATCATGACACTTTATCAGTGCATGATAATCCGCCAGAAAGAAAAAACTGTTATAGCGGGCATCCTCACTGGCCTCAATAGCGGGCTTGATAGCACCCAGATAATTACCAATATGCGGCGTGCCGGTTGTCGTAATACCGGTTAATACTGTCTTTTTAGACATTACAGATAAATCCCAAAACGAATCAAAGAAAAATTGGCTTAATAATACACAATATCAAGTTGTTATGCCTACCCATCATGTTTACGCATCATTCGTTTACTGGTTTGCCCATCGCTCGCTTAACTGAGCGCCGATGACTTTCCAGCACTGTGGATCAATGCTAAAAAGGGATTCGATTATCGGTGCTTTTACAAGAGTAATGTAAGAACAATATAACAATCCCATAACAACCTCTTCACAATTCAACTAAAATAGCCTGAATGCCTCCATACCCAACAGAACGGAATATTATGCTGACACTTATTTCACCTGCTAAAACGCTTGATTACGAAACGCCTGCACATACAGACCAACACACATTGCCTCGCTTTCTGGAACATTCCAACCAGCTAATCGGTGTTTTAGAGCAACTGTCGGTCCAGGGGGTCGCCGATTTAATGAAGCTCAGCGACAAACTCGCCAGCCTTAATGTTGCCCGCTATAACTCATGGCCAACCAAACTGACAAACGAAAACGCCAAGCAAGCTATTCTAGCCTTTAAAGGTGATGTCTATAGCGGGTTGGACGCAGCCAGCCTATCCAATGACCAGCTCAATTATGCTCAACAGCATTTGCGGATTCTCTCGGGGCTATACGGCGTACTCAGGCCGTTGGATTTAATGTACCCTTACCGTTTAGAGATGGGTACAAAGCTAGACAACCCTCGTGGTACAAACCTTTACCAGTTTTGGGATAACCGGCTCACGGCATCGTTGAATGAAGAGCTAAACGAAGAGCTGAACGAAGACTCAAATGATGAACGCCATCAGGATGAGAACCCGGTTGTTGTCAACCTGGCGTCCAATGAGTATTTTAAAGCGATCAAACCCAAAATGCTCAATGCACGCCTGATAACACCGGTGTTTAAAGACTGGAAATCAGGACAATATAAAATTATCAGTTTCTACGCAAAAAAAGCACGTGGTTTGATGGCACGCTATATTATTGAGAATAAAATTGACGCACCAGAAGCCTTAAAAGAGTTTGATGTTGAAGGCTACCGCTTCGCCGAATCGATGTCTGAAGGTAATACCTGGGTATTCATTCGTGATCACGAATAACTTGCCTGTTTCAGAAAGTACTGGTACACAATAAAAATGGCGCTAACAGCGCCATTTTCATATCGATAATACAAAGCGTTTACGAAGGCTGCTCAATTCCGACGATAAACCACGATGCATTCTCTTCGCTTAAGTCACGTTTCAGATGCCAGATTTCACTGAATTCACTGGTGTGCTGATCCTCTGACTCTTTTAACCATCCATAAAAATGAATGCTGGCAACAACATGATCCTGATTATCAATAAAGTTAATCAGTTCAGACATCACAGATACCACTTCTGTCTGCTGCTGTTCAGGGTATTTGACACGCTCCGTTTGTAGCTCTGCCAACAATTCCGGCATGGTATAAGTCGAAATTTCAGACCAATCCTGGCGATCCCAGGCAGCCTGCAAATTGGTGAAATGATCACGCGCCCCATTCAAAAAAGTAACTTTATTGAACCACGCAGGTAGTTCAAGATCCGGTTCAGACAACTGGGTACTGGCTGCTGACATCGGTGTAAAGTGGTGTGTTTGAGCAGGTTCTGCCGTTTCAGGCTCCATGGATCGATGTTGATGTCCAGCATAGTTAGGTACAGGCTGGCTTTTACGCATCATCGCAAACACTTTAAAGGCTATAAAAGCGATAGCGGCTATCATCAGAATATCCATCATCTGGATACCATCAAACGCCCCTCCCATGAACAATGAGGCCAGCAAACCACCGGCTAACAAACCACCTAACATTCCACCCATGCCTGCTTTTTTAGCAGTACCCGCCGCCGCATTCTGTGCCGGTGCTGCTTTTTGCTGAGTCGGTGATGGCTTTACCGACTTAGGAGCCGAATATGATTTTCCAAAGCTAAAACCTCCACCTAAACGTTTTGCCTGTGCCTCTGGTGCCACGATACTCAGTGTAAAAAACATCATGAAAACTGCTAATAGAACGTTACGCATCAACTACCTCTACTTAATTTTGGAATCCGTTTCATTACATTGGTGATTACCGCAAGGTATATCCCAATGAATATTAATACCATACCTGTTAAATGATAAGCGTGAATTCCCTCCCCTAAAAATATCGTTGAAAGTAACATACCAAATAATGGCATAAGATGAATAAATAAGCCCGCTTTAGCTGCACCCAATTCAGCCACGCCACGATTCCAGAATAGGTGGGCCAGAATAGAGGGAAAAACAGCCATATACAATATGGACCCGAACACCTCAGGCTTCCATATAATAGGAGCAGCACTCTGTAACTCCAGCAAACTGAAAGGCAACAGCGCTATTACTCCTACAATAACGGTGACGCCAAAAAAAGTAAAACCATCAAGCTCCGCAGGGCGCCAGCGCAAACAAATCGAGTAACTTGCCCAGCAAAACACCGCTGCCAAAATCCACAAATCTCCTTGATTAATCTCCAGATTGAGTAATTGACCAGGCTGCCCCAATGAGATCAGTGTCAGCACCCCTAAAAGTGAACAAACGACCCCTACCCACTGGCGGAAAGACACCGCCTCTTTTAAAAAAAATCCAGAAAAAACTAAAATGATAATAGGGATTGCCGATTGCAGCAAAGTAGCATTAGTGGCTCCTGTCGTGGTCAGTCCAAGATAGATGAACGTATTAAAGCTACCGACACTAAGAACACCGAGTGGTATGAGTACTTTCCAGTGCGTTACGATCTTACGCCAATGCGCTTTCAATTTAGGCATTAAAAAAGGCAAAATTATCAGTAATGCAACACTCCAGCGAAGCTCTGCCATCGTCACCGGTGGCAGCACATTATGCATGGCTCGCCCGAGTACAAAATTGCCCGCCCAAAAAAGCGTCGTCAGCGTGAGTAACAAATAAGCCATTATGAATCCTTGTTGAACCAACGGGATAACAGGGTTGAGCTTGCGTCTTTACCAGTCAAGATGTATTGCAGCACGTTATAATTATTTACCGTCCACTCAACTTGTTTAAATGCCTTACTCAAACCGCAAAAGAGAATTTCATCGCCCAGGTCTAACTCAGTCAGTTCTCCTGGTAAAATTTTAATATTTTCGCCACGACGTAACATCAAAGGAAACGCAGGCAACACCTGACTGCGATCACGCGGATCCTTCAGAAAAACCTTCATTTTAATAACGGTTCCCTCTACCAACGCCATGCTTATTGCCGGTGTGCCCTCTTCGCCAATAGTAAATGCCCAGCTATCCAACTCATACTCGCCAACGACGCTACTCATACGATTCAATAAAGTATGCGCCCAGACGTCATCATACCCTTGTAAAGCATCTATAAAGGCAGGCAAGAGCGGCGTTTTTATCTGCGCCATAATCTGATTCGCAATGATTCTGCCAGGCTCCATGACAAAATCAGCGCCTGAATGACGAAAAACTAAGCGGTTTGCATCCAGATTCTGCCTGACAACCGTCACCAACTTAGGTTTAAGCTGGCGTGCTGTCATAATAATAGAGAGATTATTGGCATCGTTTTCTGTTCCTGCAACAATACCTACCGCCTCATGGATACCCGCCTCTTCCAGCGTATGAGCTTCCGTTCCGACTCCCCAGACCTGATGCTCGGTTTGATTGACATTGTGTTCTTTTGCATCAATAACCGTAATAGACACATTGTCCGCTTTAAAAGCTTTATAAAGCGACCGGCCGAACCGACCAAAACCACAAATAATCCACCGTCCCTGCTTTAACTGATAGACACTGGAAAGAGGACGGTGATAAGGGTTGACCAGCCAATCATACACCAGATGTTTATACGGGGAATGGATGGCCATGGACAGGTATCCAGCATAAGCCTGAAACGGATCAACCACCTGGTCAGTACCAAACGAAAGTAAGTTTGCGGTGGTAACCTGAGATTCAGTCCGGCTGATCACCAAGCGTTTAGGCATCAATAGTTTACTGGCAATAGAGACTGCCAAATTAGAGTTGTCATCATCTGTCAGTGCAAGCACACCTATACAATGAGGGTGCTGCAGCCCTG
Source organism: Neptunomonas sp. (assembly GCF_041601355.1). Lineage (GTDB taxonomy): Bacteria > Pseudomonadota > Gammaproteobacteria > Pseudomonadales > Balneatricaceae > Neptunomonas. The sequence continues at coordinate 65,712 of NZ_JBFIIH010000003.1, forward strand.
CGTCATCTAACACATCGGGTAAAGCCGCATCCGCACATAAACCCGGCACACGTATCGGCAAACTATCCATTTCCAGATCGTCAATGCGTTCCTGCTTCATATCTACCACGACCGCTCTGATATCTCTGTTGGCGAGTTTATGGACAATCACCCGCCCTGTAACACCGTAACCACAGATGAGATAAAACGGCTCAGCAATCCCTATAACTTCACTGGTGAAAGCGCGACGACGTAATAAACGACCAAACACCGGCTCCTGTAACAAGGCCAGCATCGAACCAATACCATACAACCAGGCGACCACCGTGGTATAGATCATTATCAGCGTCCACATTCTCTGCGCATCAGTGAATGCAAAAGGAATCTCACCAAAACCAATAGTCGTTCCCATAAAAGAGACAAAATACACAGCGTGGAAAAAATCCATATGCCAGATATTGCCGTTATCATCTTGCCCGGGGATCAGGACAAAACCAAGAACAGAGATTGAATAAACAACGATCATCGTGATGAAAGGAACACGAAGCCGCCGTAATAGTAGATAAAAGACGTTATTCATAATTTAACGACGAACAACAATGGTCTCAACCACCAGCAAAATAACAGAAATAATATTGGCGAGCAGCGCACCGCCAGAAAGCGACACTATGCTGGACATCATCGAAGCGGTCATTCCGCCGCTTATCTGTTCTGCAAATCCCCATAAGGTAGCAGCAATAACTAACTGTAAATCAGCCACCAGGCTGGTCGCCAGCATCAGTGCGCCAAGGTGTGTCCGATCACCAAACTTCAACACAGTACAGATCATACTGACCGACAGCGCAGCAAATAACTCAAACTCATTATGATGAATCACCTTATCAATGTCGCCGAGAAAAAACCCGAAGTTCAGCGTCAGGGCCAATACGATAAAGAAAGCAAAAATTACCTTTTCACGATTCATCAGAACATCCTTTAATCCAGGTGAAATAGAGCTAGCAAAAACCGATTGTATCGACTGCTGCTAAATATGGCTATGCTGATTCACGGAACCCCCAAGATAAGTTAATGTCTACTGCCTGACTATCCTGAACCTGGATAGCTATTTGATTTCATTCTGTGTTTTTGAGGACTGTTGGATGCACACTGCGTTTATTGCACGAGTAAAGTTGACTCTCACACTTGTGCTTATCTTTTGCTCGGTATCTTTGTCGTTTGCCGGCAACATTATTAAAAGCCCGAATGACAGCCGTGAATACCACTCAATCACGCTGGAAAACAACTTAAGGGTACTGCTTATTTCTGACCAGGATACCGACAAAGCAGCAGCATCGCTGGATATCAGTATTGGTTCGGCGGCGAACCCCAAAGACAGAGCGGGCCTGGCGCATTTTCTTGAGCACATGCTTTTTCTGGGAACAAAAAAATACCCTAAAGCAGGCGAATATCAGTCATTCATTCAGTCTCACGGAGGCTCGCATAACGCCTTCACTGCGTTAAAAAACACCAATTACTTTTTCGATATCAAAGCAGATGACCTTGAACCTGCGCTGGATCGCTTCTCTCAGTTTTTCATTTCTCCGTTATTCTCAGAAGAATATACCGATAGAGAGAGACACGCCGTCAATTCAGAATACAGCGCCAAACTCAAAGATGATGGCCGCAGAATTTATGCCGCCACACAACAAGCGATGAACCCGGAACACCCGGCCAGTCGCTTTGCCGTTGGCAACCTTGACACCCTGGCCAACGACGAACCAGGGGCTTTACGCAAAGACTTAATCAGTTTTTACCAAAACAACTATTCCGCAAACCGCATGCGACTGGTCATCCTGGGTAAACAGCCTATCGAACAGCTTGAAGTCATGGCAAAGCAGTACTTCGCCAACATTGAGAATAAAGATTTAGAACCCTTTAGTTTCAACCAACCACAGTTTAAACGCAGTGATTTACCGCTCGAAATGGCGATCAGTACATTAAAAGATAATCGCTCCCTCAGTCTCAGCTTTCCGACACAGCCCAGCTTGCCCTTTTGGCAAAGCAAACCGCTTCACCTGCTCAGCAGTCTTGTAGGTTATGAAGGTAAAGGAAGTATACTGGCTTTATTGAAAGACAAAGGCTGGGCAACAGGACTCGGAGCATCGCCAGGAGAAGACTTTGATACTGAAGCCAGCTTCCATGTTCAAATATCTTTAACACCACAGGGCCTTCAGCATACCGATGAGATTGTCAGTTTGTTTTTCTCTTTCATGAAAGACCTGAAAAAAACCGGCTTCAGCCAAGCACTCTTTCAGGAGGAACACTTACTCAATGAACAACAATTCCGCTTCCTATCCGAACAGGAACCCATTCATTATGTCACCCAACTGACACAAAACATGCAGGACTACCCAGAAGCCAACTGGCTGAATGCGCCCTTTATCCTTGAGCAATATAATGCGGATATATTTAATCAATTCACTGAATCGATTCGCCCGGACAACATGGTGTTATCAATTCAAGCGCCGGAACTACAGACTGATAGCAAAGAGCAGTATTACAACAGCGCCTACCGTATCACCCCTATTTCCTCAGCGCGTATTTCGCGCTGGCAGCAGGTTGGCTTGAACGAAAACTTACACATTCGCAACGCCAACCCTTTTATTGCTAAAAATATCGAGCTTAAGCCTCAACCAGAAAAGAGTACCCAAGCAGAGAAAAAGCAGACTCCGGTCAACATCGACACCGGCAAGACAGGTGTTTCATTGTGGCATCTTCAGGACAGTACCTTTAATGTGCCAAAAGCTGACTTCTACTTTGCACTTCTGTCACCTGTTGCAAGAGAAGGCGCTGCTGTTACGGCCGGGCTGAATATTTATGCAGATATGCTAAGCGATGAGCTTAATCAAACGCTTTATGATGCGGCTATGGCAGGTCTGAATGCACGAATCTATTCGCATCAACGCGGCATTAGTGTTCGCATTTCAGGCTTTAACGACAAAATAGATCTCCTCAGCGAATTAATTGCAAAAACTTTGCGCTCACCTGAACTTTCACAAGCGCGTTTTGAACGGGTGCTTCAGGCATACAAGGAGCAGCTTAAAAATGCGGAAAAAGACAAACCTTACAATCAGCTTTTCCGTGTCAGTTATGAACAACTGATGCAGGACCCAAGCCTTGAAGAACTACAGCAAGCCACTGATAGCTATACACCAGAACAATTATCGGCTTTGATTGAACGCCTCTTCAAATCGACTGAATTGCGTATACTGTCAAATGGTAACCTGCTGGCAGAAGAAGCGTTAACTATCAGCGAGACATTGATCAAGGCTTTGCAGCCTGTTAAGACAGCAGCCGTCGCACCACTGGTCGACATTCGAAGACTAACACCCGCAGAGAACTTACGAACTACACTACAAATAGAGCACAACGACTCAGCCGTTGTTCTCTACCTGCAGGGTCAGGATCAATCGCTTAAAAGCCGGGCATCTTCGGCATTAATAAGTGAAGTATTATCTGCACCCTTCTATACACAACTACGCACTGAACAGCAGCTAGGCTATATCGTCTTCGCAACGCCGATGCCATTGCGTAAAATGCCAGGTATTGCCCTTGTGGTTCAGTCTCCAAGTGCCTCGCCTGCAGCCATTCAACAAAGCATGAATGATTTTCTTGATCGCTTTAAACAGCAACTAACCAATATCCCGGACGAGCAGGTCAGCCAATTCAAAAGCAGTCTTAAAGCAAGAATTAATGCGCAAGACCGCCAATTACAGGATCGCTCTAACCGTTTATGGCAAGAGATCGACCAGGATGAAACAAATTTCGATACGCAGATAAAACTAACGCAGATGATTGACCAACTGAGTAAGGATGATTTAACCGAAGCCTTTAGCTCACTCTTAACACGACAAATGATTTTGCAGAACAACGGATCAGGGAGCGAAGTAGCTGAGGCCAACATGCTAAAAAATCTAACTAAAGTAAGTACTGCTAAGGTAAGTGCTACTCAATAAACTTAAGGTTTCGGCAGCACAAACTCACGGCGCTGCTGAATACCTGAGGCCTGCTCACACGATTCAGGCTGCCAAAGACATCTCTCCTTTTCCTGGTCGTCGAAGATGCGTTGAAAAACAGCATCTTCGCCCTTCAGGTCAGCTTTGGATAATACCTTGCCAGCCCTGAATTCTTGTACCAGCGGCAGCGGTGAAGGCGCAACCACTGTCGGCGGCGGCAGATCAGAAGGGTTATCATAGTAAGCTATCTCTTGCATAGGCTCGCTATCCAAAACACCCCGGCCTTTTCGAAAGTATGCTGTTTTACCGTTATCAGTACCCTGTGAATACCCATTGGGCACAACCACCTGATAAGAGATAAGCTCTTCGGCACTCACTGATGTAAGAGCCCCTGTAAGCGCTCCGGCAACAGAAGCGGCATAAACACCTGATCTGATCAGCCGCACCCGCTTTACTGCAGTTTTTGCCATGGCTTTTACCATGAGTTCTCCATGGGATAGATGGACTCGGCGTAGATAGCCAACTCTTCCAGCACTTCCCGATTCGACTTGCTTAGCTCCGGGTTCTGATAAAGGGCATTCAACTGTTCGTAAAATACCTTCATAGTCATCAAGCCGCGTTTATCTTCTTTTAACAATTTATCACTACGGTAATGCTCCCATTGAGACTGCTCATCTTCGTTAAGCGTCAATGGATAATTGCGAGCGCGGTAGCGAAACAACATCTCTTCCAATCGAGGATCCTGAAATGCCAGTTGCATCTCTGCCAACGCTTCAGGGTCGCTCTCTCTGATCTGCTGCATCGTTTTTTTATCCGTATCATTAAAAAAACCACCCGAGTACAACATATGATCGGGATCACCGTCAGATTCAAAACTATCTTCACTCATTACATCGGCAAGCTTGGCTTTTAATTCAGGAGAATTTCGTAAAAAAGCCAAATGCGCCCGGCACATATCCCCGTCGATAGAGAAGCGCGCCGCTTCATCCTTATTCAGCATCCCGGCAGGCGCTAAAATCGGGCACTTGTTCACATGTACCTGCTTCAATGCGATAACAGGGTCTGTAATGGAGCGATCGGCGGCGGGTAAATACATGTAGTGCCTGATCTCATCAACAGACAATGCCAGCAATGGGGCAGGATCGGCGCGCAAATCCCACACCAGAAAACTATTACGATTAACCGGGTGCTGTATCAAGGGTGCCACCACAGCTAAATTCCCCAACGCCGCTGCATAACGGGATGACACATGTAACACCGGTTTCATCGAGGAGACATCCAACATTCTCTGAGCTGACGCCTTATCTTTGTTGGCCAATGTAAACTCATACAATTTTGGCTGGCGCTCTTTAACCAACTTTGCCATCGCTATCGTTGCATACACATCTGATAACGCATCGTGCGCATGCCCATGATCAATTCCATTCGCTTTTGTCAGGTCTTCTAAGCGTAAACTGGGAGTTCCATCTTCATGCTCAGGCCAGACAATACCCTCCGGGCGCAACGCGCGTGTCAGGCGTAACATATCGATGATGTCCCAGCGCGAACAGCCGTTCTGCCACTCCCTTGCATAGGGATCAAAAAAGTTCCTATAGAGGGTATAACGTGTCACCTCATCATCAAAACGAATGCTGTTATAACCCACTGCGCAGGTGCCTGGCCGTGTAAATTCGTCATGGATACGCTTAATGAATTCGGCTTCACAGACCCCTTCACGAATAGCCTTTTGTGGTGTGATGCCTGTGATTAAACATGCTTGCGGATGCGGCAGAGTATCATCGGCGGGTTTGCAATAGAGCATCACCGGTTCATCAATGATATTCAGGTTCTCATCCGTGCGAACGCCTGCAAATTGCACAGGACGGTCTCTTTTAGGATCAATACCAAAGGTTTCATAATCGTGCCAAAAAAAAGTGCGTTCCGCTGTCATTGTGTTCAAATATCCGTGATATATGCCGGGTAAGCAGGCTATAATAAAATTTAAATAGTAACAGGTCTGATAGGGAGGATTACATATGCTGACCAGTCAAACAATACAACAGCGTTGCCCATGTGGATCAGAGAAGTCGTTTACATTCTGTTGCGAGCCCTATATTGAAGGTCAAAAACCAGCACCCACGGCAGAGGAACTGATGCGTAGCCGTTATACTGCTTTTGCTCTGGGAGCCATTGACTATCTGATTGACACTACTGTGCCGGAGAAGCGTGAATTAATTGACCGCGCCATTTTTGCTGAACAAACTCAGTTCACAACGTGGACAGGCTTAACCATTCTCAACAAAGAAGCCGGTAGTAAAGAAGACACTCAAGGTATAGTAGAGTTTGAAGCGGCGTTTGAAACAGAAGATGATCAATGTATTTTACATGAACGATCCAGCTTCTATGCTAAAAACGGCCAATGGTTCTATGCTGATGGAGAAGTTGATGTCAGATCTGTTGCCTGATACATCCCTGATATGATGTAGCTCTTGTGTCATAGAACTCTTATGTCTTAGAGCGCTGATGTCATAAACAGGGCATCCGTTAAACGGTTGGATAAGGAAAGTTGCAAAAAAATCCTATTTAACCCATATATAAAGGCTTTTCCTGACCGCCTAGTGCCCGTTAGAATCTGCCTCCCCATTCATCTGGATTTCTGTTGTCCAGTATTGCTAATACAAGAAAATCGTTAATGTTATCAAAGTTTTTTAAGCCTAAATGGCAACATACCAGCCCAACCATACGATTAAACGCCGTAAAAAACTTACGCGATGATTGTGATGACCAGTATCGTATCCTTTCCACACTGGCAATTCATGATCCTGACACTCATGTCAGACACGCGGCAATCGAGCGGATAAATAGCATCAATAACCTGATCCGGCTGCTACAGAGTTCAGCATCACTCGCGGAACCAGGCTCTCATTCTGAGGTTATTGAAACACATCTGGCTCACCTGCTCAGCGCGGAAAAACAGCCGGAAAAACTACTCGAGCAACTGGAACAAAACGTCGCCCCCGCAGCGATCTGGAGAGTCATTTGTAAAACACCTTTCCACGCCTTACAAAACCAGTTTGTTGAGCAAATCGAAGATGAATTGCAGCTAATTGATATTGCTATCTCCTCCTCCCCTATTAATACTCGTAAGAAAGCAGCTGAGCGCATTACTGAGCCAGCGCTGATTGAGCAGCTATTAAAGCTCACACGACAAAACGACAAAGCTATTCATCGCATCATGCGCGATAAATCCAGCCTTATACGTGAACAACAAAAACAGCAGCAAACACTTCAACTTCATGCCCAAACCGTCCTTGAGCAAATAACGCACCTGTCCACAGGTGAGTGGTATCCACTTTATCCGGCTAAACATGATGCGCTTCTTCAGGACTGGAGCACTATTCACAGCTCAACCACTGCGGTCTATCAAAGCCGGTTTGATGAAGCATCGCATGCTTGCATACAACGCATCCAAGCGGTTCTTGATAAAGAAGCTGCCAATGAAAAAGAACAGCAACGCATTCTGCAGGTTCGCGAAGCGGCGGCGGTGCTAATAGATCAGATGCAACAATGTATCCGGGATCTGCAAAGCGCCGGGCAATCAAGTGACTCATTCGCTATGTTTGCGCAGCAAGCAGATCAATTTAAAACACAATGGGCCCTGCTTGCTAACGATACCAGCAGTGCACAACAAAAAGCATTTGACCGACTACAAAATCAATTTGCAACAGTCTATTCACATAGCATCTCAATAGAAGACAAACTCAATAGCGCTTCAGAGTTTCTGGCAAGCTACGAAAAAACAGCTTTTAAGCATAAGCCGTTACAAGAGAAGCTGAAAAAAGCTAACGCCATTATTAAAAAAATAGCCTGGCCCGAAAACGCAGATAAGCCACAGCCTATCCAACAACTGGATGCACTGTTGCAGCAACTTAATCAAGAAAAACAACAACAAGCAGAAAAAACCAGGGCGCTCAAAGACAAACTGCAAGTACAACTGGAGCAACTGGAAAGCAATATTGAAAGCGGCAGCATCAAAGCGGCAGATAAAGCGTCCCGCAAAGCCAGCGAATTACTCACACTACTTAACAATCCGGTTAACAGGTCGGTCAACGGCTCAACGAATGACGCGCTTGATCAGCAATACAAAGGGCTTGTGCTTCGCCTGGATGAAATAAAAGATTGGCAAGGCTTCGCTGTAACACCGAAAAAAGAACAACTGTGTCTCGATATGGAAGCACTGGCAGAGCAAACAGCACTTCCTCACCCGGAAAAAGCTAAGCAAATAAAAGCACTCCAGCAACAATGGAAAATGCTGGATGCCACTGACCCGTTCCATTCTCAGGCAATCTGGAAACGTTTCAAAACAGCTTCAGATAAAGCTTATGAGCCTTGCGAAGTCTTTTTCGCACAACAAAACGAAGCTCGTCGCTACAATCTTCAACAAAAAGAACTGATCTTTAGCGAAGTCGCCACCTACTTACAACAGATCAACTGGGAAACATGCGATTGGCGCTCGGTTGAACAGATAATTCAAACAGCCAGGCAAGAGTGGCGCCGCTTCACGCCTGTTGACAGAACACCCGGCCAGGCCTTACAAATCAAATTCAATGAATTACTTCTTGAGGCTGAAACACATTTTCAGGCTATCAAAGAAAGTTCGATGGCTGTCAAACAAAAGCTGATCCTTGAAGCAGAATCACTAACGACCGCAGATGATGCTTCTGCAGCCGCAGAGCAAGCAAAAAACCTACAAAAAGCCTGGAAAGAGTGCGGCCCCACATTTCACAGCCAAGAACGAAAACTGTGGAAAGCTTTCAGGGTTCACTGCGATACTATTTTCCAACGCCTGCAGGACGAAACGCCTTCAAGAGAAGCCCTGCAATCGGCCAGGCAGCAGCTTAAACAAATCATTGAAGAGCTATCCGCTTTCGAAGAAACACCACTCAATACACAGAAAAAAATCAATCACATCAATGAAACGCGACAGTTGATTGAAAACTACAAAGAGTCATTACCCCCTCATGATATTGAAAAATTTAATAAGGCGGCACGTTACATTGAGCAACAAGCGAGTGATCTGACCCGTTTCGTTGATAATGCGGAGATACAAAAATTATTCGAGCATGCACAATTATGTGACCAGTTTGAAGAAATGATTTTGCAAAACAACTTCACCGCATCCCCTGAAGAACTTTTTAAAAACTGGCAACTTAATTCCACCAACGATTTCCATGAGAAAATCACCAAGCGGCGCAACCAGATTGAATCAATAGCCTCCTCAGGAGAGGTTGATCTGGAGCCACTGCTAGCGAGTGCAGACAAAGAACTCAGGGAGATCTGTATTCGCCTGGAGATCGCTTTGAGCCTACCTTCGCCTGAGCGAGATCAGGCTTTGAGAATGGAATATCAGATGCAGCGCCTGCAAAAGGCACTGGAGCAACAACAAAAATCAGTCAATTTGACGGACATCAAAACACTGGAGTTTGAATGCCTCTCTGTGCCATTCAGGCTGACAAATAAAACCCTGAATAAGCGCTTCAATCAACTCATTGATTCTGTGTTTAATTAACAGCAGAAAAGTGACAACCTTATTCAGGTCAGGTCACATGAAACAAAAAAAACCCGCAATTAGCGGGTTTTTTTAGTCAACCAATGTCATTACGACATGTGCAGACCACCGTTAATAGACATATCAGCACCGGTGATGTATCCAGACCCGTCTTCCGCAAGGAAAGTCACCATACGACCAATCTCTTCAGGCGTACCAAAACGACCCACAGGAATGGTAGAGCAAATTTTCTGCTGAACTTCAACAGCAATTTTAGCTACCATCGGTGTCATCACGTAACCAGGAGATACTGTGTTGACAGTAACACCTTTAGATGCCACTTCTTGCGCTAACGCTTTAGTGAAACCGTGAATACCTGCTTTAGCTGCAGAGTAGTTACATTGACCAAACTGGCCTTTCTGAGCGTTAACAGATGAAATGTTGATAACACGTCCAAAGCCTTTTTCCAGCATTGGGTTAATTACCAAACGGGTCATATGGAACATTGAATCCAGGTTAGCCGTCAGTACTTCATCCCATTGATCCCAGCTCATTTTCTTAAACTGACCATCGCGGGTGATACCTGCGTTGTTTACCAGTACATCAACTGTACCGCCTGTCAGTTCCTGAACAGTAGCGATACACGCTTCGCATGAAGCGGTATTAGTGACATCACCATAAGCAACATGGATATCGTAGCCGTCAGCTTTTTGCTCAGCCTGCCATGCTTTTGCTTTTTCGTGATTACCACCACTGTTATAACCCGCTACTACTGTAAACCCTTTATCCGCCAGACTACGGCATATTGAAGCACCCAGCCCGCCAGTACCACCTGTTACAAGAGCAACCAACTTACCCATATCTACATCCCTTATTTTGAATTTATTGTGTTTTATGTAACTTATTATTTTATCTATATAACTAAAATTATTATTCTACCCAGTTATACATCCGATCATAGACCTAAGACTTCCATTTCATAATATGACTTTGGTTTATAGTCTTTAGGATAATATCTGATTATTAACAAATAATGATAGGGCAGAATTAACTTAAAAAATATTGATTTGCCGCAGACTCACCCGGGAGTCGCCGCACTTTTTGTCACTAATAACCTACTAACACTGCGGTAGGCCACCCATGAAGCAGCCGTATTTGCCAGGACAAATGCCACAAACATAGCTTGCAACCCCCACACCTGATTCGCCACCCACGCCATCGGAATGAAGAACACGAACAAGCGTAAAATACTAATGCGCATAGCACGCAACGGCTGATGCAGTGCATTGAATGTTGATGCACTCAGAAAAATAACCGCCTGCATACCAAATCCGAGCGGCACGACAGACAGCCACATCAGCAACGGTGTTTTAATCAACTCAGATGCCGCGAATAAATCAGCAATGGCATCGCGAAAACTCCACAACATAATGAACACAATAAGTTGCCATATCAAAGCAAACTTAATGGCTCCCCGATAGGCACTGATCACCCGCTGAATCTGACCCGCGCCAAAGTTCTGGCTGATAAAAGGCGGTAACGTCATAGATAAAGCCAAACATACCAGCAAAGACAACGACTCAAGCCGGTTACCTACGCCAAAAGCGGCTACCGCTTCGGCACCATGTCGGGCAACCATGGACGTCAAAATACCACCCGCCAGCGGTGTCAACATATTCGACAAGGCCGCGGGTAAACCTATTTTCATGACGGTCAACCAATGTCTAAAAATTCTGCTGGCAACCGGCTTCATAATAATAATCAACTGATAACGCCGATACAGAACATAACTAACAATAACAGACACACAAGCCCAGGAGATCACACTGGCCATTGCCGCGCCTTTAATGCCCATGGCAGGAACAGGACCCCAGCCAAAAATCAACAAAGGATCAAGCAGAATATTGAGTATCGACGACCCAGCCATCACTAATGCAGGGGTCTTGGTATCGCCTCTGGCCCGCAATGCGCTATTGGCCACCATATTTGTCACCAGAAAAACGGCACCAAACCACCAGATATCCATATAGGTAAGAATATAAGGAAGTTGCTCTTGAGTAGCGCCCATCAGGGTAAATAATGGCACCATCAATAAATGAGCGACTAAACTGACACATAAGACCAATATCAGGGTCATCATTAAATTATCAGTTGCCAGCTCTGCAGCTTCTCCTTGCCGCCCCTGGCCAATAAGCCTGGCCATAATCGCGGATGTGCCTATACCAAAACCAATGGCCAGACTCACCACTGAAAAGGTGACAGGAAAGGTAAATGCCAACGCAGCCATAGGCGCAGTGCCGAGTAAAGATACAAAATAGATATCAGCAAGATTAAATAACATCAGACTGACAATACCTACCATCATCGGTAACGTCATTCTCAGCAATGTTGGTCGAATAGTATCCTGCAGTAAGTCGGGAGTGGCCATATGGAGCTCTATTTTAAGTAAGCGGCTATCCTAACGGCTGATAAGCAAAAGAAAAACCTCCATAATGGAAGTATATGTTCCCAAGATGCTACCAGCGGATAAAGAATGAATCTGATTTTGTTTAATGAAAACGATTACTGCGGCGACAATCGCATTTGTCTGCATGACAGACGTCACCAACATATCGCTGAAGTCCACCGGGCACAACCTGATTCGCTATTGCGCGTAGGCCTGATAAACGGGCTCAGCGGTTCTGGTCAGGTAATCAGTATTGACGATCAACAGGTAACACTGGAGATCTCACTTACCCAACCACCGCCGGCAGCATTACCTCTGACCCTGCTGCTAGCCTTACCCCGGCCTAAAATGCTAAAGCGTATTTTACAGACGATCAGCGCTATGGGCGTAAAAGAGCTCTACCTACTCAATAGTTACCGTGTCGACAAGAGCTATTGGTCTTCCCCACTCCTCACTGAAACAGCTATCAATGCGCAATTACAATTAGGATTAGAGCAAGCCCTGGACACACAAATGCCCAACGTACATATCAGAAAGCGCTTCAAACCGTTTGTAGAAGACGAATTACCTGCCATCTGCGCAAACACACGGGGGTTAGTTGCGCACCCTTACCA
>NZ_JBFIIH010000004.1:0-77653 GCF_041601355.1 Neptunomonas sp.
ATTTGACCTACTATGTATTCCATCAAAACTCACCCTCGTTGTTTATATGATTAAACCAAAACCTCTGTGAAACATTTTGAACCAATACGCCATATAAGAAACTGGAGCAATTCTGAAAGAAAGTAGATTGAAAATAAGACCTGAAGCTTTCCCGCAACTCAACAGCTTGGGCATAAGCTTATTGGTCTTAGGTTCTTAAATTAACCAACTGTTTAATTTAATTGATCTGTACTGACCAAGTGTTTAATATAGTGCTGAATGATATGAGGTGGTTATGAATAAAACGGTGACGAAAAAAGCGAATACGCGTTCTCTGCAACAACGCACTCAAGAAACGAAAGCAAAAATACTGAGTGCGGCACTTTCAGAATTTGCCAAATCAGGGTTTGAAGGGGTATCGACTCGATCTATCGCTACCAATGCAGGCGTAAATCATACTCTTATCTCTCACCATTTTGGTTCTAAGGATGCGCTTTGGAAGGCAACCGCTGAGTGGTTTTTTAATACCTATAACCAAGAGTTTCTTAACCGTCGTAAAGCATTAAATGAAGTAGACGCTACAGATAAGCTTCGCATCTATATCAGAGATTTCATCGAGTTCTGCGTTAACTTTCCTGATTTTACTCGTTTTATGATGCAAGCAAATCAGGGGGACGAAGAGCGTTTAAATTGGCTTGTTGATCGCTTCCTTCGTTCCGGCTCTGAGACTGAACTGGGAATGTTGCAACAGGCTCAAAAATTAGGATTCATTCCGCAAGGTGATAGCCTGCACATGCGTTACTTATTTATAGGTGCAGCTACATCGATTTTTACATTCGCACCAGAGTTCTCTCGACTATCCGGTAAGGATCCGTTTTCCCATTCCATGGTAGAACAACATATTGACTATCTTTTAGCTTTATTCAGTACTCAAGTGCCAAAACTTAAAGAGGTATGATGAAATGACTAAGAAACTTGTAATTGTAGGTGGTGGATATTTAGGAGCACAGTTAGCTCAGTCGCTTGAACATGATTTAGATGTGACTCTTATCGAGCAGCGTGACGCATTTGTTCATGCTCCAGCCATGATACGAGCCATTGTTAAACCATCCATGTTAGATACGGTGTTGTTATCTTATGAGCAACTTCTTACAAAAGGCACATTTGTAAAAGCCAAAGTCATCAAAGTTGAAGAGCATAGCGTGACACTTGAAGATGGAACTCAATTTGGCGCTGACTATATTGTGCTTGCAACGGGCTCTACTAATAGCGCGTTTTTGAAACCGACAGGCACGAGTATTGATGACTTCCGCATTGTTGTGACTGATCTAAATAAGAAGCTGGCAAGCGCACAATCTGTCGCTATTGTCGGTGCCGGAACAGTTGGTACGGAAATGGCGGGTGAGATTAGTAGCGCCATGCCTGAGAAAGACATAACGTTAATATCGAGTGATTCAACGCTTTTTTCACAACTACCAAAAAAATTCGCTACTTCAATTATGTCGAAACTCAAAACAGCGAATATCGATATAAAATTCGGCATGCGAGTTGAAAATCTTAAAAGTACCTCAAATGCGTATTCTGGAACGCTTCATCTGTCAGATGGCTCGTCAATAGAGGCTGATCTTATTATTCCAGCCATCGGATCTCGCGCAGTATCGTCATTAGTCGGAGAGTTACCGAATTCCACTATAAGGAAAAACGGCCAAGTTGACGTCGATACTTACTTGCGCCCATCGGCATACGCAAATGTATTCAGCGCCGGTGATATGGCTAGTTGTGGTGATGCAATGACCATTGTTGCTGTTAGTCGCCAAATACCTTGGTTAACCAAGACCTTTAAAGCCTTAGCTGCTGGAAAGCAGTTAGAACAACTTAAGCCATATTCCCCATGGAGAAAAGCGCCTTTGTTTTTACCTTTAGGTCCAAGTAAGGGCAATTCATACATGGTTATCGGTACTTTTGGTGATTGGATTACAAGAAAAATAAAAGGTGAAAAACTTTTCATAGATAAATATAGAAAGCTATTTCGTTTAAACAAATAGATTTAAATCCTAGTCAATTAGTCCAATTTACATAATTTAAAATAATCGTATAAATATGAGAAATTACGATGAACAAAAATAAGCTACATATTGCAAGATGGTTTTTGGTAGCTATCTATTTTATAAGCACCATTGTCTTTGCCGGTCAGATGGACCATAGTACAGGGCAACTGTTTTTACTTGGATCTATCCTTGTATTAATGCACGCCCCCAAAAGGTATGGCTGGAAAGGTACATTTGTATTTATCGGTACCGCTTATATTGTCAGTACCATTCTAGAAGATATGAGCATTCGTACCGGGTTTCCTTTTGGTAACTACCACTACACGCTTGGTGGGTTACATATTGACCAGGTTCCGGTTTTGGTTGGTCCGGTTTACATTGCGGTCGGTTATATGTCATGGACAATTGGCTCTATTATTCTTGACCATGCTGAGAAACATTTAGATAAGAAATTTAACCTTATTGCATTGCCTGCTGTCAGTGCTTTTATTATGTGTCAGTTTGATTTAGTGCAAGACCCTCTCACTTCAACATTTGACGGTATATGGATCTGGGAAAATGCTGGCGGTATATTTGGTGTTCCACTGGTAAACTTTCTGGGTTGGTACCTAACCTGTTATTTATTCATGCAGATCTTCGCTATATATCTATCTAAAAATAGCCATTTAATCATTGAATCAGATGAAACCGAGAAAAGGTCATATTGGTTACAACCTGTAATTTTCTATATGTTAATTGGATTGTCTTACATTGGTCATTACCTGCATCAAATAAACAATAAAGAATTAATCACCGACCTGGCTGGTAACGTATGGGGTGTCGCTAATCTACATGAAACAGCAGTAGGAATAATGCTATTTACTATGGTCTATACCGTTGTATTAGCCTTTGTTCGTTTATTTAAACCAAAGCAGTAGCAGTTAGAAAAGAAAAAGAAAAACGGGGTCGGATCACAGTTGTTGCTAATATAACTGCATTGTTCCGCTGAACATCGGACCCACAAGGAGGTCATTCATGGCACGTGATCGCTGCGATGGTTGCTAAGCACGCTTAACTTAGCGCGATTCTACCCTGACCCATTTATGTTAAACTTGTAAGGTTAACGCAATGGCTATATTTTAGTGGAAACTTTGTTAACGTTAGCCGCATTTAATAGCATCTAGATTCTCAGGAAATCCGGGGACAGTTTACTTAATCCAGCCTACTTTTAGACCCAGATTTTCCTTTACGTAAGACACACTCTATCGCAACGCCTGCCATAACTTTTTCGTCCGTTTTGTAATTGAGCGCCCTAGGCTAGAAAGACCGCTTAATATATGGGCCTCTCCCGTTTAGCAAGAAAACCTTACCCAGACTGAGACTCGTTTTTCAATGAATTCTAAGAAAGACAAATATAGCTATTGATTTTGCACACACCTGCCGCGGTTTCTGGCGCTGCCAACCAACCCCGGCGATACTTGAAGCCGGTCATGCGACAGATAAGAAAAACCCGGAACAGAGGCCGGGCAGGGGTAATTGTCGGGAACTTTTACGCAATCAATCTAGGCTTATAGTGCCATTATCTGGATATTCAGCTTCGTAGGTCCCAGTTAATATTCCGTCTTTGAAGGTACCGTTTATAGCAATCTTGCCGCATTTTCCGCCTGGATTGGCCTTTAATGCAATCTCGCCAGATTCGGAGACAGTTCCGTCAAACCGAGCCTTCCAGGGACAACCAGATTGAGAAAAAATTAACTTTCCCTTGAAAGCAGAACTACCGTCATTCGGTTCAATGTATATATTGAGACCACCACCCCAACTATTGTTTACTTTGGACTTCCATCGTCCAGACAGGCCTCCATATTGGGTTGTTTCGGTTATTATCACCTTTTGGGAATCTCCGACATTAGATGTTTTGACGTCTCCGGCAGTTTTACATCCAATTAGTGAAACCGCGCATAGAGTGGCGAGTATAAGCAGGATCTTATTCTTCATTCTTGATTCCTTTTAGTATTGATAATCCATGTAGATCAGAACGGCGGTTTGTATGGACGGCGCTTTAGCGAAGGTTGTTTTCTCTTATATAATTTTCGGAATTCACTGTTTGCAATCAATGAGTCAAAATAATCACAAGTCCACTCAAGACGCAAATATTGCTCCATGTGAAAGAAATTACATGGTTATGTTTCTCAGGGCAACTTGACCAAAGCCGAGTAATGGAAAACTGCAATAGTTTAGCGTCGTATTAAGGCGGCGTTTTCCAGAGGGTGAAAGTCCCATCCGACGATTTCGATCCAGCCAGAAGTAATTGAAGCGGTTTTGATAGCGGTAGGTTTAGGTTGTTTTTTGTCTTTGCAACATTTCTTATATTAGATAAACGTAAAAGACCGGTTAGTATATGGACTCCTCCCATTTAGCAAATGCGTTCTAAGTTAATATCGCCACTGATTAGAGGGAGGGCTGGAAGGCGTCTGGTAAAGCACTGGCGGTTTAGTATCTGTTTCCAACTTGATTAGTTGTTAACAAAGTTGCAGTGGGTCTTCGCTGCTAGCTGTTAGCGACTAAATGTTATCGTAAATACTTTTCTGATTATTGCCCATTGCTTATTGCTTGGTTACATCTGCCAGTTGCTTAAGTAACATGTTGAGAATGTGGCGTCTGTTTACTACGCCAATGACCTTGTTGTTGCTATCAACCACGGGGTAGCTTTTTGGCTTTTGCTGCAGCATTTGTTCTGCAATGGCCATAAATTCATCATTAGGCGTTATGGATAAAACATCCGTACGCATAATATCCTGCACGGTTGCAACCCGCTGATTGTGATAAACAACCTGCATGATGACTTGTAAGCATTCCTGTTCTGATATCCAGCCCACCAGTTCGCCATCATCATTTATAACCGGGCCGCCGAGCATTTCTTTCTTTATTAATTCGCCACATGCTTCTACAACCGGCATATAGGGTTTAATAAAGGCAAATTTTGTATTCATACCATTAATAATTGAAGTGGGAAGCATAGAGTCTCCGTTTATCAGAATAATATTCAGGCTTTGCAAAACCTGGCAGATAAGATAAGCGGTATCTATTCCGGTTTTGCACTAGTGCGGTGCATTATTAATGGTGCCGATCAATAACAGGCACTCATCACGACAGATCGCCGCCTAAAACGTTTTAATGTGATCCGCTAACTATAGTTATTAATGTAATAGCAATAATAGTGCCACTTCATGGATGGCTTATTGGAATGCATGGCTTATTGAATGGTCCGACAAGTGTTGGGTAGCGCTACATCAATTTAATCATTAATTTTCTCATCCAATTTCGCTCTCACTCCTTATTTTAAGTTTCGTTTAATTCGCACACGATAAGCTGTCTCCATTAACAGGAGGTGGCTTATGTCTAACGTAGAATCACAAAACGTCATTAAGGTCTGGGATCCGCTGGTACGGATATTCCACTGGTCTTTAGTGCTTTTCTTTTTAACCGCTTATCTAACCGAAGATGACTTCGAGAATATCCATATCTATGCAGGATATGCAGTGTCGATTTTGATTGGGTTTCGGCTTATCTGGGGGGCGATCGGACCAAAATATGCGCGATTCAGTAATTTTGTTAAAGGCCCCGCTGAGACGTTGGCTTATCTGAAAAGCCTGATAACAGGAAACCCCCGGCATTATATCGGGCACAACCCCGCTGGCGGCATGATGGTAGTGGCTTTGCTGGTGGTATTGGCGGCTACCGGGTTTACCGGCATGGCGTTATTAGCCGTTGATGGAGGCGGACCATTAGCAGGAACTTTAATTGCGAATTTCAATGAAGATTTATTAGAAGGGTTGCATGAGCTCTTGGCGAATACCTCAGTATTGTTGGTTGTGTTGCATGTGGCCGGAGTGCTCGTGAGTAGTTTGTTGCATCGTGAAAACCTGATTCGCGCCATGTTCACTGGGGTTAAGGTGCACAAAGCGGTTGCTGAAGAGCAGCATTTAGAAGAGGCCGCTGACTTGAGAAGAGGGCATGATTGATATGAGAGCTGGTATGAGAGTTGGTATGAGAGTTGGTATGAGAGTTGGGCCATAACTATTAAATGCTTGTTGTTATTGGCTGTCGGGCTAGCGCCAGTGATAGCCCAGGCGGATGTGATTGAAGCGCGCCTGACGCATTACCTTATTTTCTGAGAAAGCATGATGAGATTCCTGATAGGCTGGTAGAAGGTAATCCTGATGTGGGTAGTTTTAGTAACTGCAATGTATGTCATGAAGGTGCTGCTAAGGGAGACTTTGATGAAGATAGGGCTATTATTCCTGGTTATGGCCGTTGGGACGACTAGCACATGGGTATGGGCTGGTCGTGATATAAAACCAGAAGCGGTGCGCGACTGGGTAGAGAGTGGCAAGATACTCTCGTTCGAAGAGATTTTTCAGTTGAATAAAAGCTACCTTTCAGGAAAAATTCTTGATCTGGAAGTTGAAAAACAGCACGGGCGTATCGTCTATGAGATTGAGCAGCTTAAAGAGAATGGCGAAGTGTCAGAAGTCTATATAGATGCCGTTACCGGGCAGTTTATAAAAGAGAAAGCTGAAGATTGAGGCAGCTGCAGAATGAGTCAGTTTAAGGATGAGACAGTCAGAAAATGAGGCAGTCAGAGAATGAGAGTCCTGCTGGTAGAAGATGATATGGATCTGGTGAATAGCCTTAAACCGCGCTTGCAGCGCGAAGGCTATGTCGTAGAAACCGCTAATAATGGTGTTGATGCTCAGTTTCAGGGAGAGGAAGAGAGCTTCGATGCGGTTATTCTGGATTTGGGACTCCCGCAGCGCCCGGGTTTGGATGTTTTAACTAACTGGCGTCATCAGGGTGTGACGGTTCCCGTGCTGATCTTAACCGCCAGGGATGCCTGGCATGAACGGGTTGATGGCTTAAAAGCCGGTGCGGATGACTACCTGGGCAAGCCCTTTCATACGGATGAATTACTGGCGCGTTTAGAGGCACTGATTCGGCGCTCGCACGGCAAAGCCGATAATGAAATCGTATCCAACGGTGTACGTTTGTTGCTCTCTGAACAGCAAGCCGTTAAAGAAAGCGGTGAAGTTGTAGTGCTTACAGGCATCGAGTTTCGCTTGTTGCGTTATCTGATGATGCATCCGGAAAAAGTGCATTCTAAAAGCGTGCTGAGTGAACATGTTTATGAAGAAGAACAGATAAAAGACAGCAATGTGATCGAAGTGTATATCAACCGTTTACGACATCATTTTGGAAAATCTTTTATTGAAAACCGGCGGGGCCAGGGGTATCGGCTGGGATCAGGAACGGACAATAGATAATGTCTATTCGCGCGCAATTAAGTCGCAGTCTGTTCTTCGCTCTCTGCTTTACCATGGGCGCTTTGTTGTTAGTGATTCATTGGGGTGTCGGCCAGTTAACTCATGGGTATATCCAGTCGCGCTTACAGCATGATGCCGAATCAATTATTTCTGCTTTGGATAAAGACCCGCAAGATGGACAGTGGAAACTCAACTCAGACAGGCTTGGCAGGGTCTATGAGCGTGCTTTTTCCGGACACTACTTCGTTATTAAAGGTGAAAACCTGAATATCAGAAGCCGCTCGCTGTGGGATTATCCGCTGGAGGTGGTGAGTTTACATAAGGGCGTTACCACGAGTGAGCTGATGCCGGGCGCTAATGATGAGCATTGGCTGGTCTGGAGTCAGGGGTTCAGTAAAAAATCGAGTACTTTCACCATCACAATAGCTGAAGATATCGCCCCTATTGAAGCGCTCACCTGGCATTACAGTCTTTGGGCCATCGGTGTCGTTTTAAGTGGCACTGTGTTATTGCTGCTTTTGCAGCAGTGGATTATTAAAAAGAATTTCCGCTACCTGGACGCAGTCAGAACGAAAATTCAATCGTTACGCTACTCCAGAGAGAAAACAGACCTGAATAAGGTGCCAGAAGAATTGATGCCGTTGGCAGAAGATATCGAGCAGCTTCTGGTTCAGCTGCAAAAGCGTGTCAGCCGTTCGCGTAATTCATTGGGTAATCTGGCGCATGAGTTGAAGCGACCACTGCAAAGAGTCCAGCAGCTCTTAGAAGAGGCTTCCAATCCTCATTCAGAGGAGACTCAACGCCTGCTGGGCGATATTCAATGGCTGATTCAGCGTGAGTTGAAGCGGGCACGCATTGTTGGCGTCTCATCTCCCGGCAGACAAACGCATCTTGCGGAAGATATTCCGCCATTGTTGGATGTGTTGACTAAGCTCTTTCCTGATGTAGTTATTACCAGTGATTATCCGGCTGAACTTGTTCTGTATCAGGACCGCGATGATATGCTCGAACTCCTTGGCAATTTACTGGATAACGCCTGCAAATTTGCCGTGCATAATGTTTCTTTGCAGATACGTCAGGAAGATAAAAATATTGTTATATCAGTGACGGATGATGGCACGGGTTTGCCGGCTGAAAGCATTGCACGGCTGATGCAACGAGGCGAGCGTCTGGATGAAAGCAAACAGGGTGCGGGTTTGGGGCTCTCTATCTGTCAGGATATAGTGGAGAACTATCAAGGCTCGCTGCTAATCACAAATGGAAAAGCGGGTGGGCTGCGCGCTACTGTTGTCTTGCCGTCAGATCCCATTTAAACGGGTAAGCGGTATACGGGTAAACCCAAAAGGAGATAGTCATTCATGTCAAAAATTGAGTTCAGTAGTGAACAAAAAATATGATGGTTCAAAAGATTCAGCGCTATTTCCAGGAGGAACTGGATCAGGAAATGGGGCAGTTTGATGCGCAGTTTCTATTGGATTTTTTCTCTGAAGAGGTCGGCGCTTATTACTACAATCAAGGCCTGCACGACGCGCAAGCCGTGCTTGAAAAACAACTCGAAAACATAGCAGATGCCATCTATGAGATTGAAAAACCGATAACACTTACCCGATAGCGGGGGGCGTTGTAGGTTTGCTGAGATCATTCAGTTGTGTGTCCGGGAGACAAAGATGTCAATAATCGTTGCGGGTAAGCTGACTATAAAGTCGAACTTTCGGGATGAATTCATTGAGAAATCACGACAAGCAATCCTGCTGGCCAGAAATGACGATGCTTGTGAGGATTTCTCTGTATCACCAGACCCGGTTGACTTAAATAGAGTCAATATTTTCGAAAAATGGAAAACTCGTCAGGCGTTGGATGCATTTCGAAAATCAGGCCCTGAAAATGACATGTTCTCTTTAGTTGAGTCTTTTGATGTAAGGGAGTATGACATCAGCACATAACCTTTAATTGTGCGCCTTTGATGTCGGCTCTCCGGGCTTTTCGCACCTAAATCAAATAGCTGGTTTACCAGCCAAAATATCTGCTTGTTGCTCTTGCCGCTATAAATTATTTGATATCGGCAGTCTATTTTCTGTTTGTAAAACTATTTGCTGATCAATTCATTTATAATCATCATTGTTGTTGATCTTACTAATCTTGTTCTGCTTTAGAATGTTTATTTAAGTGGTTGTTTTAAATGAAAAAAGCGCGTGTTTTATTTGTTTGTTTGGGGAATATCTGTCGTTCGCCAACAGCACATGGTGTGTTTGAAACTTTAGCTGCCCAGCAGGGGCTGGCGGGTGTGATTGATGTGGATTCTGCCGGAACAGCGGCTTATCACGTAGGCAACCCACCAGATTCGCGTTCTATCGGCGCAGCTGCAGAACGGGGCTATCAACTGGATCACCTGCGCGCTCGTCAGGCTACCCCTGAAGACTTTTCGGAATTTACGCATATCCTCGCGATGGATGAAGAGAATTTGCGTAACCTCAAGGCGATTGCGCCTCCCGATTATGCCGGGCACTTAGGCTTGTTTCTGGATTTTGCTCAATGTGTCGAGCGGGAGGTGCCTGATCCTTATTACGGTGGTGATGCAGGATTCGGCCATGTGCTGGACCTGGTTGAGAACGCAGCTTTCGGGCTGTTGTTAAAACTTCAGCAAGCACCACGATAATGGATATACAACATAAGATTCATGCTGATTATCCACTGCAATCCGCGAATACATTGGGTTTTCCTTGTGTCGCTGCGCAATTTATTGCCGTAGATAGTGAAGCGGAATTGGTCGCCGCTGTTACTTATGCGCAGCAACACCAACTACCGATCCGCGTGTTGAGTGGTGGTAGTAATGTGTTGATGGCTCCGCTCATCGACGGTCTTGTGATTCGTATTGATATTATGCGCCAACAGGTCACTGAATCGGCTGACTCGATATCTCTGGTGTTGGGGGCTGGTGAAAACTGGCATAAAACGGTGCACTGGTGTGTTCAGCAGGGCTATTCAGGAATCGAGAGCATGGGCTTGATTCCCGGACGTGTCGGCGCGGCGCCGGTTCAGAATATCGGCGCTTATGGAACTGAGTTGAAAAACGTTTTGACTCACGTGCGTGCTTTGGATGTAGCAAATGGCTGCTTTATCGAGTTCTCGAATGACGATTGTGAGTTTGCTTACCGGGACAGTGTTTTTAAGCGCCTGCCCGGATGTTTCATTATCACTGAAGTGACTCTTGGGCTGTCACGGATACCGGATTCGTCAATCAGGTATGCTGCATTACAGAGCTATTTTGATCAGCACAATATAACCCAGCCCGATATAAAGCAGATTTTTGATGCGGTGTGCGCTGTGCGACAGAGCAAGCTGCCTGATCCCGCTGTACTGGGTAACGCCGGGAGCTTTTTCAAAAATCCTGTGATCAGTGAATCTCAATATCAGCAGTTAAAACAGCAATGGCCGCAGCTGGTGGCTTATCCGGATTCGGCTGGTTTTATGAAGCTGGCGGCCGGCTGGCTGATAGATCAGTGCCACTGGAAAGGCAAAAGGCGAGCGCATGTTGGTGTGTATGAAAAACAGGCGCTGGTATTAGTGCATTTTGGTGGGGGAGAACTGCAGGAGTTGTTACAATTGGCTAGCGACATTCAGGCTTCTGTTTTTGCGGCTTTTAATGTGAACCTGGAGATGGAGCCGCAACTTTTTCCTATGGCTTTGTCTTTTGAATCATAGTGTTGTATTGCATATCTCGACTGATAGTTATGTGCAGCCAAGCTATGATTTCGTCTTCTGTGTCGATTTGATATGAATAAAAATAATGAGTATCAGCGTGTAGCTGGCTCGGGGTGCTGTAAGTGAAAAACCTTAAGATTAAACAAAAAATTCTGATCCTGACGGTAATTCCGTTAATTTTAACGGTGGTGGCTGTGATGGCCGTATCCATTTATCAGATGCGTTCTCTGGGCTCGCAGGAAGTTGAGCAGATACGCAGTACTATGATGGCAGCGAAGCGTGAATCATTAAAAAATTATATGGGAATTACCGAAACGGCTATTCGGTCGGTTCTTAAAAACGTAGCCAATCAAAGTGAAGCGCAGGAAAGGGTGAAAACCGTCTTGCGCGCTATCTCCTACGGTGATGAAGATGGTTATATTTTTGCTTTCGATTACAGCGGCGTTGCTCAGGTACAGCCTGTTCAGCCTCAGTTGGAAGGTCAGAGTTTGATAGACTTGGTTGATGCAAATGGCGTGCGCTTGATTGAGGCGCTTATTCAGGCAGCCAAAAATGGCGGTGGCTACGTCAGTTATCTATGGGATAAGCCCACCAAAGGTCGTGCAGTCGATAAACTGAGCTATGCCATTGTTCTTGATGAGTTTGACTGGATATTGGGTACCGGTTTTTATGTAGACGACATCGATGATGCAGTTTTGTTAAAGCAGCAGGAGGTTGATGCAAAAGTACAAACCACCATCATTCTTTCTTTGTTGGTGGGTATGTCGATTCTCGTCCTCGTGATCATTCTCAGCGTGTGGTTCTCTAACCGCGCTTTAGTGAAGCCCATTCGTGACTTAGCTGAAAGTGCGCGGCAAATGAGCCTGGGTAAAATGGATACAGTGATCTCGGTTAATTCTAACGATGAGATTGGTGAGCTTGCAGATGCTATCGGGCGCATGCAGAAGAGCTTGAATGTGATTTTCAAAAAGCTTAAACAAATGCCACGAAAGTAATGTTTCTCAATGAATATCCCCAAATCAATACCCCGAAATCAACAGTATTGATCTATGCTGAAACTGTTATATAAAAGCTGAAGATTAATGACACGGATTTATGGGACGTTGAATTGTTTTCAGGTGAACGCTTACCCCTCCAGGATGAATGCATGAAAAGAAGTGATTCTGACTTTTTTATCGTTATTGGCGTTTTTCTTGTCGCATACCTTATCGCTACTATTTCCGATTTCAATGAACACTGGTTGTCATGGACCTCTGCCTATTCGATGATAGGTTTAGAGGACCTTCCGGTTGGATTGTCTTTTTTGTCTTTTGCACTGGGGTGGTATGCCTGGCGGCGTTTGCAGGATGCGAGCGTTAGTCATCAGCAGCTATCAGAAACCATTGAGAAGTTACAAACGGAGGTGGAAGAGCGAATGCTGGCGGTTGAGCATGCTCAGGTGTTGTCAGAGACAAAAAATGAGATGCTGGAGTCAGAGTATTTACGTAATAAAAAATTGAAACAGGTGCGGATGATGGGAGATGCACTGGCGGCAGCGGTTACATTAAAAGAGCTACAGAAAGTTTCTGTAAAATATCTGAAAAATATCATTCCTGATCATACCGTGGCGGTATTATTTGCTAATAAGTCCTTTAAAAACTGGGGTCTTGCGGGCGCGTGGGGGACTCACAAAGATAAGGTGTATTTGAATGTTAAGCTTGAAGAGTGTCAGGTGCTGCAACAAGGTAAAGCCTATATCGACTCTTCTAATACGCAGAACATGCTGTGCAGTAACGCCAACTTAACCACCATCAAAAGCGTTGCCTGTTATCCCATTGCGAGCCATGAAATGCAGTATGGTGTGCTACATATTCGCTCAGAAAGGTTGACCGAATCACTGCTATCCCGTGAGGAGGAGCAGCGGGTGATTGAGGTTTGTAATACCATTGGTTTACATTTTCATAATACCCAGTTACGCACTGAATTAAGCATGGCATCTAACCGTGATGAGCTGACGGGGCTGCTCAACCGCCGGGGTTTGGGGAGTACGCTTAAGCGTGAAATACAAACGTCTCAGCTGCAGGGTTATGACGTTACTGTGGCCATGATAGATATAGATCACTTTAAACAATACAATGATTCATTTGGCCATCCTGAAGGGGATAAAGCACTTAAATTTGTGGCAGAGACCCTGGCAAAAAATATCAGATCCCGGGATGTTGTTGCTCGTTATGGCGGTGAAGAGTTTATCCTGGTTTTACCCAACACCAGCAAACTGGAAGCGTATAAAAAACTTAAGATGCTGATTGCTAAAGTAGCTGAGGATTCAAAGAACGTCCCCGACTGCCAACGTGCTATTACCCTTTCTGTAGGCATTGCGACCTGCCCGGGAGATCAGATAAATGAGGAAGCGCTTATTAAATCAGCGGATTTAGCTTTGTACGCCGCTAAAAAAAGAGGGCGCAATTGCGTGGTGGCCTATAAAGCAGCTGGCTCGACAGCGGCTAGCCCTGTAAAGGTAATCCGTACCCAACAACTCGACTGATACCAGAGCCCGTTTTTCCCATGATTTTATATATTGCTGAAAAGCCAAGTCTTGGCCGTGCTATTGCTGATGCATTACCGACACCACACAAAAAAGGTGATGGTTGTATCTATGTAGGAAAGGGTGATGTCGTCAGTTGGTGTATCGGACATCTGTTAGAGCAGGCGCAGCCTGAATCTTATGATCCGGTTTTTAAAAAATGGAGCATACAGCACCTTCCTATTGTGCCTGATCAGTGGAAACTGGAAGTAAAGCCGAAAACAAAAAAACAGTTCAATATTTTGAAAAAGTTGATCAGACAGGCCGATGTTCTGGTTAATGTGGGTGACCCGGATCGTGAAGGACAAATTTTAGTCGATGAAGTGATTAGTTTCAGTGGCGTATCTGCTAGCAAGCGCTCCGCTGCAAAACGTTGCCTGATTAGCGACTTAAATATCAATGCGGTAAAAAAGTCTCTGAACAACCTCCGGGATAATAACGATTTTATTCCACTGGCAACTTCCGCGTTAGCGCGTGCCAGAGCCGACTGGTTATATGGCATCAATATGACACGGCTGTGTACCTTGCAAGGGCAGAAATCAGGCTTTAACGGTGTTTTATCCATAGGGCGGGTGCAAACACCTTTGTTAGGCTTGGTTGTGCATCGTGACCTTGAAATTGAAGGTTTTGTCTCAAAACCGTTTTATGAGGTATTTATTACTCTTAAAACAGGTGCAGGTGAATGTTATCAGGCGAAGTGGAAACCCAGTGAGGCTTGCGAGTCCTTCATGGATGAGGATGGGCGGGTGCTTTCACGTAAGTTGGCTGATAATGTTGTGGCGCGCGTTGTAGATCAAAACGGGCTGGTTAAAAAGGTGCAGAAGAGTAAAAAGAAGCAGCCTGCGCCTTTACCTTATAATCTATCTGCATTGCAAATTGATGCTGCTAAAAGGTATGGGTTGAGTGCCAAGCAGGTGTTGGATCTGTGCCAGCAATTGTACGAAAAACATAAATTAATTACCTATCCGCGTTCTGATTGCCGCTATTTGCCGATGGAGCATTACAGTGGAACACAGCAAGTGACGGCGGCGATAGCTAAAACCTGCCATAAGCTCAGCGATGCTGTCGCTAAGGCGGATCTTCGTTTGAAAAGTAAAGCGTGGAACGATGCAAAAATAAGTGCTCATCACGCTATCATACCCACCGCTAAATCTGTTGATAGTAGCCGTTTAAGCTCAGGGGAGGCTAATCTGTATGAGCTCATAGCGCGCCAGTACCTGATTCAGTTTTATCCGCCTTTTGAATATATGGATAAACAGATCGATACAGAAGTTAGCGGGGGATTATTTGTCGCAAAACAAAAAGATGTGCTGGCTGAGGGCTGGAAAACGCTGTTTCCACAAAGTAAGCCGTCTGGCAATCGAGGTAAAACCTCTGATAGCAGTCCGGGCGAAGCGGCTGAGGAGGCTTTTTCGAGCGTCAGGCTCCCAGATGTTCAGCAAGGCGATGCAGTTTTGTGCACCGAGGCTCATGTAGATGAGAAGCAAACCAGCCCGCCGAAGCACTTTACGGATGCGACACTGTTAGCCGCCATGACGGGCATTGCTCGGTTTGTCAACGATCCTGTGATTAAGAAAGTACTACGCGATACTGATGGACTGGGTACAGAGGCGACGCGTGCCGGTATTATTGAATTACTTTTCACACGTCAATTTTTAACACGTAGCGGGAAAGAGATAAGAGCCACCGATGTGGGGCGTCAACTGATCACCAGTTTGCCTGAAAATATGACGCATCCGGATATGACTGCCCATTGGGAGTCGCAATTAGAAGCGATCAGTCAAAGAGAGCTGAAATATAATCATTTTATGCAACCGATGGCGCTCAGCTTGCGGGAATTAATAGCAGAGGTCGGCACCGTTCGATTTGACGGGCTGCAGGGTAAAGGAAAAGCTATGGTGAGGCCGCGTAGAAAAAAACCGGCCGCCAGCAAAAGGGCTTCTGTAAAAAATGATTCTGTAAAAAGCACTGCTGCGAAAGCTTCTTCGGTAAAAAGGCCGGGTATGAGGAAAGGGTCATGAGTACTCCTGATTCAACTTCTGATTCAATCCCGGTTTCAAGCCCTGTTGATACTTTTGTTGCGCCCGTCTGTCACGAGAAAATAGAAGTGCTCTATCAGGATGAGCATATTCTGTTGATCAATAAGCCCAGCGGGTTGTTGAGCTTATCAGGTAAAAATCCATTAAATAAAGACTCGGTTCATTTTCGGCTGGTGCAGGATTTTCCGACAGCAACACTGCTGCATCGACTCGATTTCGGCACCTCAGGCATCATGTTGCTGGCGTTAAATAAAAGCGTGAATGCTATTCTGACAAAACAATTTCAAGATCGTACAGTGGTAAAAACCTACATCAGCATATTATCGGGTCATATCGGTGTTGATCAGGGGGTTATTGATGCGCCTATTGCTAAAGATCCGCCGAATTTTCCGTTGATGAAAATCTGTCATGAAAGCGGCAAACAAGCGGCCAGCCATTTTGAAGTACTACAGCGCTTGCAACACCCCGATGCAAGCCGGGTATTGTTTAAGCCCTATACGGGGCGTACACATCAGTTACGGGTCCACAGCCAGGAGCTGGGGCATCCTATTTTAGGTTGCGATCTGTATGGTACTGAACAAACGCGGGCAGCGTCCGGACGTTTATTATTACATGCGTTAACACTGGCGTTTGACCACCCTGTCACAGGTGAGAGGATGGTGGCGGAGTGTGCCTGTCCTTTTTGAGCAAGCTATTTAAGAAAGTTATCCAGCGAGTCTGCTAAAGCCCCGCCCTGATTGACTTTACGGGGTTGGATAGCATTAATTTGTGGTTGTATAAGATCAAGTTTAGGCTGCTTTTTCACTTGTGGCACCATGGCGCGTACTATGACGGCCTTGGCATGTTTCATGTGCGATAGTGCGAGTAGCTTTTCATCTTGAGTCAGAAATTGTTGTGCTTGATGCATATGTGCATCGGCTACGATTGATATGTTCAGCCAGTATAATTCCTGAGCGTAATTCCCGGCCAAAATAGGAGAAAGTTTGCCTTTTTTAAGCATTTCTGCGAGTAGTTTTTCAGTAAAATTGACATAAATTTTGAAGCGTTTCAGATCTTTGTCACTGTTGAAAACACCTTGCCCGGGTGGTGTTCTATCCGCGGTTTCTTTTTGATTATTAACCTCTGTCATAAGATCAGAATCAGGTGCCAGCATGCTAATCTCTTCAATTTGTAGCATCGCATGCTGATTTAGTTTTTCAAGAATTTCCGGCTTGCAGCCAGCCGCTTTGAGTGTTGCAATGGCATCAAGTGTGTAAAAAGCTTGCTTGCGTAGCCAGTTTAAACGATCACTTTTAACGATTGCATTGTGCTCTCGCTGTGAAATGAAATGGCTAATGCCGAGCGCAATTGCGCCAATTAGAGCTATGATGACTATATAAATCAGGTTATCTTGCAACATGTTATGCAACTGCCTCGCTAAGTCCATGAATTATATAGTCAGAAGACACTGTTGTTAAAGCAGGTATGTAAGTTATTTCTGATCAACTAAGTATACTACTTATTGGTTTTTTTATGAGACTTGCTTGACCCGAGTTGTATTAGCACTTATATATGCTCGCTATTTTTTATTGTGCCGTATCTGCCCGAGGATAGTTACCCTATGGGAAAGTCGCTCGTTATTGTTGAGTCGCCCGCCAAAGCTAAGACGATTAATAAATATCTTGGTAATGAATATGTTGTTAAATCGAGTGTAGGTCATATCCGTGATTTGCCTACGAGCGGTAGTGCTCAAAAGTCAGATCCAAAAGCACGTGCGAAACAGGCTGCTTTGACACGAAAAATGCCTGCCGATGAAAAAGTCATTTATAAAGCGAAGAAGGCCAAAGAGCAGCTCATTGCTCGTATGGGTGTTAACCCAGAGAAAGGCTGGGAAGCGCATTATGAAATTCTTCCAGGTAAAGAAAAAGTCGTAGAAGAGCTACGGCGCTTGGCAAAAGATGCAGACACTATCTATCTCGCGACCGATTTGGATCGCGAGGGAGAAGCGATTGCCTGGCACTTGAGAGAAGCGATTGGCGGTGATGATGATAGATACCGTCGCGTCGTTTTCAATGAGATTACCAAGAAAGCGATATCCAGTGCGTTTGAATCACCGGGTACGCTGGACATGAACCATGTAAATGCACAGCAGGCGCGGCGTTTTCTTGATCGCGTGGTAGGGTATATGCTGTCGCCATTACTATGGGAAAAAGTTGCGCGTGGACTATCGGCAGGTCGTGTTCAATCTGTCGCTGTTCGATTGGTCGTTGAGCGAGAAAAAGAGATTCGTGCCTTTATTCCTGAAGAGTTTTGGGAAGTTCACGCAGATACAACAACGGCTGCTGATGCGGCTTTGCGTTTACAGGTTGCCCGGGTTGCTGGAAAGGCCTTTCGTCCGGCATCGAAAAAAGAAACGAATATCCATCTGGCCGCGCTAAAAGACGCAGAATATACAGTGCTGAGCCGGGATGACCGGCCGACCAGCAGTAAGCCTTCGGCCCCCTTTATCACGTCAACACTGCAGCAAGCGGCCAGTACTCGCTTAGGCTTTGGTGTGAAGAAAACCATGATGATGGCGCAGCGTCTCTATGAGGCGGGTTACATCACCTACATGCGTACCGACTCTACCAATCTGAGTGCTGAAGCGGTTGAAAGCTGCCGTGTGTATATTGGCGATCATTTTGGTAGTAAATACTTGCCTGAAGAAGCTACTCGCTACTCCAGCAAAGAAGGTGCTCAGGAAGCGCATGAGGCAATACGTCCAAGTGATGTAAATACAGAAGCGAGCGCTTTGACTGGGATGGAACGCGATGCCGAGCGTCTTTATGAATTGATCAGGCGTCAGTTTTTAGCCTGTCAGATGATGCCTGCCTTATACACAAGCTCTCGCATTACGGTAAAAGCAGGTGATTTTGAGCTGACCACCAAAGGGCGGATTTTGCGCTTTGATGGTTATACCCGCGTGATGCAAAGCAAAGCAAAAAATGATGAAGATGTGATTTTGCCCGATGTGAAAAAAGGTGAAACACTTCAAATGAAAGCGCTTGAACCTAAGCAGCACTTTACTAAACCTACGGCTCGATTTACCGAAGCCAGTTTGGTTAAAGAGCTTGAAAAGCAAGGTATCGGACGCCCATCTACCTATGCTTCTATTATTTCCACGATTCAGGACCGTGGTTATGTAGAGATTCAGAATCGTCGTTTTTATGCCTGTAAAATGGGTGATATCGTTGTTGAGCGTTTAGCCGAAAACTTTACTGACCTGATGGATTACAGTTTCACAGCCCGTATGGAAGACGCGCTCGACGAGATTGCGCAGGGTGAGGCTGAGTGGAAAGTGTTGTTAGATCGCTTCTATGGCGGTTTCACACGTAAGTTGGAAGAAGCGCAGCATCCTGAAACCGGCATGCGACCGAACTCGCCTACAGATACGAATATTCCCTGCCCTGAATGTGGCCGTCATATGACGATCCGTACCGGCAGTACGGGTGTTTTTCTGGGTTGTTCCGGTTACAGCTTACCGCCTAAAGAGCGTTGTAAAGCGACGATTAACCTGACGCCTGGCGATGAAGTGGTCAGTGTTGATGGTGATGATGAAGAAGAGTCCCGTATTTTACGTAACAAGCATCGTTGCAGTATTTGCGACAGTGCCATGGATAGTTATCTGGTAGATAAGCATCGTAAACTGCATGTGTGCGGTAATAATCCGGACTGCCCGGGATATGAAGTTGAAGAGGGCAGTTATCGCCTGAAAGGATATGAAGGTCCTTCGCTGGAATGCGATAAATGCGGTGCTGAGATGCAGTTGAAAACAGGCCGTTTTGGTAAGTTTTTCGGTTGTACTAATGCAGAATGTAAAAATACGCGTAAATTATTAAAAAGTGGCGAAGCGGCTCCACCGAAAATGGATCCTGTGCCTATGCCTGAATTGGCATGTGAGAAAGTTGAAGATACTTATATTCTTCGGGACGGTGCATCAGGTCTGTTTCTTGCTGCCAGCCAGTTCCCCCGGAACCGTGAGACAAGAGCGCCGAAAATTATTGAATTGCTGCCTCATCAGGCCGAAATTGACCCTAAATACAGCTTCCTGTTCAGTGCACCAAAGCGTGATAGCGAAGGCAATGAGACTATTGTACGTTATAGCCGTAAGACAAAGGAGCAGTATGTGATGACCGAGGTCGATGGCAAAGCAACCGGATGGCGTGCATTCTATCAGGGTAATGCTTGGGTGGTGGAAGAGCCAAAGACTAAAAAGAAATAGCCTGAAAATGGTCATTTTACAGAGGTAGTGTATGAGTAATATATATCTGGTCAGGACGAATCAGAAAATTAATTTTGCACGTATTCATTTGGATGCTTTAACCGTAGCGCAGAACTCTACGAAATGGAGTAAGCACAACGAGATTGAATCTTACAACGAATCAATCTTGTTTCATCTGGCTTCTGGTTACGCTTCTTTTTTGCGGGAAGTGGCAGAGAGATATAGCTTTGATACCAGTAAGGTCAGTAAGCTGGCTGACTTGGAAAGTATGTTTGAGGAGTCCGGACAGGAATCGCCAGAAAGGTCTGAGCTGTCCATTCTTGAGCAAAGCGAAGTCAGTTGGTTGCATAAGATGCTGGCAGCTTATGATGCTTGCTGGAAGGCGATGGATAACCATTCTAAAGTGGCCAGTGATACGGTGAGTGTTTCGGAGATACATGTTGTACAGGTCAATCCGAACCATGCTGAAGATGGTGAAATCCTGGCCGAATATAAACTATGGTTAAATGAGTTTCGCTCATTAGTAGAGCGCCTGCGTTCGGATATGCAAGAGTGGTAGACGATAAAAAAGTATTGGAACAAACGGTACTTGAAATTATACGGCTTCCTTCTGGCGAATACGCTATGCGTAAAGCAGGGGAAGAGGAGCCGTTAATAACGGTGAGTTTGTCTCAGCGCGTTAAAGATGGTCTCAATGGTCAGTCTGAAGAGCTGGCAAGAATGATTCTGGTTGCTGGCGCGAAAATGATGTCTGAGTTGTCGCTGGAGTCTACGGAAGCATCCAGGCCTCCTAAGCCAGTAATCCATTAAATAAGTCCATTCAGTTTCATCTGATTTCCAACTACTGTTTCACACGTTTGTTTTAATGGTGATGGCGTCCACGTATGAGGATGCCATTACTACGTCCTTGCCGGGCAGATTGCTCAAGATTCTTTATTTCGTGTTCTGAAATCTCCTCTGCCCAACTGATCACCGCATGACAAGTGCCCGCACTGAGTGCTTTCCTGGCCAGTTGTAGTACGGAGTGGTGCGCATCAGGGTAGAGCAAAATGACTTTGTTCAGGTCGATGCCTGCATTCTCAAGTAACGATCTCGGTAGATTGACGGGCGGTGAAATCCACGCGAACCATCTGTCTTCATGGCTGAGTTGAGCCAACAGCGGCATCAGCAGCGGGATATCATTTAACTCGCCACTGCTGGTGACTATTTCAGTGATTTTGCCGAAGTCAGGTTTCGCTGAAGTCGTTTTCTGATGGATCTGGTTGTGCTCAGTTTTGGGTAATAGCCCAAGATGAGATCTGCCGCGATGGTTGCGAACTTGAATCATAGATCACCTCCCTGTCTGATCACGCCTACACCTAAGCCTTCAATCGATAATTCTTGTTTTCTCAGATCTATTTCGATGGGAGAGAACTCGGTGTTTTCTGCTATCAGGT
Organism: Neptunomonas sp.; assembly: GCF_041601355.1. Taxonomy (GTDB): domain Bacteria; phylum Pseudomonadota; class Gammaproteobacteria; order Pseudomonadales; family Balneatricaceae; genus Neptunomonas. The sequence goes on from NZ_JBFIIH010000004.1 coordinate 21,308, forward strand.
AAACCATATGGCCATCTTTCCTGAAGCGCTTTACAGTGACTTCATCGTCTATGCGGGCAACCACGATTTGGCCATTGCGTGCTTCTGTGCATTGATGTACGGCCAGCAGGTCGCCATCCATGATGCCGATATCCCGCATGCTGGTGCCGTGTACTCTGAGTAAGTAGTTGGCAGGCGGGTGGAAAAAATCAGCTGAAATGGTGCAGTGTTCTTCGATATGCTCCTGAGCAAGGATGGGTGAGCCGGCAGCTACACGACCAACCACCGGGATACCTTCAGATTCGCTTTCCAGTTCTGGCAGGCGGATACCCCTGGAAGTGCCGGGAATGATCTCGATAGCCCCTTTTCTGGCCAGGGCTTTGAGGTGCTCCTCTGCGGCATTGGCTGATTTGAAACCCAGTGCAGTAGCGATCTCAGCCCTTGTTGGAGGGTATCCGGTTGCATCGATATGCCCGCGAATGCACTCGAGTACTTCTTCTTGGCGTTTTGTTAGTTTCATAATAATGCCTGTTTATTTATACAGTATCTGTGATTATATACAGCAAGAAGGTGATGTAAAGTAATTTTCTGTTTATATATCCAGTATCTTGGTATGATCCACGCCTAAAGTTATTCAGGTAGTACGTCTTGCTCAGCGACACACTCAAAAATTCTATTCAGACCTCTTATCGTCGGTTTCTCGCTGATCATGATATGAAACCGCGTTACGGTCAGAAGATGATGATTGCGCATATTGCGCGGACACTCGGCTCAATCGAGACGGATGAGAAAGGCGAACGGGATAATGGAAATCATCTTTGTGTGATTGAGGCGGGCACAGGCACCGGTAAAACGATGGCTTATCTGCTCAGCGCTATTCCGATTGCAAAATCACAATCCAAATCATTAGTCATCTCTACGGCTACCGTGGCACTGCAAGAGCAGTTGTTGAATAAAGATCTACCGGAAGTAGCCCGACTGCTCAGTGAAGATGTGCGTTATGTGCTGGCAAAAGGGCGTGGTCGTTACTTTTGTATCTCACAGGCTGAAAAGTTATTGGACTCCCAGCATCAGACGGGCCAGATAGCCTTGTATGAAGATGAGATTCAACATCAGATAGATCCGTCATCGTTGGCTTTTTACCAGGAATTACTGGGTAAATTTGCGTCAGGTGAGTGGGATGGTGATCGCGATAGCCTTGCGTCAGAGATAGAGGCCAGCCGTTGGACCCCCTTAACCAGTGATCATACTCGTTGTACCAACAGGCGTTGCAGTAATTTTTCTGTGTGTCCTTTTTATAAGTCACGGGATGCCATGGACAAGGCTGATATAGTAGTAGCCAACCATGATTTAGTGCTGGCCGACCTTTCGCTGGGCGGTGGTGCTATTTTGCCGGAACCCGCCGACACGATTTACATATTTGATGAAGCGCATCACCTCTCATCAAAGGCGACCGGCCATTTTGCATATAGCATGCGTGTCAAAGGTACCCAGCGTTGGTTGAAGTCTTCTGTCAAGCAGTTGGATGTGATGCTGGATGAGTGTGATAACAATGCAGTATTAGCGCAGTATATAGAGCGCATGGCGCCGGCCCGTCAGGATATCGACCTGGCATTAGATCAGTTGCAGAGTAATCTCAGGGCTATGCTTATAGATGGTGTGCAGCGCCCATCCTCTGAACGCTTTCGCTTTCCAAAAGGATTGTTGCCAGAGGTAATGATACATTCAGCCGTTGAGATAGCGGCAGCGGCGGAAAAGTGGATGTTAAAGGCCGAGCAAATTGTTGATGTGTTAAAAGAGGCACTCGACGGTGGTGTGCCAGAGATTAACCGCGAAGTTGCCGAGCGCTGGTATCCGCGTATGGGCCTGATGTGGATGCGGGCGCAGTCACTGTACTGGTTAAATAAAAGTTATGCTGTCAGCGACCCTGAAGGGGTTGCGCCTACGGCTCGCTGGATCAATCTGATTGATGGTAGTGAAGGGCTTGACTTTGAATGTCGTAGCAGCCCTGTGTCTGCAGCGGATACATTACAGGAGCATCTGTGGAGTTGTTGTTTTGGTGCGGTACTGACTTCTGCTACGATGACGGCGCTGGGGCATTTTAATCGCGTCATTAGTGAGCTTGGCTTGCCACAGGATGTTCTGTGTGAACGCTTGCCCAGTCCGTTTAATTACCCGCAGGCAGCTGTGTTGGCTGTACCCCGTATGCTGTCAGATCCCGGTAAGCCGGAGGAGCATACGCAGGAGGTGATCAGTTTTCTCAACCAGAATCTGGGGGAATCGACTGCGACCCTCGTATTATTTAGTTCTTGGCGGCAAATGTTTACTGTACTGGAAAAGCTTGAAAGTACGATTCGTAGTAAAGTATTAGCGCAAGGTGATCTGACGAAGAACGAAATTATCAGAAAGCACAAAGAAGTTATTGATACGGAGAAATCCAGTATCATTTTTGGCTTGGCCTCATTTGCGGAAGGGGTAGATCTGCCAGGAAAATATCTGACAGAAGTGATCATCACTAAATTGCCCTTTGGTGTCCCGGACGATCCGGTCGATGCGACAATGGCGGAGTGGATCGAGCAAAGGGGTGGCAATGCTTTTATGGAGTGGACTGTGCCGGAAGCGTCAATGCGATTGACGCAGGCAACCGGTCGGCTTTTACGTACCGAGCAGGACAGTGGTCGGGTTATTTTATTAGATCGACGTGTAGTAACGCGCCGTTATGGCCGGCAATTGCTGGATGCGTTGCCTCCTTTTCGTCGTGAAATTAGTTAAAAAGTGAGTATGACATTGGAAGAATCAAACCCGAGCAACCTGAATGAGTCGACAAGCGTTACAGATGCCACCAAAGAAAAAGGTGAGCGCGATAACAAACGTCGCTCTTCTGGTCGTGCTCGTAAACCTATGAACAAAAGCAGTGATTGGACACCCGATGACTCTGCAGTAGCCATCGAAGAAGGCAAGAAGCGTTTTCATGATTTCTCATTGCCTGATAAGTTAATGCATGCCATCCATGACCTTGGTTTTGAATACTGTACACCAATCCAGGCTGATACGATCAAACCGGCCCTGGCTGGTAAAGATATCATCGGGAAAGCGCAAACAGGAACCGGTAAAACGGCTGCTTTTTTGGTAGGCATTATCACCGATCTGCTTGATTTTCAGCTGGAAGATAAGCAGCGTCAGGGTGAACCGCGTGCACTTATCATTGCGCCCACACGTGAGTTGGCATTACAGATAGCCGCTGATGCTGTGCTGTTATGTAAATATACCGATATTAATGTTGTCTCTATTGTCGGCGGTATGGACTACGAGAAACAACGTAAAGAACTGAAAGCCGGGCCTGTTGGTATTCTTGTAGCAACGCCGGGTCGATTAATCGATTTTGTACGTTCTAAAGAAGTGGATCTGCATAACGTCGAAGTGTTGGTGTTAGATGAGGCGGACAGAATGCTGAGTATGGGATTTATCCCGGATGTCAGAACCATTATCCGCAATACGCCACGCAAAGGGGATGAGCGTCAAACCCTTTTGTACAGCGCAACCTTTACAGACGATATTATGAGTCTGGCACGTCAGTGGACGCATGAGCCGGTACAGATTGAAATAGAAGCTGAGCGTCGCTCGACTGACAATATCAGCCAGAAAGTTTTTTTGGTGTCCAGTCATGAAAAATACAAACTATTACGTAACTATATCCGTGTGAATAACATTGAGCGTGTCATCGTGTTCGGCAATCGTCGCCATGAAACACGGGATCTGGCAGAAAAGCTCAAAAGAGATGGTGTGAAAGCAGCACTGATGTCTGGTGAAATTCCGCAGCACAAACGAGTTAAAACACTCGAAGACTTCAAAAGTGGCAAAATAGAAGTGCTGGTAGCGACGGATGTTGCCGGGCGTGGTATTCATATTGATGGTGTAACGCATGTTGTTAATTATCAATTACCAGAAGATGCTGAAGATTATGTGCATCGTATAGGCCGCACGGGGCGAGCAGGCGCTACTGGAACATCTATCTGCTTTGCCTGCGAAAATGACTCTTTTATGATCCCGGAAATAGAAGCAGAAACGGGGGTTAAATTAGAGTGTATACATCCGAGTGAAGAGTTACTGGCAGATCCGAATGCCTACAAGCACTCAGTGCCAGCTGTGGTTGAACAGGACGATAATCTGCTGAGTAATAATGAAGCCTCTGGCATCAATCCTGATACTGCAGACGATCTGGTCGATCAGCCTGAGCTTATGCCTGAGACGTCGTCAGAAGAGCACCTGGCCGCACCGCCGCAAGAAAAGCAACCTGAATCGTTGGCAGATATTGATAAAGCAGAAGTTGATACTATAAAGGTGAAGAACGGTAATGTCTGAGGATCGGCATAAAACAGGCCTCATCGCACGCATACTGGCGATTTTTATGAGTGCGTTGTTTGCTGTTATTGCCGTGGCTGGGTATCAGCGCACTGGTGATATCGTGCAGTTGCTGGTCTTTTTGGGGGTTTCGGCGCTCTCTTATATCGTTATTATTTATATTTTTAAAGGTATCGATAAGCTGTTAGATAGTGTTGATGACCGCCGGGACAATGATTAATTTGTAATAAGGGTATAAGCATGCAAGCAGGGCAGCAGAAAGTCGCTGTGTTAGGCGGTGGCAGTTTCGGAACTGTCATCGCAAATATAATGGCAGAGAAGGGGATCCAGGTATCGCAATGGATGCGGGACTCAGCCCGGGCGGAAGAAATAAATCAGCAGCATATTAATTCACGCTACCTTCCGGATTACCCTTTGTCGGTATCGTTGAAAGCGACGACTGATATTGAGTCAGCGGTTAAAGATGCTTCGCTTGTGTTTGTCTCCATTCCAAGTCCGAGTTTTCGTTCTGTTGTACGCAAAGCAAAGCCATTTCTGCATGCGGGGCAAATGGTGATCAGCACAACTAAAGGTATTGAAGGCGATACCTTTAGTTTAATGAGTGAAATACTTAAGGATGAACTGCCGGGCGCAAAGGTAGGCGTATTGAGTGGCCCTAATCTTGCGAAAGAGGTTGCTCGTCACCAGCTCACGGCGACAGTTATCGCCAGTGATGATGAAGCGCTACGCTCTGAGGTTCAGGTTGCATTGCACCAGTCCTATTTTCGGGTATATGCCAGTACTGATATGTACGGCGTAGAACTGGGTGGCACATTGAAAAATATCTACGCGATTGCGGCAGGTCTAAGTGCAGCACTGGGTGTGGGTGAAAATACTAAAAGCATGTTAATAACCCGAAGCCTCGCTGAAATGAGCCGTTTTGCAGTGAGTATGGGAGCCAATCCTATGACATTTCTCGGGCTGGCCGGTGTGGGGGATCTGATCGTGACCTGCATGTCCCCATTAAGCCGCAATTACCGCGTCGGTTATGCCTTGGGTAGCGGTAAAACTCTGGATGAAGCGGTAAAGTCTCTGGGTGAAGTTGCCGAAGGTGTTAACACGATTCGTATCATCAAAGCTAAATCCGATGAGCTGCAGATCTATATGCCATTAGTTTCCGGTTTGTATGAAGTGGTTTTTAATGGCGCGCATGTTCAGGAGGTCGTTAAAGCGATGATGCTGAATGAGCAGAGTTCTGATGTGGAGTTTGTGTTACCCAGAGATACGCTGTCGTGTTAATCCTGATGCGCCACGGAGAGGCAAGCTGGGATACGTATAGCGACGATAAGGGGCGTCAGCTCACGGCGAGTGGAGTTGCGTTTGTCGGGCAGCAGCGGGTACGTTATCAACCACAGCTCGCTTCGGTTCAGCGGGTTATCAGTAGTTCTTATGCGCGCGCCAGGCAGACCAGCGCCTTAATGCTGGAAGGTATGCCTGGTGTTGAGTGGGTGATTGATGACCGTTGGTCGCCCGAGGCTTCGCTGAGTGACGCAATGGATTCTCTGGAAGAGCATTGGGTTGAGAATCTGCTGGTTGTTACGCATCAACCTATTATTGGTTATGCAGTCTGTTTTCTTCTGGAGGGCAATACCTGTTCTCCTGAGCCCTTATTACCCGGGCAACTGGTCACGCTTAATCTTCTTTGGCCGGGAAGGGCCTCTGCTATGCGCTTATCCTTATAATTTCTAAAGCTTTATCGTTACAGCTCTGCTACTTTATTAGCTATGAATGAAAGACAATTCCAACTTGATGATTTAACACTGCATGCTCTGGAGTCGGGTGTCGGGCAGGATAAAGTTATTGTTGCGCTGCATGGCTGGTTAGACAATGCTGCCACTTATCATGAAATGCGCCAGCACTTCAGTGACTATCATTTTATCGCGTTAGATCTTATCGGGCATGGCTTTAGCGATCACCGCCCTGCATCAATGCCTTATTATATCTGGGACAATGTCAGTGACCTTTTGCGGGTGTTGGATCAGCTTGGTCTTGAAAAAGTCTCGCTGCTTGGTCACTCCATGGGTGCCAGCATTGCCACTTTATTTGCCGGTGCTTTTCCTGACAGGGTTGATAAGCTGTTGCTGATCGAGGGTCTGGCGCCTCTGGTATATGCAGAGGAGGCGTTACCGGCCTTGATGGCGGATGCTATTGTTAAGCGCCGTCGGATGAAATCTAAAAAACTCAGACCTTACCCTGATAAAGAAACGGCTATTAATGTGCGTATGCAAGGGCGCTGGCCTGTAAGCCGGCGGGCGGCTGAATGGCTTATTGAGAGGGGTTTAAAGCAGACGTTGGAAGGATATGTCTGGCGAAGTGACCCGGGATTGATGCTGCCTTCCCTTTTGCGTATGAGTGAAGCACAGGTGAGCGCATTTTTGCAGTCAGTGACCGCGCCGGTAACCCTTTATCTGGGTGATGCCGGAATACATGACGAATCCTGGCAGTCGCGTATCGCTCAGCTAGCCGATGTTAAAGTTGTCTTGTTGCCGGGCAATCATCACCTGCATTTGGAATCAAAGGCTGCTAAAAGTATTGCTGAAGATATCAAAAACGTAATTCAGTGAATGTTTTTTAGAAATCATGTTCTAACGGTTAAATATTAAAGGTTGTTTGCTTATGCGGTTAACAAGATTTGTTTCGATATTATTGCTAATGTGTTCTTCTATAGTCATTGCCGAAGATGATATTTCCGGGGCTTCTGACGATAGTTTGATTGAGCGGTTTCGCGGATCATGGATCGTTAATTATCAGCCTCCATTGTTAACGGATTACTCCCTGCCCCTTGGTGGCGTTGAGAAGGTTAACGGTGTTGAAAGGCTTGAGCGTGAAGAACGTATTAGCGGCTACCTTAAGCGTATCAGTTATCGTGTCCCTGACGGCAATACGACGCGTACTGTGTTTAATGATTTCAAAGAACAGCTGGACAAGCTGAATGCAGAGATGCTTTTTAACTGTCATGGGCGTGCATGCGGTAGTAGTAATTATTGGGCAAATGATATTTTCGGATTTTCTAAACTCTATGGTGTTGAGCAGTCACAGTATGTTCTGGCAGCCCGGTTACCTGGTGTCACGGCCGTTATTTATGTGACTGAGCGGGGTAATCGCAGAGTTTATGCGCATATTGATTTCATTGAAACCGATGCGGCAGCACGTATGGTCGCGACGATAAAGGGCAAAGGTTATGTTGAATTGTCAACGAATGCGCTGCCTGATACGGAGCTGCTGAAAAAGTTGGTTGATCAACTGAAAAAGCACACCCTTGATATCGCTCTTGTTGTGCATCACCAAGGAGAAACCTTAGCAACTGCCAGTGAGCTGGGGTTATCGAAAGCGGACGAGTTACGACAGTTGCTTTCAATGCATCAAATATCCGGGGTAGAGGTGTTCTCTGTGGGGGCGCTTGTGCCCTCGGTACTTAATCAGAATCAATTGACAGTGGTGCTGGTTTCCGGCGCGTCATCGTTATGACAAGTGTTTCCTTAGTGCTCGGCAGTGGTGGTGCGCGTGGCTACGCTCACATCGGTGTTATTGAAGAGTTAAAGGCCAGAGGCTATCAGATTAATTGTATAGCAGGCAGTTCGATGGGCGCTTTGATCGGGGGTTTGTACGCGTCGGGTGCGCTGGATACTTATAAAGAGTGGGTTGTTGGTCTCACCCGGTTGCAGATTTTGCGTTTACTGGATCTGACTTTTGGTATGGGAACTATTCGTGGCGACCGGTTATTTCAAAAAATAAAGGAGATGACCGGTGATCCGACGATTGAATCTTTGCCGATTCCCTTTACGGCTGTCGCGACAGATATAGTTCATCAAAAAGAGGTGTGGTTTCAGCGAGGTTCCTTACAAGCGGCGATTCGGGCTTCGGTGGCGGTACCGGGTGTTTTTACTCCGGTGATTGATGCGCATAGGGTCTTAGTGGATGGAGGGGTTCTGAATCCTCTACCGATCACGCCAACAGTTGCCGCGCACTCTGATCTGATTATTGCGGTGGATTTGAACAGTAGCCCTGTGATTCCTGAGATTAACCTTCCTCAGGTTGATGACGTGTTGGTGGCGAGTTCGCCAGATAACGGAAGTGTTGCCGCATTATTGCATGGTGAAGGTGGCAGCGAAAATAAGCTGAAACTAGATAGCAATCTGGATGTAATGATGAGTGCGCTGGAGGTGATGCAGGGGGCGTTGACTCAATATAAAATAGCGGGTTATCGGCCGGACCTTTTGATAAATATACCGACTGAGACTTGCCGCTTTCATGATTTTCATCGAGCCAGTGATGTTATTGCTGTGGGTCGTAAGTTGGCTGCTACCTGTTTGGATAAATTGGAAAAAAAATTATCATAATACTGCTGTTATAAATGACTTGCATAATATGAGTTTTATAACAGCAGAAGTCGATCAGACTTGCTCAGGAGTAAGTCTGATCAATCAGTAAAGTTGATATAGAGATGCCGAACATAGAAAGGCAGGCCTTAATCAACTTAACTTTACTTAGCATAGTAATGAAAGAAACTCGGCTCGTGTTTCAGGTTTTGATCTGAAAGTACCCAGCATCATGGATGTTTTCATTGAGCCGTTTTGCTTCTCAACGCCTCGCATCATCATGCACATATGCTTAGCTTCAATAACTACGCCAACACCTTTTGCGCCTGTCATTGACATAATCGCTTCTGCAATTTCTTTTGTCATATTTTCCTGAATTTGCAGACGGCGGGCATACATATCTACAATGCGAGCAATCTTGGACAGGCCAATGACTTTGCCATCAGGGATATAAGCAACGTGAGCTTTTCCGATGAATGGTAGTAAATGGTGCTCACACAGTGAGTATAGTTCGATATCTTTTACCAACACCATTTCGCTGTTATCAGACGGGAAGAGAGCATTATTAACGACCTCTTCCAGGTTTTGGTGGTATCCGCGGGTCAGGTAAGCCATTGCTTTAGCAGCCCGGGCGGGTGTGTCGAGCAGACCTTCACGATTCAGGTCTTCGCCTACCTGTTCGATAATGGTAGCGTATGCTTTTTCCATCATTTGGGAAAATCCCCAGTAATATGTATTAAAAAGCATGCTAACTTACGCGAACAAGACACTTAGGTAAAGTGGCTAGGGCTAATTTATTGCTTGTTTTGTTTTATCAGTATGTAGAGTGCGCCAGAACCGCCATCTTTAGGCTGAGCGGAGCAAAACGCCAGTACTTGGGAGAGTTGTCGCAGCCAGTCATTGACGTAGGATTTAAGTACGGGTTGCTGGCCTGACTGGCTAAAAGCTTTGCCGTGGATGACCATGACAGAACGCATGCCCTGACGTTGAGCATCGCGAATAAACAAGCTCAGCTCGTCACGCGCGGTATCTACGGTCATTCCGTGCAAGTCAATACCTGCTTCCCAGGGAATATGACCTTTACGGAGCCGTTTCATCATGCTGACTTGTATACCGGGAGCCGCGAAGATTAGTTCTTCATCGGACTCAACAATCGCTACAATTTCACTGGATAAGCCATCAATGACTTGGTCTATATCTGCTTCAGCCATGGAGCGGTGGTAGGCGCGTTGTTTGTCTTTACGAATCGGGCCATTCGTCCGCACCACGGTTTTACCCTGCTTAATAGGTGAAACATCAGCCATCATCTCAGTAAAAGATAACTCTGCTTGAGTCTTGCCGGAGTTTATTTTGTCAGACATAGCACCGCGCACATGAATTCATTAAACTGTCAGATCGAAACCTAATCAGATGCGGGTATTATCCCGATAGTTATGCTGATTGATCAAGTGCGGATGACAACTGAATTTAAAACATTTGATTCGGGCGTTATAATAAGCCAGCAGAATTAATAAGAGAGAACATGAACTAATGTCGGGCAATAGTTATGGGAAGTTGTTTACAGTCACGTCATTCGGTGAGAGTCATGGGCCAGCATTAGGGTGTATTATTGATGGTTGCCCTCCTGGGATAGATATATCAGAAACTGACTTACAGCATGATCTGGATCGTCGTAAGCCTGGTACATCGCGTCATACTACTCAGCGTCGTGAAGCCGATGAGGTGAGAATCCTCTCAGGTGTTTTTGAAGGTAAAACGACCGGAACCTCTATCGGTCTATTGATTGAAAATACCGATCAGCGTTCTAAAGATTACTCTAATATTGCTGAAACATTTCGTCCGGCTCATGCTGACTACGTTTATACGCACAAATATGGTTTTCGTGATTATCGTGGCGGTGGTCGTTCATCGGCGCGGGAAACAGCGATGCGTGTGGCGGCAGGGGGGATTGCTAAAAAATATCTGGCAAGTAAAGGGATAGAGATTCGCGGTTATTTATCACAGTTAGGCCCGATTGCTGTTGATCCGGAAAAGTTTGATTGGGATCAGGTGGAGCAAAACGCATTTTTCTCACCGGATGCTGATGCTGCCGCACAGATGGAAGTCTATATGGATGACCTTCGTAAAGAGGGTAACTCTGTGGGTGCTAAAATATCTGTCGTGGCCTCCGGGGTACCGGTAGGACTGGGTGAACCGATCTTTGATCGCTTAGATGCCGAATTAGCACATGCTTTAATGAGCATCAATGCGGTTAAGGGCATCGAAATTGGTGATGGATTCGCAGTAGTTGCGCAAAAAGGTACTGAGCATCGTGATGAGATGACGCCACAAGGCTTCCTTTCCAATCATGCGGGCGGGATTTTGGGGGGCATTTCAACCGGCCAGGATATTATTGCGCATATAGCTTTGAAGCCAACGTCTAGTTTGAGGTTGCCGGGCCGCAGCATCAATATTAATGGTGAGCCTATTGAAGTGGTGACCAAGGGGCGTCACGACCCTTGCGTTGGCATTCGTGCTACACCTATTGCTGAGGCAATGATGGCTATCGTGTTGATGGATCACTTTTTACGTCATCGTGCTCAGAATGCCGATGTTAAGTGCAGTACCCCTGTTATAAAGGGATAAAGGGGTGAGGCCTCTTAATTTGCGGTGAAGCCTCTTAATCTGGGGTGAGGCCTCTTAATTTTCGGTGAGGCCTCTTAATCTGGGGTGAAGCCTCTTAATTTGCGGTGAAGCCTCTTATCAAGGGGTTAAATAATTTTATTTTGAGTGCTCAGTTTTGGCTGGGCATTTGTTTTTTTAGCTTAACTCAATAATTTGCTGTTCCGGATGGAATGCAGGTTGATGACATATTATGCAGTAAAAGGCGGATTTAAACTGATGACTACTACCTTTCTTGAAACACTTTATGATGGCTACGGACAGTCTTACGCAATCGAAGAGGTCTTGTTCGAACAGCAGACGGATTCCTGGCATCTGATCATTTTCCGCAATAAAGAGTTCGGTACAGTCATGGCGCTGGACGGTATTATTCAGACAACAGAGCGTGACGAGTTTATTTATCATGAAATGCTGACGCATGTGCCTTTGTTTGCGCATGGCGCGGCAAAACGTGTGTTAATTATCGGTGGTGGGGATGGCGGAATTCTGCGTGAAGTCCTGAAACATCCCGAAGTTGAGCATGCGACACAGGTGGAAATTGATCAGTCTGTTATTGATATGTGCAAAACCTATCTGCCAAAGCATTCTGATGGCGCTTATGATGATCCGCGTGCCAATATAGTGATTGCAGATGGTATCGAGTTTGTTTGTGAAACCAATGAAAAATTTGATGTTATTATTTCTGACTGCACAGACCCTGTAGGCCCTGGCGAGGTGCTTTTTAGTAGCCGTTTTTATGAAGGTTGCAAACGTTGCCTGAATACAGGAGGTGTCTTTGTGGCACAAAATGGCGTGGTCTTCATGCAGGTAGGCGAAGTGCAGACAACGCGCCGACGTCTACGCCCTTATTTTGCAGATCAGACTTTCTATTGTGCTGCTGTACCCACCTATATAGGGGGCAACATGACATTGGCATGGGCTGCCGATGATGCGGCTCTGCGTCAGGTTGATCTTGATACATTGAAACAGCGCTTTGTTCAGTCAGGTATTAAGAGTCGTTATTATAATCCTGAAATGCATGTGGCTGCTTTTGCTTTACCACAGTATGTGGTCGAAGCATTAGACGAGGTGTAGCAGTCAGCAGATTTTTACAAAAAAACGCATCCAAGTGATGCGTTTTTTTATGGGCGGAGAGTGGCTGAGGGGTGATTCAGATCAGCTAATGACTTCTTAAACGGGTTCATTCGGCGTTTATTCTCTCGTCCTCATGGGACAGGTGTTGTGTTTTTTCTGTTAGTCAGGTTTAGTTTGATCTAATACAGCTAAAGTGAATATTTAAATGCAAAAGAATGCATCCAGGCGAGCATCGCGATCCTTCATTGATAGAGCGGTAGCCTATAGTTTGTCGGGAAGTTTGCCGGTACTGATTATTGTGTTGTCCTTATTCATGGGGGGCTTGGCATTAAATTTCACCGCCCGCGAAGAAGAGCCTCAGATTGTAGTGCCGATGGTCGATATTAGCGTACAAGCGCCGGCAATGTCCGCTCAGCAGGTAGAGCGTCAGGTCACTTTTCCACTCGAAAAATTACTCGCTCAAATACCCGGCGTTGAGCATGTTTATTCACGCTCAATGAGTGGCCAGGCGCTGGTAACCCTGCGCTTTTATGTGGGGGAAGATCGAGAAGACGCCATTTTCAATACCTATAACAAACTTTATTCCAATCAAGACAATATTCCGGCGGGCGTCAGCACCTGGCAAGTGAACCCCATTGAGGTCGATGACGTTCCTATTTTAATGCTCGGTTTGTGGACGGATTTAAGCGAGCCTTTGGTCAGCGATTATCAATTAAAGCGGGTCGCCGACGAGTTTGCCAATTACCTGCAAGCCATCACCAATACAAGCGAAGTGAAAGTGGTGGGAGGTAGAGCCCGCAATATTCGCATCTTGCTGCAACCGGAAAGCCTGGCTGCCCGCCAAAGTACGGCAATGGATGTATTGCAGGCCTTGCAGCTTTCCAATGTCCTGAAGCGAGCGGGTTATTGGACCTTGGCGCAATCCTCGGTGCAATTAGAGTCTGGTGATGTGCTGCGTGATTTAAAGAGTTTACAACAACTGGTTGTTAATGTTGTCGATGGTGTGCCGGTATTCTTGCAAGATGTCGCCAGTATTGAGGATGGCCCGGAAGAAGCCAATAGTTATACCTGGATTGATTTTGCCGCTACTAAGCAGGGTGAGCCGCAGTCGGCTGGCGGAAGCTACCCCATGGTCGCCCTGAGTATTGCTAAAAAACCGGGGAGCAATGCGGTGACCGTTGCGCAAGAAGTGCATGCTTTAATTGATGATCTGAAAGTTCAGCTGTTACCCGGCAATGTTTACATTGAAACCTTGCGGGATTATGGTCAAACCGCCAATGAAAAAGTGACCAACTTAACCAATAGTTTGTTATTTGCGGTTTTTACTGTCGTGGTTTTTATTGCCATTTTCTTGGGGTGGCGACCTGCGGTGGTAGTCGGTATTGCAGTGCCCATAAGTTATGGCGTAACTCTGGCCCTGGATATGGCATTTGGCTATACCATTAATCGCGTCACCCTGTTTGCAATGATTTTATCCCTTGGATTATTGGTTGATGATCCCATTACGGGTGTCGATAATATTCAGCGCTTTTTAAAAAAGCACGCTACTGATCCTGCTCAGGATAAGCTAGCCAGAATTCAGGAGGCCATTGCCGAGATTAAAATACCGCTGATTATGTCGACCATTACCATTATTCTTGCATTTATTCCTTTGGCTTTTATTACCGGCATGATGGGGCCTTATATGGCACCAATGGCTTTTAATGTACCTGTTAGCGTTATCGTTAGTACTTTGGTGGCCTTTTTGGTAACGCCGTGGCTCGCTAGGAAAATTTTGCGGGTACATTCTTCATCAGAAGATGGTTCATCCGCTAATGGGCTTGACCCTGAGACGGCAACTGGCTTGTACCGTTTTTACCACAAGCTGTTGATGCCGTTTTTTACCAGCCGTCGGAAATCTAAAATATTTCTTTGGACGGTACTGCTGCTTTTTATCGCCGCAGCTATGTTGCCAATGATGCGCTGGGTTCCGTTGAAGCTGCTCCCTTTTGATAATAAGAATGAAGTGCAGGTGATCATTGATATGCCAGAATCTTCGACGCTTGAGCAGACGGCTACTATCGCCAAACGAATATCCCAGAAATTACTAAGATTTAATGAAGTTGAGGCCGTCGCGAGTTTTGTGGGCGTGCCTTCTCCTATTGATTTCAACGGTATGGTTCGTCATTACTACCAGCGCCAGGCACCTTATCAAGCGGATCTCAGGCTGACCTTATTAGACAGAACACTCCGGGAGCACCAGTCGCATGCCGTGGTTTTACGGATGCGTGAGCATTTAGCGGTGTTTTCCGCGCAGCAATTAAAGCAACCGGGCTTGCGTTTGACAGTGGTTGAAGTGCCTCCGGGTCCACCGGTGTTGAGCACCCTGGTGGCTGAAATTACCGGCTCTGCATTGACCTCTTATGAAGACCTTCAGGCCGCCGCCAAATTAGTAGAGGCCCGTTTGCAGCGAGAGCCTTTTGTCGTTGAGGTCGATACCAGTATTGAAGATGCGCAGACACGTTTACGCTTTGAAACTGATAAAACGCTGGCAGCGCTTTCAGGTATTTCTACCCAGGATGTTAACCAAACCTTGATGTTGGTAACCAGGGGTATTGAAGCAGGGTATTTTCAGACAGATCGAGAGACCGAGTCCTTGCCCATTATTTTGCAACTCCCGTTAGCTGAAAGAAGTGCGCTGCAAGATATTGAGCGTTTACAGGTAAAAGGGCGTGCCGGCGTGGTCAAAGCCAGTAGTCAGAACGGTTTGGATAGCGTGCCGCAACCCTTAGTTTCTTTAGGGGAGTTGGGTGAATTTATTACGTTGCAGGAAGATACATCTATTCAGCATAAGAACTTACAACGAGTGGTTTATGTCATGGCTGAGTTATCCGGCCGCACCCCCGCTGAAGTTATTGCGGATGTAAGTGCCGATCTGAATACTGCGTCAATAACAAGTAATGCCAATGAAGTTACAGCATGGCAAGAGCGAAACTTTATTGAAGTATTTCTTGGCAACGCACCAGGAGATAGCTGGCATTTACCGGAAGATGCGCAGTTGAATTGGGGAGGCGAGGGTGAATGGTTAATCACGATTGATGTATTCAGAGATATGGGGTTGGCCTTTTTGTTTGCCTTGGTGGGTATCTTTTTGGTGCTCAAGCTTCAAACAGATTCGACTCGTTTAGCTTTAATTATCATCTCAGCCATTCCGTTAACGGTGATTGGTATAATGCCGGGTTTTGCGATTTTGAATCTTTTTGGTGAGCGCATGGTGGCTGGGTCGCCCGATCCTGTACTGTTTACAGCTACCGCCATGATAGGGATGATCGCTTTAGCCGGTATTGTTGTCAGAAATTCGCTTATTCTGGTTGAATTTATTACTCAGGCAAGAAAGCAGGGCGCGCCAATAAAAGATGCCTTAGTAATGGCAGGAGCCGTAAGAATGAGGCCGGTACTGTTAACGGCAGGCACCACGATATTAGGTAATTTGGTTATTATTCTGGACCCGGTCTTTAGTGGTTTAGCCTTGGCCATTATTTTTGGCATTATCGCTTCAACCTTATTTACTTTGGTGCTGGTGCCCATTGTTTATTTTTTAGTATTTGATTCGCCCCAAAGTGAGCTTATCGAGAGGGAAGATCAACATGCAACACGCTAAGTTGTTACTAACGAAATACTTTGTGCCTTTATTCACGGTGCTTATTTTGGGACTGGTGGTCGCATGGCTGGCAGGTAGTTTTGATAAAAAAGAGGCCCTGGGTTTAAGGGAGAAAAGTCTGGCCCCGCTGGATCTTGATCGTTTATTTGAGGTGAAAACTACGACAGTTGAAGTCTTAGAGCCTGTACCAGCGACGATTGCTGCCAAACAAACAGCGCTCATTTCAGCACGTATTCTGGCGCGTATCGAAGATATAAAAGTAAGTGCTGGTGATTATGTGAAAAAGGGCCAAGAATTAGTGCTCATGGAAAGAGCGGATCTGCAGTCACGAGTGTCACAAGCGCAAGCACAAATTAGCTCGATTGAAGCGCGTTTAAAAGAGGCAAAACAAGTACTGGGCCGTTCACAGGAATTAAATAAGCGTGGCTTACTTGCCTTGGCGCCTCTGGAGGCTAATCAGGCAAACTACGCCAGTTTACAAGCCCAAATGAAAAGCGCACAACAAAACTTAGTTGAGGCTGAAACGGCTTTAGGGTATGCCACGGTATTGGCACCTTTTGATGGTTTGATTGTCGATAGGTTGGCCGACCCCGGCAGTACGGCACAGCCTGGTTTGCCACTATTATCTTTGTACAACCCTGCTTCGGTAAGAGTTGAGGCGAATGTCAGAGAGGGGCGAGCCATTCAGCTGCAACTGGGGCAAACCTTAAAAATGGAGATTCCATCTAAAGGGCTATCCCTGACGGCCGTAGTTGAAGAATTAGTGCCAGCCGGCAATGTTGCTTCGCGGACTTTTTTAGTAAAAAGCCAGATCAGTGATATTGATGGCTTATTGCCCGGATTGTACGCACGTTTATTGGTTCCAGCCGGAACTGCACAACAAATTTTAGTGCCGAAAGAGTTTGTGGCGGAAGTCGGCCAGTTAGATATTGTCTGGGTAGTAAATGCCTTACCCGAAGGCGCGCGCATTGAAAAGCGTTTTGTGAAAACGGGCTTGGGTTATCAGCAAGGTATGGTTGAGATTGTATCAGGCCTTAAGGGAGGCGAGACCTTGCTTCAAAAGCGCTGAGTGATGGATGAGTTAGTTGAACCGAACAGCAAGCATTGAGTACAGGTTTGCCGTTTAAACGAGGCAAGAGGCATTAACCACTTGAGGGGGGGGGGGGTGAAAAACACCGAAAGCAGCTTTGTATCGCTACGTTAGTGTCTATGGCTGTCTAAACACATTCCGGATTTTCTGGTATTTTTAGTTCATAAAAAAACCGCGAACAATTGTCGCGGTTTTTTTGTTTTTGCTTTTTACTTAATTGCTTGAATCAGCGTTGTTGCCCTTAGCAGACTCTTCCTGACGACGGCGTATTTCA
Organism: Neptunomonas sp.; assembly: GCF_041601355.1. Classification (GTDB taxonomy): domain Bacteria; phylum Pseudomonadota; class Gammaproteobacteria; order Pseudomonadales; family Balneatricaceae; genus Neptunomonas. Next base: position 38,746 of record NZ_JBFIIH010000004.1, read on the forward strand.
CGCGGATCATTAGGCGCTCTGCTGGTGCGACGGGCCCGGCGACGTGGAGCAGGCTGTTCAGCAGGTGTTTGTGCTGACGAGGTTTTTGCTTCAGTTGCTTCAGTTGCTTCAGTTGCGACTACTGCTGTCGGTGCTTCCTTGGCAGTGGCTGCTTCTTCTGGGGCGACTTCAACATTTGTCGCTTCAGCTGCTGCTTCCGCTACGGCATCAGTTGTTTCAGCTGCGGCTTCCGCTACGGCATCAGTCGCTTCAGCTGCGGCTTCCGCTATGGCATCTGTTGTTTCAGCTGCTGCTTCCGCTACGGCATCTGTTGTTTCAGCTGCTGCTTCCGCTACAGCATCAGTCGCTTCAGCTGCTGTATCTGCTACTGCATCTGTTGTTTCAGCTGCGGCTTCTGCTACGGCATCTGTTGTTTCAGCTGCGGCTTCCGCTACGGCATCTGTTGTTTCAGCTGCGGCTTCCGCTACGGCATCTGTTGTTTCAGCTGCGGCTTCCGCTACGGCATCTGTTGTTTCAGCTGTTGCTTCCGCTACGGCATCTGTTGCTTCAGCTGCTGTATCCGCTACGGCATCTGTCGCTTCAGCTGCTGTTTCAGTTACTTCAGTCCCTGTCGTTTCGCTGGCAGGTTTAGCTGCGCCCGTTACTTCGGCTTTACCTTCAGCTTTAGGTTCAGCTTTAGGTTCAGTAGTGACTGCTTTGGTGCTTTCTGATGCGTCAGCAGCAATGGCTGCTGCGGCTGCAGCGATGGGTGCAACTGCCTCGTCAGGCTGTAAAGCTTCCGAGTCAGCAACTAAGGTTCGTTCTGCAGAGCGTTCGCTGTTTCTGCGACGGCGTCCACGATTACGGCTGCGTGGTTCGCTGGCCGGTTCGCTGGCGTTATCTGCTTCCTTGGTCGTTTTGCTTGCATCCGTTTTTTCGACTTTGTCATTGTTTTTGCGTGTGCGGCGACGGCGACGCGGCTTACCGTTCTTATCATCGTCTGATGACTGGGCAGAAGCTGAGTTTGTAGTTGAACCAGCACCAACAGCGCCCACGGCTTGAGGAGCTTGCTCCGCAGTCACCGTAATAATTTCATCTTGCTGCTTTGAAGAGCGTTGGCGGTCTGATGAATCTCGCCCGTTTCTGCGTGGTTTACGGTTGCGTTGGTTGCTATCTCTGTCTCTGCTGTTGCTCTTCTTGCTGAAGCTTTCCTTTGCAGCTGGTTGTTGTACTACAGGTTTTTCTTTTTTCTCTACTTCAGGTGCAAACAATGACTTAAGCGCAGCAATGATGCGAGTTACGAAGCTTTCCGGCTGACTTGCGGCTTGTTGTGCTGCCGGTTTAGTGGCTGCTGGGCTGCGGGGCGTTGCTGCTTCTGTAGCCGTATCGGGTGCGCTTGTTGTGGTTGCGGGTCCCTGTGATGGCGGTGTGACGCTACGAACAGCAGCGGTTTCGCGCTTCACTGGCGGGGTGCGTGCAATATCTTCAGCTTCTGTTTCTGGTTCCGGTTGAAGCGTATAGCTGGCATCGTTAATCGTTGTGATGGTGTGGTCATCACGCAGGCGTACCACCTCATAGTGAGGGGTTTCCATGTTTGGGTTAGGAACAATAACGATACGAACATCGTGACGTAGCTCAATGTCGTGGACGATACGGCGTTTTTCGTTGAGCAGATAGGTCGCTACCGTTACCGGCAATATAGCCCGGATTTGTGCTGTGCGATCTTTAGAGGACTCTTCTTCGATCAGACGCATAATGGAGAGTGCGAGTGATTCAGTATCTCGTATAGAGCCTTGTCCGTTACAGCGAGGGCAAACAACACCACGGCTTTCCGTAAGTGAAGGGCGTAAACGCTGGCGAGACATTTCTAACAAACCAAAGCGGGAAATGCGGCCCATCTGAACGCGAGCGCGATCCAGTTTCAAGGCATTCAGGAGCTTATCCTCAACCGCCCGCTGGTTTTTGATCGGCGTCATATCGATGAAATCGATAACGACAAGGCCGCCAATATCACGCAAACGTAATTGTCGGGATACTTCTTCTGCTGCTTCCAGGTTGGTTTGTAATGCGGTTTCTTCAATGTCTCCGCCACGTGTTGCGCGAGCCGAGTTTACATCAATTGATACCAGTGCTTCGGTCGGATCAATAACAATCGAACCACCTGATGGCAGTTGAACTTCGCGTTCGAATGCTGTTTCAATCTGGCTTTCAATCTGGAACCGGTTAAACAGAGGCGTCTGTTCTTTATATAGTTTCAGTTTTGCTTCGTAAGAAGGCATAACCTGTCGAACGAACACAAGCGCATTCTGGTAAACCTCGTCGTCGTCGATCAGGACTTCGCCAATATCAGCACGCAGGTAATCACGAATAGCACGAATAACAACGTTGCTTTCCTGATATATAAGGAAAGGGGAGGGTTTGTCACTGGATTCTTTTATCGCATCCCATAGGGTCTTGAGGTAATCAAGATCCCACTGTAGCTCTTGTGACGAACGGCCTACACCTGCTGTTCTTACGATAATGCCCATCTTGTCTGGAATGTTGACGCCATCCAGAGCCGCTTTTAGTTGGGTGCGCTCTTCACCTTCAATACGACGTGAAATACCGCCCGCACGAGGGTTGTTCGGCATTAATACCAGATAACGGCCAGCCAGGCTGATGAAAGTAGTGAGTGCGGCGCCTTTATTACCACGCTCTTCTTTATCAACCTGTACGATGACTTCGGTGCCTTCTTTCAGGACATCCCGAATGCTCGGACGGCTTCCTCGTTGCGGTTGTTTGGAGAAATACTCGCGGGAGATCTCTTTTAATGGCAGAAAGCCATGTCTGTCTGAGCCATAATCAACAAAAGCAGCTTCAAGGCTTGGTTCTACGCGGGTTATTTTACCTTTGTAAATATTAGCTTTTTTCTGCTCTCTGCTTTCTGATTCTATATCGAGGTCGTAAAGGCGTTGGCCATCCACGAGTGCGACACGCAGCTCTTCAGGTTGAGTTGCGTTGATCAACATTCTTTTCATTTTAGATTAATTCTCTATTACAGAGAGTGCGCTCCAACCTGTTCGATCCGTCTGGTGAAAACGTTACACGATTCAATCATTCGATGCCGTCCAGTATTGAGGATGCCAGTATCTATAGATGATAGTACTGCGCAAATGCATCTGCGGTGGAGGAAAAAACAGCCAATGTTTTTCTTCTAAGTGTTTGTGTCTGCGCAATAAAGTCGCAGGTTCCAGGCTGTTAATGCTTCTCCACCTCCAATCAAATCCAACAGGGGATATTCAGGGGGGGAATGCACTCTCTTAAAAACTTTATTAAATACACATACTGCCGCGCTGTCAGGTGACCAGTGGAAGATACTAGCTAGATTTAGCTGCTCTAGGCTTAGATCTTACTGATACTAACTAAACTGTAAGTACTAAAACGAAGTACTCAATCGAATAGTGATACTAGAGTTGACACGAGTGAAAAAATATCTTCACAGTAGCCCATTATCTATTTTTTTAACAATAGCTAAAGCCAACAGCGTTCGGCGACGCTACAATATAGCAGCTAACCCATACAGCATCAATCGAGAACACAATTCCCTCAATGTCAGATAATAAGCCGTCGGCCATCAATAGCGTTCGTTATATCGAAATAGAAGAAGATCAGTCGGGGCAGCGTATTGATAATTTCTTACGCACTGCTTTGAAAGGCGTCCCTAAAAGCATGATCTATCGCATTATCAGAAAAGGCGAAGTGAGAGTTAATAAGAAGCGTATAAAGCCTGATGGTCGGATTCAAGGCGGAGATGTTGTGCGTATTCCGCCTATTCGCGTGCCAGAGCCAACCGATGTACCTATGGTGGGTAAAGCGCTGCTTGAATTGCTTGAGCAATCTATCCTTTATGAATCAAAAGCATTGATCGTTATTAATAAACCCTCCGGACTGGCGGTGCATGGTGGAAGTGGGATCAATCTTGGCTTGATAGAAGCGATGCGTCAATTAAGACCGGATGAACGTTTTCTTGAGTTAGTTCACCGTCTTGATCGTGATACCTCCGGTTGTATCATGATTGCCAAAAAACGCAGCATGTTACGTCATCTGCACGAAGCGCTGCGTCAAAGCCGGGTTAATAAAGTTTATCACGCCTTGGTAGTCGGGCGCTGGGAATCTAAAGATAGCTCTGTCGATGCGCCGCTGCGCAAGAACGAACTTCAATCAGGTGAACGGATTGTCAGGGTTCAGCCGGATGGAAAGGCCTCGCTAACCCGGTTTAAAGTACTCAGGCGCTTCGGCACACAGGCGACATTGGTTGAGGCTAAGCCTGTTACCGGACGAACGCACCAGATTCGTGTCCATACTCAGTTCGCCGGACACCCGATTATTGGCGATGACAAATATGGCGTGGAATCGATTAACCGAGACATGAAAAAACAAGGAATTAAACGTTTGTTTTTACACTCGGCAATGTTAGAAGTAACTCTGCTGGAAAACGAAGTTTTACGGGTCAGTGCGCCGCTGGAGCAAGCGTTAAGCAGTGCACTGGAACGGTTGACAGAACAACAGAATAAAGCATATCAGGAAGAGTCTGAATGATAAAAGAGCAAATTTATCGTTGTGCAGATCGTATTTTGACAACCGGAGTTCAGCCAACTCCAGAAGATATTAGCATCGATTGTCAGATGAGTATTGAAGAGGTGCTGCCTCACTGGCAAAGCTGGAAGCGTGATTTGTCTGCGCGTATCAGTTTTGGTCAAAAGGACGTCTATGTGCCTGATGCACCTGATTCATTGAGTATAGTGTTTGGTCGGATCTGGCAGCAGGCTGTTGAGGAGGCCAGTTCACGTTTGGTTAGTGATCAAAGGCATCTGGGTACTAATGTCGAGGAAGCCGGGCGTGTTACTGACGATACGATTAAAGAGATGCAATATCGTCAGCAGGATCTTGAAAATCGTTTGCGTGAGCAAAACCAGAAAGTAGGTGAGCTGGGGGGGCAGAATAAAGCGCTTGAAGCTGAGTTGTCAGTATTAAAGAGCGGCTTCGCGTCAGAAACAACCCAACGTAAGCAAGAAGAGCAAATACGTTCTAATGTTGAACATGAGTTAGCACACTTACGTAAAACCTATGAAGACTCAAAACGTACTTTTGATCAGCGTATAAAAGATGAACAGCGACATATGCTTGAGGCCGTCAGCAAAGCGGATGTTGATGCTCGCTACTATAAAAATGCGTTGGAAAAATTACGTGACGAAGTGGGCAAAAAAGAATCTGCACTCACCAAGTCGATTCATGACATGAAAGCTGAGTTAGCCAAAAAAGATGTCAAGATTGAAACGCAGCGAACACAGTTGCGTAGCCAGGATGCGGAGTTGAAGCTGCTTAAGCAGGACAGCGCCTTGCAGAGTCGGGAGTTATCTCGTTATACCTCGTCGCTTTTAGCTGAAACCAATAAAACTAAGCGTCTTGAAGATAAGGCGCGTGATTTGGATGGTGAGATACGGCGTCTGAATCAAAAGCAGCATAACTCCACGGTCGACTGGAGTCGTCGTGAAAACAGTTTACGCAAAGTATTAAAAGACAAGGAAGACGAGTTAGTTAGAACGCTTGCCCGTTTGACCAGCCTTGAAAAGCGTATTATCACTCAGGATGAGGAGCTTCGCAGGTTGAATTCACGCCTGTAATGTCTCTGATAGAGCAGTTTGCTGTTTTGTTATTCTTTACAGTTATAATGCAAAGTTGTAATAATAGTATGGATTGAATGGATAAGATTAATCTGGGCGGAAGGCTGACATGAAACTGCAACAATTGCGTTATATTTGGGAGGTCTCACGTCACGATTTAAATGTATCGGCGACTGCTCAGAGTCTGTATACATCTCAGCCAGGCATTAGTAAGCAAATTCGTTTGCTGGAAGATGAATTAGGTGTCGAGGTCTTCGCGCGAAGTGGTAAGCACTTAACGCGAGTAACCCCTGCGGGTGAAGCCATTCTTGAAGTCGCGGGTCAGATCCTGCAAAAAGTAGAAAGCATTAAACAGGTTGCTCAGGAATTCAGCGATGAAAAGAAAGGCAGCCTGGCGGTAGCAACAACACATACTCAGGCGCGTTACGCACTTCCGAAAACGATTACCGAGTTTATAAAATCTTATCCGGATGTTTCTTTGCATATGCATCAGGGCACCCCGATGCAGATTTCTGAAATGGCGGCCGATGGTACGGTCGATTTTGCTATCGCAACCGAAGCTATGACGCATTTTTCTGATCTGATTATGATGCCTTGTTATCGCTGGAACCGTTCTGTTATTGTTCCCAAGGATCATCCGCTGACACAAGTATCTAAGCTTACGCTGAAGGATATTGCGGATTATCCGATTGTCACCTATGTATTTGGCTTTACCGGACGATCAAAACTTGATGATGCCTTTGCGAAAGAAGGGTTAGAGCCTAAAGTGGTTTTTACCGCCGTAGACTCGGACGTTATCAAGGCATATGTACGTCTCAATCTGGGGGTTGGTATTGTCGCGACCATGGCGTATGAACCTGAGGTTGATAAAGATCTGGTGGTGTTGGATGCCAGTCATCTATTTGAGCCCAGTACAACCAAAATCGGATTCCGGAAAGGAACCTTTTTACGTGGCTATATGTATGATTTTATAAATCTTTTTGCACCGCATCTGACGAAAGATGTTATTAAGCAGGTGCTTGAGTGCGCTAGCCGTGCAGAAATTGATGAAATATTTGCTCATCAGGTATTACCTGATCTTTAACCTGATCCTTAAATAGGCGTCTCTGTTATGTCGACCAGAAGCTGTCTGCTAAGCAGGACTGGCAGAGGTTTCATTGCCGCCGCTTTTTAATTGAATTTACTTTGGAGGAGTTGCTTGTGGAACTGGCTTGTCTTGACTTGGAAGGTGTTTTAATCCCAGAAATCTGGATTGCATTTGCTGAAGAAACCGGCATAGAAGAGTTAAAGGCAACAACTCGTGATATTCCGGATTATGATGTATTGATGAAGCAGCGCTTACGCATACTTGATGAGCATGGTCTGACATTACCCCAGATTCAGAACACAATCAGCGGCTTGGCCCCTCTTGAGGGTGCGCGTGAGTTCATCGACTGGCTACGCGAGCGTTTTCAGGTAGTGATTCTTTCAGATACCTTCTACGATTTCGCTGCGCCGCTGATGAAACAGCTAGGTTATCCTGCACTCTTATGCCACAAACTTGAAGTTGACGAGAGTGGTCGTATTACTGATTATACTTTGCGCCAGAAAGATCCTAAGCGTCAGTCGGTAAGGGCGTTTCAATTGCTGAATTACCGCGTGATTGCAGCGGGAGATTCCTATAATGATACCACGATGCTAACACAGGCGGAGTCGGGCATTTTGTTCCATGCGCCTCAGAATGTGATTGATGAATTTCCGCAATTTCCTGCCGTTCACACCTTTACTGAGCTGAAAAAAGAGTTTTTAAAAGCCAGTCAGCGTAACTTGTCACTGTAACGCCTGGCGTTATCATTGAGGTTTCGTTGAACTGAAACCTCAATGCTTGTCTGGGCTCTTTAATAAGGTGGTGGTCTGAAAGTCATCCGTTTACTTATCTTAACTGATGAGCCTTTCTGTAATTTCCGTCATAATCAAATATTCTTGTTTGTATTCGCCAAAACTTACCTTTTTTGCGGGCGATGACGAAGTCAGGTGGTGTTAATTTGTTCTCTGCCTGCAGCACCTCATCGGTGCTGTCAAAAGTTACCGGGCGAGAGCTGTTGAGAAAGCGCCGGCCAAAGACCTGGTTAAAAATATATTTTTGTGCGGCGCTGTTAAAGTTGAAACTTTCTTTGAGCGTTTCGCCTTGCTCATCATGATATATCACCGTTATTTTGCTGCCGCTAGATTCAAGGCTTATGCCTGTGCAACGTAAAATAAACGCATCATTGAGTTGAAGCGCTTTTTTTAACTGATCATCAGGGTCGGTTAGTGCTTCTTTGCATTGATGGCATTGTCTTGCCGCAATATCATTTTCAGCACCGCAAAAAGAGCAACTTTTAAAACGAAAACGATAGTCGCAACGTACAATTTTCCCATTGGCTGCTTTTTCTGCCTGCTGGCAGCGACGCCCAAAATGCTCAATTACCTGGCCATCGTTATCTGTTTTTCCCCAAAAAATGTTGGCGAAATTACATAAAGGGCAGAACACCTGTACCGGTTCTGATTCAGCATCAGGTTTTGCTTCACCAATTTCGGGGTGATGTAGGTTAAAGTTATTGCCTGCATAATCAATAATCAGGCAATCAGTTTTCCCTGGGCTGAGGCGCAAGCCGCGACCAATAATCTGTTGATACAGGCTGACAGACTGGGTTGGACGCAGTAGCGCAATAAAGTCAACATGGGGAGCGTCAAAGCCCGTCGTCAAAACAGAAACATTGACTAAGTATTTGAGTTGCTTCTGTTTGAAGGCATGAATAGTTTGGTCACGTGTCAGTTGAGAGGTCTCGCCGGTGATCAGTGCCGTTTCTCCTGCAGGCAGATAACCGGCAATCTCATGCGCATGCAGAACCGTAGCAGCGAAAATCATTACGCCTTGGCGGTCGGTGGCTAGCTTCTCAACTTGCTGGACAATGGCTTGGGTTACCCGTTTGCAACGGGTAAGCAGCTCGTTAACAGGTTTTTCCGGTAGGCGGCCGAAGGCGTCAGGAGTAATCGCTGAAAAGTCATATTGGCTGACAGCCGCGTCAATTATGTGCGGTGGTGTAAGATAATTGTGGCTGATCATGTATCGTAGGGGTAGTTCATAAATGCAGCGTATAAATGGCCTGGGTGTATCGCTGCGAACATAGCCGCGATAGTGATATTGGTAAATCCAGCCAAGCCCCATACGGTAGGGAGTGGCTGTCAGCCCCAGCACTTTCAGGTTCGGGTTGAGTTTTTTCAGATGCTCGATAGTTTTTAGATACTGGCTATCCTCATCATCACTTAAGCGATGACACTCATCTATGACCAATAGTGTATAGGGAGAATCGAGTGCTTGTAGATTGCGTGAAATTGATTGAATACTGGCAAAGGTTACGCTGTGGTGTGTTTCTTTCTGGTTAAGGCCAGCAGAGTAAACACCTGCGGAGATGCCCGAAGCGATAAATTTTTGGTGGTTTTGCTCCACCAGTTCTTTTACATGAGCCAGTATCAATACTTTGCCACGTGCGTATTTAGCGAGTGCAGCAATGACCAGGCTTTTGCCTGCCCCGGTAGGGAGAACAATGACCGCTGAATCGTTGCTGTGTCGAAAGTGCCGGATGGTAAGATCGACAGCGTCTTGTTGGTATGCTCTGAGCGTGTAAGGTTCCATGCGTAAAGCATACGACTAATGAAGGGCGAGTAAAAGATTCAATACGTGGCGCCTTGTTATTGTTTATTATGTTTATATCTGATTTTGAGACATTATGAGCTTTTGATAAATCGATTATATTTGTGCAATGCGGCATAATGGAGTAATTGTTAAGGTTTATTGGCTTAAGGTATTAGCCATTATTGATGGAATACTCATACTTTTTTTGAAAACCAAGGAGTTGAAGATGAAAATTAATAACGTATTGATGGCTACTGTATTGGCCTCCGCTGTTATTTTAACCGGTTGCGATAGTGATGAAGCTAAAAAAGTAGCTGAAGAAACTAAAGTGACAGCAACTGAAGCAGTAGAAGATGCGTCTGACGCCACTAAATCTGCAATGGACGCTGTTAAAGAGAACGCAGCTGAAGCTGTTGATAGTGCTAAAGAAGTCACTGCTGAAGCAGTAGAGGACGCTAAAGAAGCTTCAGCAGAGGCTGTTGATGCTGTAAAAGAAGCGACTGCTAACACTGTAGATGCCGTTAAAAGTGCTGCAAGCAGTGCTGTAGATTCAACAAAGAGTGCTGTATCAGACGTCGTGGGTGATTCTGCAGATGATGTTGAAGATACCGCTGAAGAAGCCAAATCTGCAATGGAAGAGGCTGAAGCGGAACTGAAGGCTGAAGGCTAAATAATCGCATTTCCCCTGTCCGGGCGTTAAGCCCGGACAGGTGTTTAGTTTTGCATAATAGCTATTTTGTAAACTATGGCTATGCTCAGTTGATATGGATGTTAGTTGGGGATGTAATGTCAGTTGAGCTGAAAGCATTAGTGTTAGAACACTCTGGGTTTAATGCGTCGATTTCCGGTGGGAATGGCCGGACCATAGAGACGGCTATCATTATTCACCAGGATGGCATTCATGATAAACGAACCGTTCAGAAAGCTATACTTTGGGCTTTGGGTCGTAACAAGCAATTAAGCTGGGATATTCTTGGGGGCTCTGTAGATGAGATCGGCGGTCGATTTTACGAATCGGTGTTGCTAGGAATTCGTCTGGTGGATTTAAGTGGCCAGGTGAAGCAGGGCCAGCAAACCATCTATTTTGATACTACTGAGTATATGAAAAACAAATAATTGATATGTTTTTCATCAGCTAATCACAATTTCTACAATCTCTATTGCGCTTTTTTCCAGATTGCGCTGTACATTTTTTCCCATTAAAGCAAAATCAGAGCCTAGGATCATGCCGGGAGTCACTACCGGAGCATGCAGCGTTTGCTGCTTGCTGGTTTGACGCGACCGCCAGGATAAGGCTTCGGCTGACCAGTCTTGCATGGATTCAACTTTCATCGAGACGGAGCTTATTAGTGCGCTGATCTCTGCTGAGGATATAAGGTGAGATAGGTCAGATGTGCTTGCCCAAGGCACGGGGAATAACATTTTATCTGAATTTTTTCCTGTTAATACTTCATGAAGAATGAGATGTCCGTCAGGGCTCAGAATGCGTTTACATTCATTGAGTACAGCGCGCTTATCAGGCATATTCAGCAGGCTGTGCTGCATTATAATCAGATCAAATGATTGATTGGGAAAAGGAAGTTGTTGGCCATTGCCGGTGACAACCATGCTGGGGCAGTTCGTTTTGCTTAGTTTATTGAGGTGTTGGTTAATGCAGCTAAGCTCATGGGTAATATCCAGGCTTACATAAATAGCCTCATGCTGTTGGCTGCACACGCGCAATAATCCGCCCACACCGCTGCCAATATCCAGTACTTTGCTGGCTTTGAACTCACTTAGGCGTTGAGCCAGTTTTTCTGAGGCTTTTATGCCGCCTATATGTAACTGATCAATAGGTGCAAGCTGATAGACGTTGGGGCCGTCGGGATACGCTTCGTTAAGCCGTTTTAAAATTTCATCCGGTTGTAAGCTTTGGCTGTAATGTTTATCAACGCTGGGCATAATTGATGTCCGTAAGGGAATCTATGTATGTTTCATGGTAGCGTAATAAGTCTATTACAACCAGATTAGAAAAAGTGTTAAAGACAGTATAAAAAATGTAATGACTCTGACGTAACAGAGTGTTAAAGCATTGTTTGCTCAATATACTGAAGGCTGATATTCAGCAATAAAAAAATGCGTCATTACATCACCCGGTGTTACGGTTTTTTTAGCTTGGTTTGTTTATGTTAAAATTTAATAAAATGTGCGGTATTTCAATGATATACAGAAGATTTTTTTTGCTGTTGATTATATCTGGGCTGTTAGTGGGATGCTCTGCGTTAGCGGTATCCAGAGATCAGTTAGGGCAGACTTTGTCGAATGAAAGTCTAAAGTATTTGCCAGAGGAGGTATCCGAAACATCCGGGCTTGCTCTGTTCGGTGGTTATTTGTGGACGATTAATGACAGTGGCGGTAAGGATGCAGTCTATGCCTTTGGGGCTCAGGATTATGAATTTGAAAAGAGAATAAAGATTGGTGGTTCCAAAAATATTGATTGGGAGTCATTAGCGCAAACGGATAAACACTTATTTATAGCTGATTGTGGTAACAACAAGGGAAAGCGCAAGACTCTTGATATTTATAAGGTGAGCTGGGAAAAACTTATTAAGGCAAAAGATAAAGAGAAAGTAACGGCTAAAAAAATCAGTTTTCAATACACCGACCGGGGTGAAGATGATCCTGGTAAGGAGCATAATTATGATTGTGAAGCATTAACTGTTGTCGGTGAAAAGCTATGGTTGTTTACTAAAAATCGAGGAGATTTACAGTCTCGCTTGTATATTTTAAATGCCAAAAAATCTCAACAAGCCGTTCGTTCTAGCGTCACCTTACCTGTCTCAGGACTTATTACTGCGGCAGATTATAATCAGAAGACCGGCAAGCTGGTCTTGCTTGGCTACCAGAAAGCCAGTGTATTTGGTCAGTCGTTTATTTGGATTATTGATGTTAAATCTGATCTGCCGGTATGGGAGAGTGCAAGATATCACACGATTTTACCTTATGGGCAGTGGGAAGCGGTGATCTGGCAGGATGATAAAACCTTGTTGCTGACGTCTGAAAAGAGTCCTTTGGGAACGCAGCAGGTGGGTCGTTTAAGGCTATCTGATTAAATTGTGTTTGGATGCAGCCCAAAAGAGCGCTGCAATTACCACATTAGCCACGGATTTCTATTATAATCGTCGTTTATCTGGTCATATTGAGCAGTTTTGTTTTTTATATTACTCAGGAATACATCAGTAGATCATGCTTCAGATTTATAACACACTCACCAAACAAAAAGCCCCTTTTAAGCCGTTAGTAGAAGGCCAGATTAATATGTATGTCTGCGGTATTACAGTGTATGACTATTGTCATATCGGGCATGCAAGAGTGATGGTGTGTTTTGATGTCATTACGCGATACCTGCGTGCGCGCAACTGGCGTGTCAATTATGTACGTAATATCACTGATGTTGACGATAAAATTATTAAGCGCGCCAATGAGAATGGTGAAACTGTTGAGCAATTGACGGAGCGAATGATTGCAGCAATGCACGAGGATGAAGATGCGTTAGGTGTGCTTCGCCCGGATCAGGAGCCTAAGGCAACAGCGCACATTGATGAGATTATTGCGCTTATTAGTACGCTGATTGAAAAAGGTTATGCCTATCCAGCGTCAAACGGTGATGTTTATTATCGTGTTGAAAAATTTGCAGAATACGGCAAGTTAACGAACCAGAATATCGATGAGTTGCGCTCCGGGTCTCGTGTTGAGGTTGATGAGGCTAAAGAGAGTCCGCTTGATTTTGTGTTATGGAAAGCCGTCAAGCCTGGTGAAGTGAGCTGGGAGTCTCCTTGGGGGGCGGGCCGGCCCGGGTGGCACATTGAGTGTTCCGCCATGTCTAAATGTTGTTTGGGTGATACATTTGATATCCATGGAGGCGGCCCAGATCTGCCTTTTCCTCATCATGAAAACGAAATAGCGCAGTCCGAAGCGGCAAATGGCTGTACCTATGCTAATCATTGGATGCATGCAGGGCCGGTAAGGGTGAACAGTGAAAAAATGTCTAAATCATTAGGCAACTTTTTCACGATCAGGGATGTGTTGGCGAAGTATGATCCTGAAGTGGTACGTTTTTTCCTCGCGCGCGTACATTATCGAAGCTATATCGATTACAGCGAAGACAGTTTGAAGGAAGCGCGCGTCATGTTAGAGCGTTTTTATCAGGCTTTGAATGGCGTTAGCCTATCAAAAAGTGCTGATGAATCGGCTTGTGTCGATGAGGGTGCTAAAGCGTTTGAATTACGTTTTTATGAGGCAATGGATGATGATTTCAATACACCTAAAGCAATCTCGGTGCTTTTTGAAATGGTCAATGAGCTGAACAAATTAAAGAAAACCTCTGAATCGGCGGCAGTTGCTCTTGCCTCAAAGGTGCTAGAGTTGGCGGGAATTCTCGGCTTGTTACAGCAGGATCCGGATGCTTTTTTGAAAGGTGCGGATAAAGAAGGTGAGATCAATGCCGCTGCCATTGAGCAGTTGATTGAGCAGCGTAATGCCGCAAAAGCGAATAAGGATTATGCGCAATCGGACAAAATTCGTGATGCTTTGGCTGAGCAGGGTGTGATTTTAAAGGATAGTCGTGAAGGGACCAGTTGGTTTCGTGAAAGCTAGTTAGGTTTGAATGTAAAAAAGCGAGCATGTTGCTCGCTTTTTTATTGTCTGCAAAGCGTTAATCTTCTTTTGATGCTGCTTCCAGCGTGTTTTCCATCAGACAGGCAACTGTCATTGGGCCTACGCCGCCAGGTACTGGGGTAATCCAGCCGGCTTTTTTAGCAGCTATTTCATAGTCTACATCACCGACTAAACGGCCATCGCTCAAACGGTTTATGCCTACGTCAATAACAATAGCGCCTTGTTTAATCCATTCACCTTTTACCAAACCCGGCTTGCCTACACCCACGACGACAATATCGGCACGTTTTACATGAAAGGCCAGGTCGCGCGTGAAGCGGTGCGTTGTTGTGACTGTACAGCCAGCCAGGAGTAGCTCAAGCGACATAGGGCGGCCGACGATATTTGAAGCCCCAACCACCACGGCTTCCTGTCCGTGTAGGTCGATGCCGGTAGATTCAAGCAATTTCATAACCCCTTTGGGGGTGCAAGGGCGTAAGGCGGGTAGTCGTTGTGCTAATCGGCCAAGATTGAATGGATGAAATCCATCGACATCTTTGGCGGGTTGAATACGCTCCAGAATCTCATTGCTATTCAGGTGTGCGGGCAGTGGCAGCTGGACCAGAATGCCATCAACATCAGCGTTGCTGTTGAGTTCATCTACCAGAGAAAGTAAGTGTTCTTGTGTTGTCTCAAATGGCAGGTCGTATGAAATTGATTCGATTCCCACCTCAATACAGGCATTCTTTTTATTGCGAACATAAACATGGGAAGCGGGGTCGTTGCCGACAATAACAACGGCCAGGCAGGGAGCGCGTTTATTTTCGTTTAATCGATTTTGTATGCGTTGTGCTACCTGTCGACGAACGTCGGCAGCAATCTGTTTTCCGTCAATAATCTGTGCGCTCATTGTATTTGGCGATTCCCGATGCTGGCAATATATCAAAATAGCGCAGATTTTCTCATGTTAAGGCGCTGCGGCCAAGTAGTCGCTGGGTGATTAGGCCTAAGAAGGATGAATAAATGCTATGCTGCTTAAAAAGATATTGACGGCATACCAGTGCTCCTTTAGGATACGCCCTCCTTTATGGGGCCTTTGAATCTCGGTTCAGCAGCAAGGCCACATAAAGGATCTAGTTCGCTTAGATTTCTACGCGCCCATAGCTCAACCGGATAGAGCAACGCCCTTCTAAGGCGTAGGTTGTAGGTTCGAATCCTACTGGGCGCACCATTTCAGGCGTAGATACGAATAGTAGTAATAATACTGGTAAATTTGGGCGCGAAAGGCTCAAAGCCTCCCGGTTCCACTTAAGACTCACCCCTGCACGCTAAATATTGCTCTCTCCCTGTGTAACGTTGTTGTTTCCGGCATGTTTATTTATTTCCATTTCTCATCAGTAATACCTGTGTTCATGACGCCGACCTGGCAAATTAAATTGTTTAAATAGTGCGCTATTAAATGATAAACGGCCTGCCATGCAGAATACCCATCATTAACTGAAATGATTAACAGTGCGAGAAAGACAAAAAATAATATATTCCAATTATATTTCTATTGATTGTATATTGCCCTCTAAGGAAATATTCGATTAAGTTCAGCACGAAATCAGCACTATGCGTCGCTATATAACCTGGTTTGAAGATATATGCTTTTCAGGTAAGTGGTTTTTAACTGATCGCGCTGGGTATAGAGGCGTGACACTAAAGAGCGGACTGTAGTAGCCTGATGATATCCGTGACAAAATGCAGCAAGGTTCAAGGAGAATAAAAATGCCAACAACTACGAATAAAACCAAAGCAGATGAACTGGCCGCCAGTAAAGATGCCATGTTGAGCGCTTTCGATAAATTATTAGAGGCGAAAGAGCATTTTAAGTTGGCCGCAGAAGCCGCTGGCGTCGACATAAAGGATGAAGCAACCGAGCAATTGCTTAAAGGCCGCGACAAAACCGAAGCGCTAGGTGAGCAAGCATCTGGCTTTATCCGCGAAAAGCCACTCGCTACGTTAGGTATTGCCTTTATTACCGGCTTTGTCATTTCTCAATTATTTACGCGTAAATGATTGAGCAGTCTGATACGGCAAGCCCGCAAGACAATGCTGACAAAGCCAGGCAGTTAGATGAGTTGCAGTTATGGGCGCGTTGGCTGGAGCAGGCGTCTGCTAGCGGTTCCGATATTTTTAAACTATTACAGCTTGAGTTGCGACTCGCTCTTTCCGATAGCCCGCGCTTACTGGTATTGGCGCTGCTGTTTATCCCGGTTCTGATGTTAACATGGATTAGTTTTAGTGCGTTGCTCGCATGGCTGATTTACCTGTTAAATGCGTCAGTAACACAGGGCTTGCTCACTTTTTTTATCATCCAGTTCTTAGGCTTGGTGGGTATTTCTATAGGCTGGAAGCATTATAAGAAAAGCCTGACCCTGCCATTAACCCGGCAGCATATAAGTCGGCTGGTTGGAGATAGGAACAGTGACGCGTAAATCCTTATGTCGCGATATTCAATCCGTACACCAGCGCCTGAATCTACGTCAGGCGCAATTTCAGCTGACTAACGAGCAATCAAAAGCCGCCCTGAAAAAGATCAATCCTTATCTGATAGTAGGCGGTGGCCTGTGTGCCGGATTAATGGCGGGTGTTATTGGCTGGCGTAAAGTTTTTACAGTGGCGAAAGCTGGTTATAGCTTTTCTCCCTTTCTGACTGGTTGCGCGCGTCGCTTAATGAGTATGCATGATGATTAATAACGAAAGTGAGCCAGCCGCTACAAATAAGCCAGTAACCGCGGGCGTTGGGCCTAAGCGCTCAGGCTATGTTATGGCCATCTACGTCCTGCTGGCCCTGGCGCTTTTATATACGTTGTACTTCGCTAAATCATTATTAATGCCTATACTCGTTGCGCTGTTGTTTTCGTTGCTACTCAGCCCGTTGGTGACACTCTTTAAGCGCTTTTACATACCGCGAACACTGTCGGCAATTTTACTGCTAGCCATGATTGGCGGGCCTGTGACGATGTTGGCTATTGAACTAACAGAACCTGCACAAAAATGGTTGGCGCAGCTGCCTCAGTTGTCGACTAAGCTGACCAAAGAGCTAGATGATATTAGCCTGGCTATAAGTCCTGAGTCTGCGCCTAAGGTCGATACACAAGCATCGCCACCTAAGGACAAAAGCTTCAAATTATTTGGTTTATTCGGTAAAGATGACGCGCCAGAAGTAATAGTCAGCGATGGGAAGGAGGGAGGCGTCCATGTGAATAGCGAGCTTTCTGAGCACGTTATGCGTGGTGGGATAGAAAAAATCATCTCTATATTGGGCGCAACACCCGTAGTCATTGCTCAGTTTGTCGCCTTCGTTATTCTGGTGCTGTTTCTGTTGGTCTTTGGTCCGCGATTATATGACAGCTACCTGGAGATCTTCCTCTCAGAGCAAAAGCATCGTCGGCCAGCTACGCTTAAAGGAAAGCTGCAGAAAGAGTTATCACGCTACATTCTGACGGTCACTATCATTAATTCAGGGCTGGGAATAGTCACTGCAGGCGTATTTTGGATGATGGATGTAGACGATGCGTTGCTCTGGGGTGCGCTGGTTGGCGTACTCAATTTTGCCCCGTATGTTGGTCCTATTTTCGCTCTAATGGTACTCAGTCTTGCGGGCGTTACTCAATACGGCATGGAATGGATTGCACTATTGCCGGCCGCCGTCTATTTTGGAATTAATCTGTTAGAAGCTCAATTTATAACACCGACAGTGTTGGGGCGTCACTTACGATTAAATCCATTGATATTAGTCGTGTGGCTATTTATCTGGGGCTGGCTTTGGGGGGCGGCGGGTGTACTGCTGGCCGTCCCGTTACTGGTATGCCTCAAGCTCGCAGCAGCGCAATTGAATATAATGACCGATTGGGTGAAGCTGATTGAAACCAGTGCTGATCCTTCTTCTGTGCCTCATAGTGCGACCTCAGACGCAGAGGCTTTTCTCACAGCTTCGGAGAAAGTGCCGGATTAATCATTAGCTGACCGTTCAGGCTATCAGCGAGAGCCTCCTACTGTTTTAGATGCATCAAAAAAGTTCAAGTTTAGGATAAAGGCGTCACTACACGATTGTTCTTGGCGTCGTCATATTGGCGACGCCATTCCTGAATGTCATTGAGCTGTTATTTCACTTCCTCTTCCTGCTTTCTGGTGCTTATTTTCTATCCCATGCATCTGGCTGTTCGTTTATTTCTTCTATCAGGCTGATGGCTTAAATAATCTTAATCTATTTGCATTGGCGACCACGGTTGCTGATGAAAATGCCATAGCGCCACCTGCAATGATCGGGCTTAGCAGAATGCCTGTAAACGGGAACAGTATCCCTGCCGCAATTGGTATCCCCAGACTGTTGTAGATGAATGCGCCGAACAGGTTCTGGCGGATATTTTTTAAAGCCGCCTTAGACAACTCAATAGCATCAGCAACACTGTGTAAAGAGTTGCGAATCAGTACCATATCAGCGCTCTCGATAGCGATATCTGTGCCATTACCAATAGCAAAGCCCACATCGGCTTGTGCCAGAGCAGGGGCATCATTAATACCATCACCGGCCATTGCAACAATGGAGCCTTGCTGTTGTAGTTCTTTAACTTTGCGGGCTTTGTCTGCAGGCATGACTTCTGCAATAAACTCATCAACACCCACTTGTTTTGCGATGGCCGCCGCTGTCTGTTGGTTGTCACCGGTAAGCATGATTACTTTAATGCCGGCTTTTTGCAGACGCTTTATGGCGTTGACAGAGTCGTGGCGAATCGGGTCGGTAACTGCGAGTACGCCTTCTAGCTGGCCATTTATGGCTATGAAGATGGGTGTGTGAGCGGTTTGTGTTAAGCGTGTGACGGCGTCGCTAACGGCCTGGGTGTTGATGTTTTGCTCACGCATCAGGGCGTGGTTACCCAGCAGTATGTCTTGCGTTGAAATCCTGCCGCTCACGCCGCGTCCGGTGATCGCGTTAAATTGGTCAACGTTGTGTAATTCAAGATGTTTTTCTTGTGCTGCTTTGACCACCGCTTCTCCTAACGGGTGTTCTGATAGCTGCTCTAATGAGGCGGCAAGTGCCAGTAGCAGGTCGTCAGGGCTATGTAGGGAGATAATGCCTGTCAGTGTGGGGGCGCCTTCGGTTATCGTTCCTGTTTTATCAAGAACGATTGTGTTGATAGCTGATGCTGTCTGCAGGGCCTGGGCGTTGCGAATAAGTATGCCGTGTTCTGCTGCTTTACCTACGCCAACCATGACTGACATCGGCGTCGCCAGACCGAGCGCGCAAGGGCAGGCGATAATGAGTACGGTTGTGGCCGTTATCAGCATGTAGGCGACTTTAGGTTCTGGTCCGAAAAAATACCAAAGGGTCGCTGTGGCAATACTGATAAGAATGACTACCGGTACAAAAATAGATGAGATTTTATCCGCCAGGCGGGCAATCTCTGGTTTACTGTTTTGCGCTTGTTTTATCATCTCAATAATACGGCTCAGCGCTGTTTCAGAGCCAACTCTCTCAGCAACAACCAATAAGCTGCCAGACTTATTTAATGTACCTCCTGAGATAGTGTCCCCGGTGCTTTTATTAACAGGAAGAGGCTCTCCTGTAAGCATCGATTCATCAATATAGCTTTGCCCTTCAAGTACGCGGGCATCAACAGGGATTTGCTCGCCTGGTCGAATTCGGATCTGATCACCTATATTGACCAGCTCCAGCGGTATGTCTTGCTCCTTGCCGTTGCGAATCACGCGTGCGGTTTTAGGTTGCAGGTCCAGCAGGCGCTCTACCGCATCCGATGTCCGGCTGCGTGCTCTGAGCTCCATTGCCAATCCAAGGTTCACCAGGCCGATAATCATCACGGTGGCCTCGAAGTAGATATGACGCGCTGTTTCAGGAAATAGTTGTGGGAACAATACAATAAGCATTGAAAACAGCCATGCGCTTCCTGTTCCAATAGCTATTAAGGTATCCATTGTTGAACTGCCGTTGCGCAGCGCCGTGATGGCCCCTGAAAAGAAATGGCGACCTGAAAAATACATGATAGCCAGTGTCAGAGCTCCAATGATCCCCCATAGAATCTGGTCGTTGGCCGTTTGTACGCTCATCTCATCCATGAAAAACCCAGCCAGCATCATCGGAATACCGAGACTAAGGGCAACGGCTGAATGAATCAGTCGTTGGCGATATTGTGCGGCATCACTGGCTTTTTGCTTAATCCGATCTTCTGCTTCGTTTTGCGAAAGGCGGGCGCGGTAGCCGATAGTGTTAAGCTCGTTAATAACAAGTTCGCTATTGACTGAGCCTTGAATATAGAGTTTTCGCTGAGGAAAGTTGACTTCAGCGTGTTCTATATCAGGAATGTTCGAAATGCAGGTTTCTATTTTTTTAACACAGCCTGCGCAGGATACATTTTCAAGAATAAAAATAGTGTTCATAAACCAGAGCCTCTTAATGTTGCTGGCACGCTAATTGGTCGTGTGATTAAACTGATTGAGGTACTATTTATGACAGTGTAAAGGTTACAGTAGCAGTAAGGTCAAATGATAAAAGTGGCTGCAGTGCGACTGCCATGCAGTAGTAGAGATAGTAAAGACAGATCAGGTGAGAAAATGAATATCGCAGACGCGGCTAAGCATACGGGTCTTAGCAGCAAGACAATTCGTTATTATGAGCAACAACAGATCATTCCCCCGGCTAAGCGGGGTGAAAATGGCTATCGGCAGTATGATAAGGAACAGTTGGAGCGGTTGTTGTTTATTAAGCGTGCGCGTGCGTTAGGTTTTTCCTTAAGTGATAGTCATGAGTTGTTACTGATTTCTCAGGATCCTGAAAGAACCAGTGCAGCTGTAAAGCAAAAGGCTGAGCGGCATTTGCATACGGTCAATCAACAGATTGAGCAGCTACAGAACATGCGTGATGTGCTGGAAGGGGTAGTGGGGCAGTGTTTGGGAGATGATCAGGCATATTGTCCGATATTGGATAAGCTGACTCAGGGCTGATAACGTCTGTTTTAACGGGCAGGAGTCCGGATCGTAAGTAATATTTATCACCCCTTTGCAAAAGTTGCGTCAATAAAAAATTCAGCTTTTTTATAGTAAAGCTAGTCTATTGAAATGACTGCAAATTTTCTTTCAGATTTCATAATAAATTGGTTGACAGTGCGCGAAGCTATCCATAGAATACGCCCCATCTTGAGTGAGGCGCTACCTAGGCGCTGAAGACAGGGATTTTAAGACTGTTTCAATCAAGTGCGCTTTTGATACTTATCTGGTAAAAAAAGTGATTTTAGTTATGGTGGGCGTAGCTCAGTTGGTAGAGCTCCGGATTGTGATTCCGGCGGTCGTGGGTTCAAGCCCCATCGTTCACCCCATGCTAAAAATCGAATGCGGATGTGGTGAAATTGGTATACACGCTGGTTTTAGGTACCAGTGCCGCAAGGCGTGAGAGTTCGAGTCTCTCCATCCGCACCATTTACCGTCCTGGTAAATGGTGTTTTTATTTGTAGTGGTGGGCGTAGCTCAGTTGGTAGAGCTCCGGATTGTGATTCCGGCGGTCGTGGGTTCAAGCCCCATCGTTCACCCCATATCTTTTTTTCTCTGATATCATTAATAATTCACTCCTTTTTCCAATAAAATTAACTTGAGAGCCTGTTTTTCCGTAATCACTTGACTAATATGCTCAAGTGCCGGAAAATTTCGCGCTTTAGAATTTTTGACTTGGAAGTATAATCGAGTCTTATTTAAACGACTTTGTGAACTAATCAGGTGAGTATTCCGGTAAACTAGTTCATAAAGATCGATAAACCGGTACATAGTATTTTTTGTGAGGAATTCCATGCAAGTTTCTGTTGAAACGACCTCCGTTCTAGAGCGTCAGATGACAATCACTGTGCCAGCAGAGCGCATTGAAAGTGATGTAAATAAACGAGTTCAGCAAGCTGCTCGTACTCAGCGTTTGGACGGTTTCCGCCCTGGCAAGGTTCCTATGAAAGTTGCTAAGCAACGTTTCGGTGCCGGTATTCGTCAGGATGTTATTAGTGAAGTACTTCAGCAGAGCTTTTATGAAGCTGTGCAGCAGGAAAAAATTACCCCTGCTGGTGGTCCTCAAATCGAATTCAAAAATGATAAAGATGGTGAAGACTTCCAGTTTGTAGCAACATTCGAAGTTTATCCTGAAGTCACTTTGGCTGATTTTTCTGCCGTAGAGATCGATAAGCAAAGCTCTGAAGTGAAAGATGCTGATCTGGAACAGATGATTGATACCTTGCGTAAGCAGCAAGCTAACTGGACTGAAGTCGAACACGCCTCTGTTGATGGCGATCGTCTGAAGATTGATTTTGAAGGTTTCATCGACGGTGAAGCATTTGAAGGTGGTAAAGCAGAGGGTATGGATCTGGTTCTGGGTTCAAACTCAATGATTCCAGGATTTGAAGATGCCCTGATCGGCGCTAAAGCGGGTGATGATGTTGAGGTTAAAGCGACTTTTCCTGAAGATTATCACGCTGAAAACCTGAAAGGTAAAGAAGCTTCATTCAACGTAAAAGTACTGTCAGTGTCTACGCCTGAGTTGCCAGAACTGAACGAAGAATTTTTTGGTAAATTCGGGCTTGAAGCCACTGATTTAGAGTCATTTAAAGTTGAAGTACGTTCTAATATGGAACGTGAAATGAAAAATGCTCTGAAAATGAAACTGAAAGACCAGGTTTTCACTCAGTTGGTCGATCTTAACGGAATCGAAGTGCCAAGCGCATTGGTTGACAGTGAAATCGATAATCTGCGTAAGCAAGCTGTACAGCGTTTTGGTGGCGGTGCAGAGATTGATCCTAACATGTTGCCTAAAGAGATGTTTGAAGATCAGGCTAAGCGTCGTGTTACTGTAGGCTTGCTGGTGCAGGAAGTGATCAAAGCTAACGAAATCAAAGCGGATGATGCGCGCGTACGTTCTACTATCGAAGAGATGGCCAGTACTTACCAGGAGCCTCAGGAAGTGATTGATTGGTACTACAGCAATGACGAAATGCTGAATCAGGTTAAGAGTTTAGTGTTGGAAGATTTAGTGATCGACCACTTGCTTTCTTCTGCTAAAGTATCTGAGTCGGTTGTTGCTTATGAAGATGCAATCAAGCCTGCTCAACAATAAAGTGACGCATTGACTGAATGAAAAACGGCAGTTGGTGCTGATCCGCTGTCGTTTTTTGTTTATCAAGGATAAGGAGTAAAGTGCATGTCAGTATTCCATCAGGACAATGCTAAGATCATTGAGAACTCTGGTCTGGTGCCGATGGTAGTAGAGCAGTCTGCTCGCGGTGAGCGTGCGTATGATATCTATTCTCGTCTTCTTAAAGAGAGGGTTATCTTTCTTGTTGGCCAGGTTGAAGATCATATGGCGAACCTGATCGTTGCTCAGATGCTGTTTCTGGAAGCAGAAAATCCAGATAAAGATATTCATTTATACATTAATTCCCCGGGCGGTTCTGTTACAGCAGGTCTGGCAATTTACGATACTATGCAGTTTATCAAGCCCGACGTCAGCACTATGTGTATTGGTCAGGCGGCCAGCATGGGTGCGTTTTTATTGTCTGCCGGAGCGACAGGTAAGCGCCATGCCTTGCCTAATGCGCGCGTTATGATTCATCAGCCATTAGGCGGGTATCAAGGCCAGGCAACAGATATTGAGATACACACCAAAGAAATTCTTAGTATTCGTGAAAAATTGAATCGTATCTTGGCTGAGCATACCGGCCAGGACATTGAAAATATCAGACGTGATACTGACAGGGACAACTTTATGGATCCTGTTGCAGCAGCAGAATACGGTTTGATTGATTCAGTATTAGATAAGCGTCAGGGTCAATAAAGTCTGGTTAGCGGGTCGTATTAATGGGCTGAGCGTTGAAAAGAAAGTTGAAAAGTACGTCATCAGCTATTATTAATTACATTACCGCTTTGCTGGAATGAGTATGAGGTAGGTTGAATGAGCGATAATATCGACGATAAAGATAATGAGCAGGGCAAGCTTTTTTGTTCATTCTGTGGAAAAAATCAGGATGAAGTTAAAAAGCTGATTGCTGGTCCGTCAGTCTTTATTTGTGACGAATGTGTAGACCTGTGTAACGATATTATTCGTGAAGAGATACGGGAAATCGATGAGCAGGAAGCGCAAGAGCGATTACCTATTCCTGCTGAAATCAAAGCAAAGCTGGATGATTATGTTATTGGTCAGGACCGTGCTAAAAAAGTACTGGCCGTGGCGGTTTACAATCACTATAAGCGTTTACGCTTTCAAAGCAGCTCAGCGAACAAAGATATTGAGTTAAGTAAAAGTAATATTTTGCTGATCGGGCCTACCGGTAGTGGTAAAACACTGCTGGCACAAACCCTGGCGCGTCTGCTGAATGTGCCTTTTACTATCGCAGATGCGACCACGCTGACAGAAGCCGGTTATGTGGGCGAGGATGTTGAGAATATCATTCAGAAATTATTACAGAAATGTGATTATGATATAGAACGTGCACAGCTGGGTATCGTCTATATCGATGAAATCGATAAAATCTCACGAAAATCTGATAACCCGTCAATTACCCGGGATGTTTCGGGTGAAGGTGTGCAGCAGGCATTACTCAAGCTAATTGAAGGTACGGTTGCTTCCGTTCCGCCTCAGGGTGGCCGCAAGCACCCTCAGCAAGAGTTCTTGCAGGTCGATACTTCAAACATCCTGTTTATTTGTGGTGGTGCTTTTGCTGGTCTGGAGCAGATTATCCGTAATCGCTCTGAGAAAAGCTCAATCGGCTTTAATGCCAGCGTGAAAAGTAAGGCCGATACAAAATCCATCTCAGATACATTACTGGATATTGAAGCGGAAGACCTGGTTAAATTTGGTTTGATTCCTGAGTTCGTAGGGCGTCTGCCAATGATAGCCACGCTGGGTGAGCTGGATGAAGAAGCATTGATGCAGATACTGACAGAGCCTAAAAATAGCTTAGTGCGCCAATATACTAAATTGTTTGAAATGGAGGGTGCTGAAGTCGACTTCCGTAAAGAGGCATTACATGCGATTGCTAAACATGCCCTAGAGCGTAAAACCGGTGCGCGTGGGTTGCGTTCAATTCTGGAAGGGACGTTGTTGGATATTATGTACCAACTACCTTCTCTGGAAAATGTCAGTAAAGTTGTGATTGATGAAGGTGTGATAGATGGTACATCTGAGCCTATTCTGATCTATGAGACGCAGGAAGCTAAAGCCACTGCCGAGAAGTAGTGCTGATTCGACATAATAAAAAAGGACGCTGATGCGTCCTTTTTGTTGTTCTGACCCCGTCATACAGGCCCGTCCTAAATAAAGTTATCCTGGGGAGCTACTCTTCTTCGCCTTTCAGGGTGCGTTTGATCTGTTCAACAACACGGCTTGGCAGGCGACGAATCATCAATACCTGTTTTTCCTCATCAAACTCTATTTCGCTACCTGAGCCGAGAGGCCCCAAAGAGCGTTTGGCAAAGTCGAGTTGCCAATTGTCTGCTTTTGCTTTTAGTTTGGTCAGTGCATTCAGAGTATGCGTATGGGGTTGGAACTCCTGGCTGACCTGATATTTTTCGCTGTTGGCAAAACGTCCGAACTTTCCAGTGATCTCTTCCGTTTTTTCAGTTGGAATATGCTGATCAAAGATCTGTTCGATGTCTGGTAGGTTTGCTGTGTTTTTTTCAGAGCGCTGGCGGCTGAGATAGCTGACGACATCTTCGACCACCTGCTCTCTTTCATCGTACATGCCATTCTGCGTGCAGAAATCCCGTGTGGCACGGATCAGGTCACCCGTAGATTTTTTCGAGGGCATTACATCAGTGCAGCCAAATGCATTTGAAAAATAATGAGTGACATCACCTTTTTCTTTAGTGCCCATAAAGCTCAGGTAACTGTCTTTTCCCTTTTGATAGGAGGTGATATTGATCTTGGCTGCCTGATGAAGTTTATCCAGATCGACTTCATTTACTTCTGTAGGGCTGAGCTGATCGTTAAGTGAGATGGCAGAGCGGTTGCGTACTAATGCCACCAGCAGAAATTCATAACGCTCCTGTTGGTAGTGGGCGAAGATAATGTAACCGCCTGTTGCATTTCGTGATGAGGGTGCATCCATTGCGGCGGCCAGTTGTGCGATACCCAAGTCAGCCAGTTTAAGGAAGTTTGCAGGCGTCTGTTCTTCGCTTAGATAGTTCTCAAACCCCTGGATAAATGGGTAGCCGTCACGGTTTTCTTTGTTAAAGGATCCATGTGTCAGTGTAGAGCGTCTTGCTAATGCGTTATTTAATGCCAGCACCATATCTGGAACTACCGGATGTTGAGTGTTCACATTACCACCACGCTCACTGATAACAGTGGCCTGATCTTCCTCTTTATGCAGTTCCCTTATTACCAGATGCTTTAATTCCACAACGATTCCCGAATCTGTTTATCAAAGACTGAATTTTAAGTGAAAGGCGGGGTAATGTCAGGGTTATCTTTATTCTTGTGTATGTGATCTGACTGGTTCGCCGTTAATCAGTTGTTAGTTCATGGTTGAGATTAAGCAGTTGAGTTTAAGCGGTAGCACATGCACTATTTGCATGATATTGAGTTTATTCGAGATTCCCGGAGAGCCCTATGCGTTGGAAAAGTGGTCGTCGCAGTACCAACATTGAAGATCGTCGTTCTGAGTCGGCAGGTTCCGGAAGATCTGGACGTGGATTTCGGATTGGCGGTGGTGGTAAGGGCGGAATTGGCATTATAGTTGTCGCGGTTGTTATCATGCTGATGGGAGGCGATCCGGGTACTGTTCTTAATATGCTCTTGGGTGGCTCTGCGCCTGTACAAACTCAGACTCAAAACCGGACCCAGACCCAGACCCAGTCGCGAAACGCACTAATTCCGGCAGTGACAGATGAGATGGCCGAATTCGTTTCTGTGGTGCTGGCGGATACTGAGGATACCTGGAGTCCGCTATTCGGGCAGATGGGTGAAACATACCAAAAGCCACACCTGGTGCTGTTTCGTGGCGCGGTGAAATCTGCGTGCGGGACGGCGCAGTCTGCTATGGGGCCGTTTTATTGTTCTGGTGACCAGAAAGTCTATATCGATCTTAGTTTTTATGAAGAGCTGAAACACACATTTAAAGCCCCGGGTGACTTTGCACAGGCGTATGTTATTGCGCATGAAGTCGGACATCACGTACAACAACAATTCGGCATTTTACAGCAGGTTCATCAACTGCAGCGTGGCATGTCTGAGCCAGAAGCTAATGCTTTGTCGGTTAAGCTGGAGCTACAGGCAGACTGCCTGGCCGGGATTTGGGCGCATCATGCTAACCGTGTCAGAAATATTGTCGAGCCGGGGGATATTGATGAAGCAATGAATGCGGCCAGTAAAATTGGTGATGACGCTATCCAGAAGCGTGCTCAAGGCTATAGTGTGCCGGATTCGTTTACACATGGAACGTCGGCGCAACGTGTCAAATGGTTTAACCTGGGTTTCAGGCGTGGCGATCTGCAGAGTTGCAATACTTTCTAGTATTCCCTGGTACCTGAAAGCTGATCGACCTGATATCAATCATTCAACCTTAGCGCAGCGCTATCTTTTTAAGATGGGGCTGTACTGAGGCGCATATAAGCTCTATGCTGCTGGCATAGAAACGACGTGAGGAAATACATAATGCCATATGACGCTGAGTTGATAGCTGAACTGAATCTACTGAACCACTTCAATCTGGGTACTACGCAAGAAGGTATTAAAGTTCATCATAGCGCAGGGCCGCAGACGGTCGCTGCTGCAAAGCGCTTGTTTGATAAAGATCTGATCAGTCAGGAAGATGGTGGTTATCTGACAGACCTTGGGCATGATGCGGCTGAGCATGCTCAAAGTCTGTTGATGATTTTAACAACTCCCGTTCAAGTGGATACGACTTCTTAAACACACATGGCACTCAAACCAACCATCTATAAGGTGAAGTTGCAGCTGGTTGATATGAATCGCGATTTATATACCAGCTGTAAACTCACCCTTGCGCAACATCCTTCCGAAACGCAAGAGCGTATGATGATCCGGCTGATGGTTTATGGCCTGAATTATCATGAAGACTTGCAGTTTAGCCGCGGTTTATCTGCAACCGATGAGCCTGATATTTGGGAATGTGGTTTAGATGGGCAGGTAAATCACTGGTTTGAAGTCGGGCAGGCAACCCCTGAACGTATCCGTAAAGCTGTCAGTCGTTCTCCTAAGGTGTCTTTGTATGCATTTGGGCGTGAGTCTGATATCTGGTGGGGGCGTGCTCAGGAGGCTTATAAGGGCTTGCCTCGGGTGGCGGTCTGGCAGTTTAATGCAGAGCAAAGCGCTTCACTTCCGGTACTGCTTGATCGCAGCACCTCTATTACCATGACAATTACTGATAATGAGATCTATCTGAATAAAGATGAATTGCAGTTAACGCTGGGTTTTAAGCAGCTTCTATAAATGGCAGCTGCAGAAATAGTTGTTAAATGATATCAGACACGTTGCGCAAGGTTGGGGCCGCTGACCAGCAAGCGTAAAAGATCACTGCGACAAACAATACCAACCACTTTGTGATCCTGTTCTACTACCGGGACACAACTTACCTTTTGCTCCATAAAAATTAGTGCTATTTCCCGCACCAATGTATCCGGGCTGACCGCAATCAGCGCGCTATTGAGTAAATTAGCAACAAAGCTATTTGAATCGGACCCGGACCTGAGCAGCTTTTCGCCTGTGATAACCCCAAGAGGGTGTGCATTGCCATTGACAATGACTAAGTGGTTAACACCTTCGCGCTGCATTAATTCCCAGGCGAATTTTACGGTATCGAACTGGCCTACAGTAATTACCGGGGAGTTCATGATATGCAGGGCAATCAAACGCCGACGGTCCTGAAGGGTGTCTGACTTGCGTCCGGTTTCTTCGTAGAGGCGAGATGAAACAAGCGTTGAGCGTGTGCCGCTTGTGAGTGGGGAGCTGGCAGGTTTACTTTGTGTAGTAATTTGAGGATTGTTGATGGTGTTGTTTTGGGATGAATTTTTAGATGCACTGCTCCTGTTGGTGGCTGCAATACCACGCTGTGGGAACTGTGCTGCTGACGGGTTCTTTACAAGGTTCCCGTTGTCATAGATTAACAACGCCATCTACTGTCTCCGAACATCAATGTTTATTTTATCGGCGAGTAATGATTTAACTTTATTTCTTTTGCTTAAATATTAGTCATTAATCTTTAACAATCATTCAAAAATTTATAGCATCGGTATGAAACAATGGACTCGAACCACTATGCTTGCAGAATAGTGTCATTATTCTACGACAAAACTACTTATAAGAATAGGCTTTTGCTTGTATATCAGATCAAGCTAAAACAAAAAGTCGACTATATTGAGGTGCTATATTTTTCGTTTAATGGGAAATTTACTGATGGTTTGTTCAATCCTATCGGTAACCAATATGCCCGCTCAGGCGTAAGATTTTTCATCTGCTTTACGTTCATCTTTATTTCTTTAGTATAGAGTGTAACTAACGCGTAAGGTTTTCACTGCGTCGCGGTTGCCCTTTCACTGACAAAGAATAATTACAATGAATGCAGATACTATCCGCTCACAGCACGACTTGGCATTAGCTGCACAATTGATGCAGGCGCCCGAAGTTATTGCGATCAATAAGAAAATTGCACAAGCTGAATCCCAGGGTGTGCAAGGTGTAAGACGTAAGCTTTTGTCTACGTCTGTTCGTTTAAGTCCTGCGATGGCGCCAAGCCTGACACGTATTGCTCAGGACTGTATGACTAAATTGGGGGTGGGTCTTCCGGTTGAGCTGTATGCTTATTCCAGCCCGCACTTTAATGCCGCCTGCGTTAAGCCAGAGGAGGGGCGCTTGTTTATTATGTTCTCTTCAAGCTTGCTGGATAGCTTTGATGAGGAAGAGTTACGTTTTGTCATGGGGCATGAATTAGGACATTTTATTTATGCCCATCATGATATTCCTGTGGGCTATTTACTCAAGGGCAAGACACCTATTTCACCTGACCTGGCATTAAAGCTGACAAGTTGGTCGCGTTTCGCTGAAATTTCGGCAGACAGGGCCGGCGCATTTTGTACCCAAAACTTACACGCCGTAGCCCGGTCATTGTTTAAGTTGTCATCCGGTGTAACGAGCTCTATCGTTCGCTTCAATCTGGGAGACTTCCTCAAGCAAATGGATGATATGCAGCTGGTGGACGGTGCTCCCGGGGCCGGAGCACCCATGGAAGATTGGTTTATGACCCATCCCTTCAGCCCGCTGCGGGTAAAGGCATTACAGTTGTTTCATCATTCACAACATATGCTGCCTGATGGCGTTGATATAGGAACGCTGGAGTTAGGCGTCGAAGGTATTATGACGCTGATGGAACCCAGTTATCTTGAATCAAAAACCGATGCGTCTCTGGCAATGCGTCACTTACTGTTTGCCGGGAGTTTACTGGTTGCCAATGCCAATGGCTCGATCTCTGAACAGGAGGTTGCTGTTTTTGAGAAATTCTTTGGCCAGTATAAATTCAGAGAAGATTTTAACTATGAAAAGTTACGTGAAGAACTGCCAAAACGTGCTGATCAAGTGGTTAAATACAATGCGATACCTAAGCGTATGCAAGTATTGCATGACCTCTGTGTGATGGCGAAAGCCGAAGGTAAAGCGCACCATGCTGAAGTGGTGATTCTGCGTGAAATTGCGCATCGACTGGAAATTCCGGTTTTCTTTGTCGACCAGCTTTTGAATGAAAACCCTGAGCTGGATTAGCCTTAGCCTTAGCCTTAGCCTTAGCCATGAATGAAATGCTCCATCTTTCTGCTGATGGAGTATTTTTACATCTCCCCATCTGCTAATCATCCTCCAAAAAAAGTGGTTCTCTCATAAATATCTACAATGGATCTTTTTATGATCCGATATTTCGCTTAACCTTCTCATAATAAGTATGTAGATGAGGCCGTTCGGTTTGAATACCGAAGAATCTGGCGAAAACTCATCATCAAAGCGCCAATTGTGCTTTTGAGTCATTTCCCTGGCTGAGATTTATCATGGATAACAGGAAAAAAAATGCAGGACTGCCAATGGGCGATAGGCTTGAGTATTGGCAGAGTCGACCGATACCGCAACGTAAGGTAATGCCGGGTCGTTATTGCAGTGTGGAACCGTTGCAGCCAGAGGCGCATGCAGAACAGTTGTATCAGGCTTTTGCAGAAGATACCCAAGAGGTTAACTGGACCTATTTACCGTACGGTCCGTTCAAGAGCTTTGAGAGTTTCAATCAGTGGTTGTCAGACAGCTGCAGTACGGATGACCCGCTATTTTTTGTCATTATTGATAAGCGCACCTCAGTTGCTGTTGGATTGGTCAGTTTTTTGCGGATTGACGCTGCTGTTGGTGTGATCGAGGTAGGGCATATTCACTTTTCGCCTCGTTTGCAACAAACCCGGCTGGCAACCGAAGCGATGTACCTGATGATGCGCCGGGTGTTTGACGACTTGGGTTATCGCCGCTATGAATGGAAGTGTGATGCTTGTAATGAAGGCTCAAAAAAGGCGGCGCTTCGACTTGGGTTTCGGTTTGAAGGGGTTTTTCGACAGGCAACTATCTATAAACAACGAAACCGGGATACTGCCTGGTTTTCAGTGATCGATAAAGAATGGCCGGCGATTAGAGCAGGGCTTGAAGATTGGCTGGATCACACCAATTTTGATCATCATGGCCAGCAAAGAAAAGGTCTGCAGGAATGTTATTAACATCAAAGGAATCGTTATGCCGTTAACGCAAAAAATATCTGTTACTCCAGTGCAGGCAGATGACCGGGAGCAATGGCAGAGATTGTATTATGACTATGCTGATTTCTATCAGGTGCCGATGAATCAGGATATCCTGAATTCAGTCTGGTCATGGATATTGGATGATTCGCAAGCATTCTATGCATTGATAGCCAAGGATCCTGCGGGCAACGCCATGGGTTTGATGCACTATCGAGCCATGTTATCGCCATTAAGAGGTGCTGCTGTTGGTTTTCTGGATGACCTTTATGTCGATCCGGCTGTTCGGGGTGAGGGGGTCGTCGATCAGTTGTTTGCCGGATTGAGTGCGGCGGCTAAACAGCAAGGTTGGCCATTGGTAAGGTGGATCACCGCAGAGAATAATTACCGGGCGCGCTCAGTGTATGACAAGTTGGCCACTAAAACGCATTGGCAAACCTATCAATTAACGATTGAATGAATTATGTCTATTGATCATTACCCCCAGCATAACCCGAATGTTCTGGCGGGGGCTTAATCAGGACTCAATGAAAGGTTTTAGCAAATCCTGGGCAGTTGCTCACCTGGTAAGCGTTGCATCAATCGCTCACTACCCATGGTCGTTTTGTAGACCACCTGAGACTTATTACCCTCGACTACGCGACCAATAATACAGCTGGTTGCGCTTACGCTGTGATTACGCAGCAGGGTGAGTGCGGCTTCTGCCTGAGCGGCGGGTATAAACGCAATAAAACGCCCTTCGTTGGCTACATAGCAGGGGTCGAGTCCCAGCATTTCACAGGCACCGGTGACGGTATCGCTAACAGGGATGGCGGTTTCTTCTACGAGGAAGGTTTGTGCAGCGCTCTCTGACAACTCTACCAGTGCTGTTGCTAAACCGCCACGGGTCAGGTCACGTAAGCAATGTATTACGATGCCTTCGTTCAACAGGCTTTGAATGGGATCAGAAAGGGCGGCGCAGTCACTGTTCAGGGGATTATCAAATGTCAGTCCTTCGCGCATTGCCATCACAGCCATACCGTGTCGGCCGATGTCACCCGAGAGGATAATAAGATCACCTTTTTCAATCTGTTGTGGGGCGATGCAGACGTCATGTGCTACAACGCCAATTCCGGATGTATTGATATAAATTCCATCTCCCTTACCTTTTTCCACAACTTTGGTGTCGCCGGTTACCAGTTGTATTCCGCTTTCCTGAGCGGTCTGGCTCATGGATGCCAACACTGTTGATAGGGTGTTCATGGGCAGGCCTTCTTCAAGAATAAGGCTACAGCTGAGGTAAAGTGGCTTTGCACCGCTCATGGCCAAATCGTTCACGGTTCCGTATATCGCCAGTTTTCCGATATCGCCGCCGGGAAAAAATAACGGACTGACGACGAACGAATCAGTAGTGAATGCCAGTCGTTGTTTGCCTATGCTGAGTAGGGCGCTGTCGTGGCCTGTAGCCAGCACAGGGTTATCAAAATAGGGATAGATTAGCTCTGTTAACAGTTGATGGCTGAGTTGGCCTCCGCTGCCATGACCTAAAGTGACGCGCTCATTGGCAGAGAAAGGTAGCGGGCATTCCGGATTGATCTCAATCTGTTTTTTTGTCATTGATCTCGCCTTTTTGCCGTTTTCTCTGAAGTCTCGGTAGTGACTCTCTTTTTAAAAGTGACTCTGTTTTTAAAAGTGACTCTCTTATTAAAAGTGGCGCTCTGACTAGACGTGGCATAACGATAATAGGCGGCGCAAGCACCTTCTGATGAAACCATCGGAGCGCCAATGGGCGATTCCGGACGGCATTTTTTAGCGAAATGAATGCAGTCGCACGGCTTTTTTAATCCCTGCATGATCTCACCGCTGATGCAGCCAGTCGTATCATCTGTTTTGTTGGCTGATGAGACTCTATCTCGTAAACCGAATTTATGCCCGGCATCAAAAGGCCAGAATGCTTCTCTGAGCTTCAGGCCGCTCTGTTGTATGTGCCCGATGCCGCGCCAACTTTGCGACTGACACTCAAATACCTCAGTTATCATCTGTTGAGCTGGCAGGTTTCCCTGTTGAGTAACAACACGGCTGTACTGATTTTCTACTTCTGATCTGCCCTGTTCCAGCTGTTGTACGCAGAGCAAAATACCTTGCAGAATATCCAGCGGTTCAAACCCCGTGACGACGATAGGGACGCCATATTTTTCTGCTAGCTGAGGGTAACTTTCGTATCCCATGATGGCACAGACATGACCGGCAGCGAGAAACCCCTGGATTCGTGATTGCGGCGACTGGCACATGGCTTCGATGGCTGGCGGCACTAAAAACTGAGAAGTAAGCAGCGAGAAATTTGTGATCCCTTTTGCACGTGCCTGATAAGCAGCCATTGCATTAGCGGGTGCTGTGGTTTCAAAACCTATGGCGAGAAATACGACCTCTTTGTCAGGATGGCTCTGAGCGAGTTTCAGGGCATCCATGGGGGAGTAGACAATGCGGATATCGCCGCCCTCGGCCTTAACTGACTGTAAATCTTTTGCACTGCCCGGAACCCGCAGCATGTCGCCGAAGGAGCAGAATATAACGTTTGGGCGTGCGGCAATGTCGATAGCTTTGTCGATGATGTCGACTGGGGTAACGCATACCGGACAGCCGGGACCATGCACCAGTTCTATGTGCGTGGGTAAGAATTGCTGCAGGCCGAATTTAACAATAGCGTTGGTTTGGCCGCCGCAGACTTCCATGATTGTCCAGGGTTGGCTGGTAACATCAGCAATTTTGTCAGCGAGTTGCTTAATGGTATCTGCCTGGCGGTATTCATGCATATATTTCATAAAAACCTATCCTTAACCGAAAGCCTCAACAAGCGGGATCCGGTTCATCATCAGCGAGTAACCGGAAGATTTTTTGTGCTTCAGTTTGATTAATTTTACTGATGGCAAAGCCCGCATGCACAATAACATAATCACCTACATCAGCTTCAGGAACAAAAGCCAGGTTAATCTCTTTTCGGATGTCGCCAAAACTGACTGTGCCAGTTTTCTCCATCGGCAGTGGGTTTAGGATATGCTCTATTTTTCCCGGAATGGCTAAACACATGATCTGTTCTCCAGACAGCGTACGTAATAAATCTGGCCTAAAGCAAGGCCGCCATCATTGGCAGGTACTGCTTCATGATGATAAACCTGTTGACCATGCTGGCGTAACAACAGAGTAACGGTTTCTGTTAATCGCTTGTTCTGGAATACACCCCCGGAGAGAAAAACCGGATAGCCGTCAAACGCTTGCGTGATGGTTAATATTATCTGCGCCAGTGTGTTGTGAAAGGCGGCTGCTATATCTTCGCGGGGCATCTGTTTTTTCTGAGAATCCAGCAGTGCAATGATCATAGGACCCCAATCGATGCTTTGTTCGGGATGTTGACTACCCTGCTTACTGATGACGTCAAAAGGGAAATGCCAGCGGGCTTTGGATGGGTAAGCGCAGGCTTCCAGTGCCATGGCTGCCTGACCCTCAAAATGGTTGTGGGTTGCAATGCCCAATAGCGCGGCAACGGCATCAAACAGCCTGCCAACACTGGAGCAGATAGGTGAGTTCAGTTGTCGTGAAAGCATCCTCTGCAGATTGTATAGTTCAGATCTGCTGAATTGTTGGCGCAGCACAGGGTATTCAGTAAAAGCATCTTCGCCCGTTAGGGCATATAGCAATCCCGCCGCCTGGCGACGTGGTTCACGGATCGCCTGTTCACCACCCGGCAGCGGAAAGGAGCGCAACGAGGCAAGATGGTTGATTTCTGCATAGCCGTTCCAACTGTAAAACTCTCCCCCGCGAAGCATACCTTCGTTAGCGTAACCTGAACCGTCCCAGCTGACGCCTAATGCGCGACCAAAATGCTGGTGCTCAGCCATACAGGAGAAAAAGTGGGCGATATGATGCGGCACTGCAAGACATTTTTTTCTACTGGATAGCGCCCATCGTGTCGAGTCATAGTTGGGATGCAGATCGTGAATAATAGTATCGGGACTTACTTCACAAAAATGTGCCAGATCGCTAATGGCGTGCTCAAAAGCTTCTTGCGTATGGCGATTGTCCAGGTCACCTAAATGCTGACTGAGGTAGACGTGATTATTATGTGATATCGCCACGCAATTCTTCAACTGTCCACCCACTGCGAGTAGGTCAGGTGAGGGTGATGAGGAGTGCATCGGTTCAGGCAGTGATAATGATAAGGGTAATGGCGCATAACCCCGGCTGCGCCGCAGCAGTGTAGCTACGCCGTTGATTACCCTGACAACGGAGTCATCTAACGGGCGAACAATAGAGCGATTGTGTAGTAAAAACAGATCGGCCACTGTTGATAGCCGCTGCAGTGCCTGAGTATTACTGATACAGATGGGTTCAGCGGCAATATTACCGCTGGTGGCAACAATCGGGCGCTGTAACAGTGCCATCAGCAAGTAGTGCAAGGGTGAGGCGGGCAGCATAATACCGAGATCACTATTATCCGGTGCGACAGCGGTCGCTATCTCGTTTTGGGGGGCTTTCTTTTTAGCCAGCAGCACAATAGGGCGCTGAGGAGAAAGCAGTAGCGCTTTCTCGGTTTCAGAGACGATGCAATCTTGTTGAATGTTCTCTGTATCGGCATAGATCAGAGCAAAGGGTTTGGCCGGTCTGTTTTTTCGTTGCCGCAGGCGATCAACGGCTTGTGGGTTAGTGGCGTCAACCAGTAACTGAAAACCACCCACAGCTTTAATGGCCACTATCTGTCCATTAAGAATAGCCCGGGCCGTTTGTTGCAGAGCATCTGTGTGGTTGGTTATCAGACGTCCTTTGCTATCACACAGGTGTAACTGCGGACCACAGTCCGGGCAGGCGGTCGGTTCTGCATGGAAACGCCTGTTAAGTGGATCTGTATACTCTTGTTGGCAGCTGTCGCAGAGCGTAAACGGCTGCATGGTGGTGTTTTTTCTGTCGTAGGGCAGGCTTTCAATAATACTGAAACGCGGTCCACAATTAGTGCAGTTGCTGAAAGGGTAGTGATAGCGGCGATTGTCAGGATCAAACATCTCATCAAGACACAGCTGACAGGGGGCGGTATCTGCCGGGATGCTTATTAGTGGGGTGACCGATGTTTCCCTTTTTGAAGCTCTTTTTTCAGGTGCTATATTTTCAGATACGTTTTTTTCAGATACGTTGTTTTCAAATATTTTATTTTCAGGTCTAGGTTTGCTTTGGATGCTCTCTCTGATGGTAAAACAAGCGTCCTCTGTTAATGCGGTTAAGTGGGTATTGAGCGTATGTATTTCAGCCTGCTGTGGCTTGTTTGTTGTCAGCGCTTGCAGAAAATTACGGATTGACAGCGTCTCGCCCTGAACCTCAATGGTCACTCCCTGAGGATGGTTAGCAACCCAGCCATGCAGAGATTTTTCCTTAGCGAGCCGATAGACAAAAGGGCGAAACCCAACGCCCTGAACGATGCCTTCGATATGGATACAACAGCGTTTAACCGCCACTGTCTTCGAACTCCAGGCTTTGCAGCACAATATCCTGAGCTTGGGGGTGATCAATCCCGTCTAATTCTTCAATATTCAGTATGACACCTTGTAACGTTGTTCCCGATACTTCGTGCTCAAAATGTTCGCGCAGGTGGTTTTTGGAAATGTGTGCTAACGCTCCCAGCTGGATGTTGACCGCTATCAGTGGTTTCTTTTCAAGAGTGCTGAGTTGCTGGATTTTATCCAACAGGTCTTTCATCAGGGAGTGCTCGTGCATGCTTTATTTCCTGTGTTGAGTTCGACGCTAATCAGGCTTACAAGCTGTTGTGCAGCAATGAGAAGAGGTGGGCTGATAGCTTCCCCCTGAGAAAAATTATTGCCTGAAATACTGTAGATAGTCAGTGATTGTGGCAGTTGATGCAATAATTTACCAAGCTCAATGGCATTGGCAATACTGATGGCATGGTTGGAAGACACTGGGTTGTCGGCGGGCAGGCTTTCATTCAGACCATCCAGCCTGAAAATCTGACCTGGCTGTATTGTAGATGAATCAGTTGTATCAGTTGTGTCATCGGCATAACACGCATCGATTAAAACCACTTTATCCCTGTGTTGCCAGATATCAAGCAAGGTGGATGTATCGCCAACATTTTCTATAAAATCGCTGGATTCTCCAAGGACGAGTTGTAATAGGTCAAGCGTATAGGGGCCGACACCATCATCACAGCGGTAGCGGTTCCCTAGGCTGATAATCAATGGCTTCATTCTTTTTTGTCCTTATGTATCTTAAGAAAATGTGTTGCACAGGAGATACAGGGGTCGTAATTGCGGATGGCTTGCTCACATAACGAGCGAAGATTGTCTTCCTCAAGGTGCATATAGTGAGGAACCAGATAACGCAGGTCGTTCTCGATAGTTTTCTGGTTTTGAGAGGTTGGTGCAACGATTTTAGCATCTGTGATTTTACCCTGTTCATCCATACTGTAGTGATGATAAAGCAACCCGCGAGGTGCTTCGGTCACCGCATATCCGGTTGCGGCAGAGGGCTGCGTTTCTAGGTAGGGAGCTGCGGGGCGCTGGTAGTTGTCAATAATTCGTATAGCCTCATCAAAGGCATAAAGAACTTCAAGGCTGCGTACGATAATACTCTGGAAGGGGTTGTCGCAGAATCGTGGGAAGCCAACCTCTTCAGCCACCTTTTTAGTCAATGGTGAAAGCCGGTCATAGTTAAGGTTATAACGGGCCATCGGTCCTACCAGGTAAGCATCATTGTTTTTGTCACGCCCTTTGATAACGCTGTGTAAAGCATTGCTGTGCCTGACATGCTCTTCTGCGAAATGCTCCTCATATTGCCGAGCGTTAATATCCAAACCCGTGGAAGAGATGATCCTGCCTTCATTCATCGGGTATTCGTCCGGATGCGACAGGGCGACAAATTCATAAGCGAAAGGCGTATCGCGTTGGAATTGTGGAAATGGCAGTGAGGCTACCCAGCGAACGGATGCGATAGCCAGGTCACGGCCTTTGAGTAGCTCTTCGCGCAACGGTTGTAACTCAGAGACGGTTGGCGCACGATAAAAACCGCCGACACGCACATTAATAGGATGGATTTCGCGGCCGCCAATAAGATTGACAATCGCATTACCGGTTTTTTTGATTTGCAGGCCGCGTTGCACAATATCCGGATAATCTTTAGCCATAGCAAC